>JANOIR010000014.1:0-9951 GCA_031407765.1 Vicinamibacteraceae bacterium
GCCGCGGCGAAAGAGCTGGAGCGATGCCTCGGTCATGGCGTCCACGTTGCGCTTGATCAACACGGGGTCGTCGTTCGTGCCGGAACGGTACGGTCCTCTGCTCGACGTCCAGGTGCGGCGTCCGGTCGTCGCCGAGACGACGGCACTCGGCGCGGCGTATCTCGCCGGCCTGGCCGTCGGCTACTGGCGCGATCTCGACGACATCGCCAGCAACTGGGCCCTGGGTCGCGAGTTCACGCCGCGGATGGATCCCGATCGACGCCAGGCGCTGACGCGCGGCTGGGATCGCGCCGTCGAGCGCAGCCTGAAATGGATCGAGCCATAGCACGGGCCTGACAAGGAGCCATCCCGGCGCCGTGCAAGAAAGGCCCGGATCAGTCGTTCTGAGTGGCGAGGTGCCCATGCCGCGCGCGCTGCTGCCGTTCATGTTTTGTGTGGTGCTGGTGATCCCGCGGCTCGCCGACGCCTGCTCGTGCGTCCGGATGTCGTCGTGCCAACAGTTCGCCAGTGTGTCCGCGGCCTTCGTCGCTGACGTGCTCGAGGTCACCGAGCCCGCGACGCCGGGACCGAAGACCACGCGGATGCGTGTGGTCCGCGCCTACAAGGGGGGGCCGACGGTCGGGGAAACCGTGACCGTCACGATGCCGCGCGGGTCGTCGGCGAGCTGCTCGCTCGATGTGGCCGCCGGCAAGCGCTACGTGATCCTCGCGGGCGGTGCCGCGGGCGTCTATTCGACCAGCATGTGCCACGGCAGCTATTCGCTGGAGGCGGATGCGCCTGTGCCGGACCTGCCGCCGCCTGCCGGACAGGTGACGGGCGTGATCAATCGCTACCGGATGGGTGCGCCGCGAGGGCAGGAGTGGATCCCCATCGTCGACGCCCTGGTCTGGGTCGTGACGCCCGATGGCCGGATCGAGGCGCGGACTGACGCCGCGGGGCGCTTCAAGATGACCGGCGTGCCGCTGGGGCCGCGCATGGTTCGGTCCGACGTGGCGCCGGGCGAGCGGGTGGAGGAGCGGATCGACCTGCAGTTCAAAGAGGACTGCGCCGAGGTCTTCGCCACCCCGTCGCCGACCGGGCGGCTGATCGGCGCCGTCCTCGATCACACCGGCAAACCGATCAAGGGTGCGGATGTGTCCGTGATCCCGGCCGCGAGTCCTGGCGTCCACGGCCGGGGAACGGAGACCGGACCATCCGGTTCGTTCAGCATTTCCGGGCTCGAGCCCGGCAGCTATCACGTATCGGTGGGTGCCATCGGGGCGCCCACCAATACCTACCCGTACGTTCGCGTGTTCCACCCAGGTGTCGTCGATCGTCAGACAGCGCAGGTCGTCACCATCGGCGTCGATACCGTTCGCCTTCCCGCCACCCGGCTGATGCCACCGGTCGAGCTCGTCCCCATCGTCGCCACGATTGTCTGTCGCGACGGCACGATACCGGCTAGCGCGTCTCTCTCGGCCGAGCGGTTCCCAATCGTGGCGGACCACTATGGTCAGAAGGACTTCGGCCCGTCGGCGTCGAGCGATGGAGGAGCGACGATCCGCGTCGTCGCCGGGCACCGCTATCTCGTTCGCGGCGAAATCACGGTCAAGGTACCGTTCCGCGACGGCGGTTTCGGGACGTCTTGGCGGACGACCGAGCCAGTGGAGGTCGACCCGGCGGCGCCGCCGCCCCGCCTGGTGCTCCGCTCCGAGCTGGAGAAGTGCGCCGAGCCTGACGGCGCGACGGTGCCGGCCCCGAGGTGACGGCCGCCGCCACCTGTACCGTTCCGCACAGACAGTCGCCTGCGTCGCATCGGCATCGGCGCCCTTGGCGAAACAGGGTCGGTCGTTCAGGCTGATTCCAGCCAGCGATCGGCGACGATCATCCAGCGCTCGCCGGGCTCGATCGCCGAGCCGATCCGGCCGACGACGCCGATGATCTCGCCGATCTTCGTTCCCCTGGCCGGGCGCTCGACGACGAAGCGGGCGACCTGGCGGTCGCCGAGGTGCCAGACGTCGAGCACGGTCCCGACGAACACCGTCTCGATCGCGTCGAACCCGGCGATCGCCGGCTGGCTGTCTGGCACGTTCGCCGGTGCCCGCCCGGCAGTGGCGGGGTTCAGCAGGATGCCCAGGGCGACGGCGGCGAAGCGCGGGATGAAGATCACGACAGCGGCCTCCGCTCCTGAGAACGTCGGGCGCCCGGGATCTTGCACGCAGGAAGTAGGCTGGACGAATGACAGGCTGTCCGTCGTCCCGTTCGCTCGCCTTCGTCGCCCTGGTCCTGGCCGCCGTTCTAGCCGGCTGCCGGGTGGACCGGTCGCCGCGGCGCGTCCCCGACGACGGCGCGCCGTGCTCGGCGGTGATGCCGGGAGCACCGGAAAGCGGTGAGCAGACCATCCGCCTCGACTCGGTGGTCGTGACCGAGCGCGCGTGGGGCCTGATACCCCCGGAAGTGAGCGTCGACCCTCCCAAGGACATCACCACCTACGTCGTGCGGCGGGGTGTGGTGCCGGCTGGGGCCGCTCTGCGGGATGCCGACCTCCTCGACGCCGCGGCGGCCCGCGTGGGGCGGGGCATCGCGCTCCAGGCCGAGACCAAACCGACCATCGCGAAGGTGGCGACGGGTGCGGGCGAGGCCGTCGAGTTTCGCTGGGCGACTGGCAGGTTGCACAACGCCACCCGCCTTCTGCTCATCCCCGGCGGCTACTGCGAGGCAACCATCGCCGGCGCACACGCCGAGGCGGACATCACGTCCTACTTCGCATCGGTGCAGGTGCGCCCCTGACGCCTTGCCAGCACCAACCCACCCATCACCGCGACGGCGGTCCACAGTCCGGCGGACGCGAGCGCCGTCTTCCGAGCCACCTGCACCGGCTGCACCCAGGCCACGCGGCCGTTGCTCTCGAGCACCTTGGCGCGGACGTATCCCTCGTCGCCGGTAAACGTGTACGTGGCCGTCGGTTCGGTCGCCTCCTGCAAGACCTGACCGCCGCGACCAATGAACCGGATGCGGTACTTCGACGTGCCCTCGGTTTTCACGCGGACCGTGAGCGCGGTCGTCGTGGCCACCACGTCGTCCAGCACCACGCCGGTGGAGGCGTAGAAGTTCCCGCTCTCCAGGGCCTCCAGGAGCGCCTTCGCCTCGAGTCGCGGTGCGCGAATCGTCACCCAGCCGCGGCCAGGCCCCGCCACGCGAGCATTCCCCGGTTGCTTGAAGACATGGGCGTCGTCGACGGCTATCCCGTAGAGGAGCGTGCCGCTCGAAAGGATCCGATCCCACACTTCTTCGAGTCCGGGTACGCCACCGCCGCCTTCTTGGTTGACCTGCGGGTGCCCGTTGAAGATCTCGAAGAGACGGTTGTTTCGGACCTGCTGCAGCTCCTGACCGGTGATCGCCCACCCGAAGTTCGGATGATTGATGTGTGGCACGCCCGATGCGCTTCTGATCCCGTCGACCGTGCGCTGCAGAACCTCGCCGACGGAGGCGCCCGTGTGCGGCTCGACCCGCCGTTCGACATCGAGCCCATTGACGTGGATCGGCTTGTCGCCTGCTCGTGAGCTCACCTCCTCGCCTCGAATGACGAGGAATTGCTCGTCGGCGCCGTGCAGCGCGTTCAGGCCGTCCACGCTCGTCACGAAGTTGTGATCGCTCAGCACGAGGAACTGATACCCGTGCTCGCGGTACCAGCGCACCACGTCATCGGGCGTACTGTCGCCGTCGCTGTTCAGCGTATGCGTGTGGGTGTTGCCCTTGAACCAGCGCAATGGCCCGCCAGACGGCGGTGTGGCCTGGCCTGAGACGCCGGTGACGGCTGCAGCGTAGGCAGCCAGCACCAGTGCGGACCAAGCAAGCACGCGGAACGCGGGCGACAGCAAGGCGACTTTCATCACGCGAACATCGTATCCGCCCGATGCCACGTGTCAACGACAGCGCTCACGCTGCGGGCACTTCGTCGATCGAGAAGTAGACCGTCCTCCCGTGTTCCCGCGCGAGGCTGACCATCTCGTCGGCGCCGGCCGACGGGCCGCCAATCCGCAGGCAACCGTCGCACCTGGCCACGAGGCGGCGCGAAATCGGGTGGAAGATCTCGTTGAAGACCGGGTCGCCGATCCCGGTCGACCCGGCGTGCTCGATCAGCGGCAGCGCGAACCATTCGCCCATCACCGGCAGGTGGCCGAGTCGAAAGAGCGCAAGCGACGTCTCGGTCATGGCGTCGACGTTGCGTTGAATCAGCACGGGGTCGTCGTTGGTGCCGGAGCGGTACGGGCCGGCGACGAGGATCAGCAGTGGAGTCACGCCGGATACCATAGCAGACGACCATGTGCCTGTTGCTCTACGTCGCGACGTCCGGCGAGCAAGCCTGCTTCGAAACCGACGTGCTGAAGGTGGAGGAGGTCGATCCGGCACGCGAGTCCGTGCGGCAGTGGCTCTCCCTTCCCGTGGTGCGGTTCGTGGGCGCCCACACCGGCTGCAGCTGCGACTTTGAAAGTGTGATCGCGAACGAGCCATTCGAGTTCTACGAAGGCATGTTCGAGTACGACAAGGACAACGAGGACGACCTGCGCAGCATGCAGGCCCTTGTGGCCTTGATCCGGCAGCACGTCGCTCGCGACGGCCGCGTCGAATTGTTCCCCGTGTGGGACGGCGACGAGCCCAAGCCGCCACTCGGCACCATCGAGAAGCGGCTCTCGGCGCTGCAGCCCGAGACATGGTTTTTCGTGCAGCACTTCCTGTATCGCGTGACCGCCGATCCACCCTGATTCGAGAGCAAGGAGCGGGAAGCGCGGACGGACCGCCGGCCGCGATACTCGGGCATGCCCGATTCGATGTCGTTCCGCATCCGCCCGATCGACGCCGCGCTCGCGGACCGCACTCGGCGCGAACTGCGCTCGCCGCAATACGGACACCCGGCGACCGTCGAAATCGCGAAGGGCTACGGCCCGTGCCGGGAGTGCCTGCGCACGTTCCGCACCGGCGAGGAGGAGCGGGTCCTGTTCACCTACAATCCGGTGCCGCAGGCGAGCGGGCTGCCGCAGCCCGGCCCGATCTTCATCCACAAGGATGCCTGCGTCCCGTTCGCGGGCGATGGCGTGCCCGCCGAGCTGTCCGGTCTACCGCTGTTCCTGGAAGGCTTCGCCCGCGGCTCGTGGCTGGTGCGACGCGAACCGGTCGACGGTGCCGGGATCGAGGGCGCCATCGCCGCGATGCTGCGCGATCCGGCCATCGAGATGCTGCTGATCCGCAACGCCGAGGCGGGGTGTTTCGTCGCCCGCGTCGAGCGCGGGCCGGCTGCGTGATCGATCAATGCGCGACGAGGCGCACGAACGTGATCGGCTGGATGACGCGTGGGTAGCGGCCGGCAACCCCGAACCACGAGATGGTTCCTATCATCCGATCACCGGTGACCTCTGCCGTGATGCGCCAGCCTTCCTGGACCATCTGCGGAGGATCGAGAAACGTCACCAGGGACTCGCCCGTGACGACGCGGAACCCGACATCGGAGTCGGTAATTTCCTGGACGATCGGGGTCGGCGGCGCCGTGCCGTCGAGATAGGTCGCCGTGCCCTGCACCGTGGATCCGGAGGCCACCAAGTCCAAGCGCAGCCGTTGATCGTTCGCGACCCAGCTCCCCGTCACGCCACGGGAACGGGTCGGCTCTGTCGGCTGTTCGGATGAGCAGGCCGCGGCTGCCAGACACGCGAGGACGGTCACGATCGTCAGGCGCCGCCAGCCGTATCGCGTCGAGAGCATCGATGACTCCGGGCGGTCGGCGTGGGGGTCGCGACCGTTTTGTGAGCTTACGATCGCGCCCCGCCGCGAGGCAACACCTTCCACGGTCACACCCGCAGGATCGATTCGATGCGTTCGAGCACGAGCGGCCAGCGGTACTCGCGGTCGACGTAGGCGAGTCCCTGACGCCCCAACGTCCGAGCCAACCCCGCTTCGCCGGCCAGGCGCGCGACGGCGCCGGCGAAGTCCTCGCTACTACGGTAGTAGAGGCCGCCGTTGGCGCGGCGCACCTGACCGAGAAGCACGTCGCAGCGGGCGTTGACGATGACCGGCGTGCCGCGATTCCACGCTTCGAGCACGACCAGGCTGAGGCTCTCGAACGGCGACGGCATGACGAGCGCCCGCGCGTGGCTCAGCAGGGCGTCGCGGACGTCGTCGCTGACACGCCCGAGCGAGCGGAGGCCCGACTGCTCCGGCAGCGTCAGGTTGACCGGACCGGCGAGCACCAGCGGCAGGATCGCCTGGTCCGCGCCGGCCGCTTGGACGTAGGTCCCGTAGTGCCGCACGAGCGCGTCGCAGCCCTTGTTGCGATCGACGCGGCCGACGTAGACGAGGAACGCTTCCGGCAGACCCAGGGCGTCGAGCGCCGCTCGCGACGGCCGGTCCGGCGCCGGATCGATGCCGGAGCCGATGATCGCCGATGGCGGCAGCGCGGCGCGGGCGACGTTGGCCACCATCGCTTCTTCTTCCGGCGTGAGGAACAGGTAGGCCCGCGGCAGCCGGAAGTACGGCGCGAGGATCGTGCTCGAGCGAATCAGTTGATCGTGTTCCGCCGTGGGAACGAGGATGGCGCGGTCGGCGACGAGCGGCAGGCCGAACCACGACGGGGCATAGCGATAGGTGAAGAACAGCACCCGGTCGTAGTCGCGGCCGTGGTCGCGGACGTAGGCGAGGAGTCCAGGCACGTCCGGGCCGTTCAAGGCGAACCACTGCTGCTGCTCGTCCGGGCTCGCCTGATCGTCGAACAGCCGATCGCTCAGCCGCCAGAATTCCTGCAGCGGGCGCTCGCGGGCGCTCGCGAAGCGATGCACCGTGACCCGTCCGTCGGTCGAGATGCCGGGCGGGAGCACGTTGGCCCAGGTCACGTAGTCGGTGGCGCAGCTCGTGGCGACGCTCACCTCGTGCCGCTCGGCCAGCCGCCGGGCGAGGGCGCGACACAGCGCCTCCGAGCCGCCCGTGACCTCGGGGCCGTAGCGCTGGACGACGAGCAGCAGCTTCATGCGCCCGGGCGGCGCTCGAGCGCGGCGAGGCGCGCCTTGAGCCGGGCATGGTCGGCGGCCAGCGTCTGCACCGTTGCCATCAGCACCACGTTCACCTGATGCTGGCGGCGGAAGTTCTCCTGCGCGTACTCGAAGAGCCAGCGCACCATCGGCAGGACGACACGGCTCTTGGCGAAGCGGATGGCGCCGGCCGCCAGCCAGCCGCGATGGCTAGCGAACTCCAGCGACAGCTTGGGTCGCCACGGCTCCTCGAGGCGGGCCGGCAGGAGCAGGGCGCGCGGCTCCTCGTGCGCGAGCGCTTGGCTGAACAGGCGGTCGACTTCATCGAAGATCGCGCGCTCCTCGAAGTCGTCCTTGGCGCCGTGTCCGATCAGCCGGGCGTGCAGATCGTCGCGGATGCGGCCACGGATGTCGTCCATGACCGCCTCGGTCGAGACAGGGCTGCCGTCGCTCACGCCGAGATGATACAGCGGTCAGCGCGGCGACCCGACGAAGGCGGCCGACCAGAAGCGGGTCCGCCAGACATAGGTTTCCCCGAAGCGCTGGCCGGCTTCGACCTGCGTGTTCTCGGCCCATTCGTTCCAGGTGCTGATGACCACCCAGTCGGCGCCGCTGGCCAGGGCGGCCTGCCACTGCCGATCGTAGAACTCGCCGCCGCTCCGCGACACGACGCGGCCCGACCGGCCCGGCAACCGCGTCTCGTCGTAGCCCGGCATCACCGTTGCCGCCGCGATGCGCGGCCTGCCGTCCGCCGAGAAGAGCAGATGGTAGACGCGCGCCGCCGAGGCCGTCTCCCGCATCAGCGTGGCGACGTCCGGTGTGAACAGCGTCCCCGAGTAGGTGGCCAGGCCGTCGGCCAGCAACAGGTGCCCCGGGTTGGTGGAGTCGGCCATCATCAGCGGATTGCGTCCGCTGGCGTGCAGCCGGTCGAGCACGGTGAGCCAGGTGGCGTCGCCGGCGAAGCCCCAGACGTAGGCGAAGATCACGGGCCGGCCATCGACCTTCAGCCACGCCGGGTGCGTCGCCAGGGTGTCGACCAGCTCGACGATCCAGCCGGTGAGGACGTCCGGATCGGGGGGCGCCCCCTCGCGCCCGACCCGGTTCGCCCCAAGGGTTTCGAGGTGCACGGTCACTTTGAGGCCCGCCTGCTGCGCGCCGTCCAGCACGTAGCGCAGCCGCCGCAGGTTCCAGCCGCCGCCGACCTCGCTGCCCTGCCACGAGACGATCACGGCGTCGATGCCCGCGTCGTGGACGTCCTGCAGGTTGCGGGTCACGTCGGCCGGCGTGTCGGTCGAGTAGAGCCGCAGCGGCTGATCGAGCAGGTTCGGGTCCGTCCAGGCCACGGGATCCCACCACGGGTAGTAGTGCGCCAGCACGAGGCGATCGCGGCGCGGTACGGTCAGCGGACCGCCGGTGCGCAGCAGCGCCATGCTGGTCTGCAGCTCGACGCCGGTCAGCGTGTTGAACTCGGTCACGCGCGCCGGCCGCGTCTCGTCGTTGAGGTTCCACACCTCGACGGAGGCGCGCCTCAGGGCGGGCGATGTCGAGACCTGCAGCCGCAGCGTCGCGGCCGCGGCCGCCGAGACGATGAGGCGGTAGGTGGCGGTGGCGGGAAAGTCCTGCGGGTTGTTGTCGAGGACGAGCGTCTCGCCCTCGATCGTCGCGCGCGCCCCGGCCCCGCAGCAGAAGAGCTGCGGATAGCCGACGATCAGCGCGTCGTCGAGGATGCGCAGGCGCAGGCTGCGGGCGGTGGTCGCGACCCGCACCGCGATGCGCACCGGATCGACCACGGGATCGGGGAGCGGCTGCGGATGGCGCACCGGTGCCTGACCCGCCTGCAGCGCCGCGGCCGCGAGCACCAGACCGGCGAGACTCATCCGACGAGTATAGGCAGACGGACGCGCCGCCGAAGCTCGTCAGTCCGGCGTCTCGTCGATCATCACCGCGCCCCGGCTCACCGCGGGCTCGCCGCTTTCGCGCGTGATCCAGGCCCGCGCCGCGTCTCTGAGACCGATGGTCGCCGCCCATGCCGTGTCGCGCGACGTGAGCGGCTCGCCGACGCACACCGTCAGCGGCCCGGGATGCAGCAGCCAGGTCTCGTCGGGCCAGACGGCGCGCGTGCCACGCAGCGCGATCGGCACGACCGGGACACCCTTGTCGACGGCGACCTGGAACGCGCCGAGCCGGAACGGCATCACGCCCGGCGCATGCACGAACGTGCCCTCCGGAAAGATGAACAGCGAGTCGCCGTCGTCGATCGTCGCGGCCAGCGCCGTCGCCGATTCGCGGGCGCCGCGCTGCACGAGCACGTAGTCCGAGCGCCGCAGGATGGTGCCGAGGATCGGGTAGCGGGTGAGGCGCGCCTTGGCGCCGAAGCGGACCGTCGGCGGCAGCACCGCGAGGAGCAGCAGCACGTCGAGGAAGCTGGCGTGGTTGGCGACGAGGACGGCCGGTGACGGCAGGCTCTCCGGCTCGCGGCCCTCGACGCGGGGGCGGCAGCCGCCGGCGAGCAGCAGCAGCCGCGAGACGACGCCGATCACGCGCCGCGCCTGCCGCGGCGTCCGCGACAGCGCCACGGCGATCCACAGCGGCAGCGCGACGAGGGCGACGGCGGTCCAGACCCATACCGAGTAGAGCAGCGATCCGATCGCGGCGGCGCCACGTCCGGCCCGCCACGCCACGTGCCGGCCGATCAGCCGCGCCCACTGCCACGCCGCGGACGCGCGTCCGCGGTGCAGCCGCCCGTTCTCGTAGAGCTCACGCGTCGTCGAGCGGCGGATCTTGCCCGACGACGTCTTGGGGACACTGCCGGCACGCGCGAAGACGATGGCATCGGCGGGCGCGCCGATGGCCGCGACGATCGCCGCGCCGACGGCGGCGTGCAGCGGCGAGGCGTCCGCCGGCGGGGCGCCCCGCGTCTCGGCGACGACGACCAGCCGCTCGGTGCCGCTGCGCG
>JANOIR010000035.1:0-22328 GCA_031407765.1 Vicinamibacteraceae bacterium
GTGTAGACCAGCGGCGTGGCGCGCGCGCTGGTCGGCAGCCGCGCCTTCCACAGTTCCCGTCCGTCCGCGGTCGCGAATGCGCGCAGGTACGGATCGATCGTCGCGCCGATGAACACGAGGCCGCCGGCGGCGACGGCCGGGCCGCCCAGATTGGGCGAGCCGGTGGGTGCGTCGATGGCCGAGCCCGGGGGCAGCTTCATCGTCTCGCGCAGGTCGCCGAGCGTCGTCCGCCAGGCGATCTCGCCGCTGTCGACGCGGACCGCGACCAGCTCGCCCCAGGGGGGCGACAGGCACGGCCGGCCCTCCGGGCTGAAGAAGAACTGCCGGGACATCCCGTACGGCGTGCCATCCTGCTCGGTGAGCGCGGCCCGGCCGCTGCCACGCCGGTCCATCTTGAACGAGGCGCGCGGGATCAGCGCGATGATGCCGCCGAGCCGATTGACCGGCGCGATGATCAGACGGTTGGTCTCGTCCCAGGCCATGCCGCCCCAGTGGAGACCACCGATGCTGCCGGGCACGTGCAGGCTGCCCTTCAGGCTGGGCGGCGTGAACATGCCGTCATAGCGCAGCGCGCGGAACGTCGCCAGGCAGCCCTCGCGCTCCGCCGGCGTCACGCCCCACACGTCCGCCTCGGTCACCTGCTGCGAGACGAGGCTGGCCGGCTTCTCCGGGAACGGCTGCGTCGCGGCGACACGTTCGCCGGCGACGTCGCTGGCGGGCACCGGCCGTTCGACGATCGGAAAGTGCGGGGCTCCGGTGACCCGGTCGAACAGGAAAAGGTGGCCGGTCTTCGATCCGACCGCTACCGACGGGGCACGCCGGCCGGGGAAGAGCAGCGGCGGCGAGGCGACGTCGTAGTCCCAGACGTCGTGGTGCACGGTCTGGAACGCCCAGGCGACTTCGCCGGTCGCCGCCTTCAGCGCGACGACGCTGTTGGCGTGGCGGTTGTCGCCGGGCCGGTTGCCGCCGAAGTAGTCGGGGCTGGCGCTGCCGACCGGCAGATAGACGAGCCCGCTGGGTTCGTCGACGGTCAGGCGCGACCACGTGTTGGCGGCGCCGGCGGGGGAGTCGGCCGGCAGCGGATGGAAGGTCCAGCGTAGTGCACCGGTCGTCGCGTCGAAGGCCCGCACCTCGCCGGAGGTCATGTCGGCGCGGCTGTTGTCGGCGATCGACGAGCCCACGACGACCAGATCGCGGTAGACGACTGGCGGCGACGACAGCGTCCACTCCCCCTTCCACTTCGGCGCCCGCCGCAGTCCGTGGTCGAGCGCGATCTGGCCGCGGACGCCGAACCCGTCGCACGGTCGGCCGTCGGTCCGACGCAAGCACGCGAGCCGCGCGTCCGCGGTGCCGGCGTAGAGGCGGTCCCCGGCGACGACGACGCCGCGGTTGGCGAAGTCGCCGTAGTTCAGGCTGCGATCCACGGCCAGGTCGACGCGCCACGCCTCGGCGCCCGACTCGGCGTCGAGCGCGATCACCAATCCGCCTGGCGTCGACAGATAGAGTCGGCCGTCGGCGTAGACCGGCGTCGCCTCGAAGGCGGGCTTGCGGTGCCACGGCGGCATCGGCTCGGTGGATTCGCGGGTGTCGTAGACCCAGGCCTGAACGAGGCCGCCGACCGTCTCGGGGGTCAGGCGGGTCGGGCGTGGCTGCGCGCCGACGGTGACGGCGGCGAGCAACAGGAGCGTGAGCAATCGCATGGCGGGTTGGACGGAGCGACGTCGGTTCCGGTTTCCGTTGCCGGTTCCGGTTTCTGGGTTCAGGGTTCCTGCCGCCGGGCGAAGCCGCCGCGGCGCACCTTGGCCCGGATGCGGTAGAGATCGCGCAGCATCTGGAGCGAGTGCGGTAGCACGCGCAGCTTCGACGCCTGCCCGAAATGCCACTCGATCGGCACTTCGCGGATCCGCCAGCCTTGGGCGCGGGCGCTGGCGAGCAGTTCCACGTCGAAGCTCCAGCCCTCGATCGCGGTCGTCGGCAGGACGGCCTCGGCTGCGGCCGCCGTGAACATCTTGAAGCCGCATTGGGTGTCCTGGATGCCGGGCAGCACCATCGCCCGCACCATCGTGTTGAACACACGACCGAGCAGATGGCGGTGCAGCGGCTCGCCGATCCGCACTGCGCCCTCACCCTCGCGGCTGCCGATGGCGATGTCGCACTGTGATGGCACGACCGCGAGGAACCGCGCGATCTGGGCGGGCGGCATCGCCAGGTCGGCATCGCACAGGAACCGCCGCGCGCCGTGCGCGGCGAGGAACCCGTCGCGCACGGTCGCACCTTTGCCGCGGTGCGGGAGGTGCAGGGCGCGGATGCGCGGCTCGCGTGCGCCCGCCGCCACGACGATCGCCGCGGTGTCGTCGATCGAGCCGTCGTCGGCGACCAGGATCTCCCACGGTAGCGGCAGCGGATCGAGCGTCGCGATCAGGCGATCGAGCGTCGGCCCGATGCGACCGGCCTCGTTGTAGGCCGGAATCACGATCGAGAGATCGACGGCCGGCGTCACCGCCCGCCTTCCATCGGGCCGCCGATCGAGTGTCCGCCGGCGCGGACCGCCGGATCGACGCAGGCACCGAGCGGACCGGGGAGCAGCACCACCCAGCCGGGATAGGGGCTGACCGCCGGCGGCACGTTCCGCCCTTCGCGCAGCAGCGCGATGCCGAGATCGCTGAAGCCGCGGCCGGTCAGCAGGACGGGGCGTTCGGCACCAGCTTCGAGGATCGCCTGCCGCGCCAGCGCGAGGTCAGGCGCCTCGAGCTCCTGCCACCCGCCGAGCGGCAGGAAGTAGAACGAATAGGTGTGCGGCACCATCGGTGCGCCGAGGGCGACCGCGCCGCGGATGCGGCCGGCGTCGGCCAGCGGCCGGGCACAATCGCGGATGGCGCGCATCGAATGCCGTGGCACGCGGCCCCAGATCAGCGTCTCGCGCGCGGCGCCGAGCGGGAAGAGCGCCATGAGCGCGACCGGCACGACGGTCAGCACGTGGCGCCAGGCGCGCGTCAGCGCGAAGCAGATCGCGGCGACCGCCAGCGGCCGCATCACTGATGAATTGCGCACGACGACGCCCGCGACCACGATCTTGGTGGTGCCGAAGAGGAGCGCGAGCGCCGCCAGCGCGATCGCCAGGATGCCGATGGCCAGGCCGATCTGGCGCGCGCGGGGGCGGGCGAGGAGGCCGGGCAAACCGAACAGGCGGGCGCGTTCGAGGCGAGCGGCGAGGCGCTCCAGCGGCTCCTTGAGGAGGCTGAGCGGCGCCGCCAGCGCGACGCCGCCGGCGATCGCCAGCGGCGCGAGGAACGGGTAGGAGTAGTGCAACAGCTTCGAGGTCAGGGCCGAGATCAGCGCCAGCGGCAGCACGCCCCAGACCAGTACCGTCCAGGCCAGCCCGTCACGCCACCGTACGACGCGATACAGGAGCACGACCGCCCCTGCCACCACCAGCCAATCGCAACGCGCGTCGGCCAGCAGCCGCGCAATCTCCCGCAGGTAGTAGTCCCACGGGTGGAGGTGCGACGGATCGAGCGCGCCGGTGAAGCGGGCGAAGACGTGCTGCCGGAACATCGTCTCGATCAGCTTGTCGCCGAACAGGTAGTACTCGTAGATGAACCATGGCGCGGAGACGACGACGAACAACGCCGTCGCCCACGCCCAGTCGGCCAGTGACGCGCGCCACGGCTTGGGCAGGAGCCCCGGCCGCGGCAGCGCCAGGCTGACCACGGCGACGAGCGGCAGGAATGCCGCGGCGACGAACTTGGTCAGGAACGCCAGCGTGAACCAGGCGCCGGTGATCAGGGCGTCCTGGCGCCGGCCGCCGTGCCGCCAACAGAGGAAATGGTAGATGCCGCCGGCGTAGGCGGCGACCAGCGGCGACTCCATGTTGTTGGTGCGCAGGCCGTGCTGCAGCACCAGGTCGCGCATCCCGAAGAGGATCAGGCAGGAGGCGACCGCGGCCGCCGGCCCGGCCAGCCGATAGGCGAGCAGCGCCACGTAGCCGAAGGCGATCGCGCCGAGCAGCGCGTCGATGGCGCGGAAGCCGACTTCGGTGCGGGGCAGCAGCCCGAGCCGGATCGGCGCCGCCACCAGCCAGAACTTCAGGGGCGGCTTCTCGAGGAACGCGAAGTCGTGCGGGATCTCGCGCGGCGTCATCCAGTCGCCGGTGTCGAGCATGCGCTCGACGGCGTAGGTGTAGATCGCCTCGTCGTTCTCGACGTCCCAGGAGCCGAGGTCGACGGCGAGGGCCAGCCCGGCGATCAGCGTCGCACACGCAAAGACGACGAAACTCGCCGCCGATGGAAATCGGAAAGAGGACGGCAAGCGGGGACGGCCTTACTTCCAGCCGGTCGGTTTGCGCGTGAAGCGGGAGGGCAGGGCCGGCTTGGGCGGCGCCGCGGGCGTGTCCTCACCGGACGCGGCGGCGATCTCGCGCTCGAGCTCGGCGTCGTTGGGCAGGCCCACGAGCTGGTCGACGAAGACCAGCGAGTTCATCGACGGAATCTCGAAGCGCTTGTTGCAGGCCTTGCAGGTCACCTCGTCGTCGACGCGGAGCACGTAGTCGCGCAGCTTGGCGAACTTGGCGCGATCCACCTCGTCGGCCCCGTTGGGCGGGCGATCCCGCCGTGTTCGCCGCACCCACTTGATGCTGTAGTCGCCGGTCCGCTTGCAGCGCGGGCACTGGTAGCTGCCGGTCCGCATCTCCGGCTTCTCGGTGAAGAACGCCCGCTCGTCGAAGGCCATGCCGACATTGTCACCGATCCGGGCGTGGCGACTCCAATCAAGGCAGGAGGAGAAGACTCGTGACGAATACATCCATAATCGTGGCCGCTGCCCTGGCCGGCCTGGCTATCCCAGGTGCCGCCCGGGCGCAGGCCGTCACCGACGCGCAGATCGCGTCCATCGTCGTGACCGCCAACCAGGTCGACATCGACGCCGGCAAGCTGGCCTCGGAGCGGGCCTCGAAGGCCGAGGTCAAGAAGTTCGGGGCGCTGATGGTCACTGACCACACCGGCGTCAACAAGGCCGCGGTGGAGCTGGTGACCAGGCTCAAGGTGACCCCACAGGACAACCCCACCAGCCAGAGCCTCAAGAGCGCCGGCGACAAGAACGTCGCGCACCTGAAGACCCTGAAAGGCGCCGCCTTCGACAAGGCCTACGTCGACCAGGAAGTGGCGTACCACACCCAGGTGCTCGACGCGGTGGACAAGGTGCTGATCCCCGGCGCCTCGAACGCCGAGCTGAAGGCCCTGCTGGTCAAGGTGCGGCCGGCGTTCGTCGCCCACCTGGAGCACGCGAAGCAACTGCAGGCGTCGCTCGGCGGCGCGAGCGAGTGACATCGGCGTGGCGGCGGCCGGCGGCGTTGCTGCTGTGGGCCGCCGCCGTCGCCTCCGCCGGCGCCGCTGGCGTGGCGCTCGCCCGGGCGCCCAAGCCGGTCACGCACACGGTGCGGATCGACGCCACGCGCTACGAGCCGGTGACGCTCGCGGTCCATGCCGGTGACACGATCGTGTGGGTGAACCAGGATCTGATCCCGCACACGGTCACCGCCAAAGCGGGCGGCTTCGACTCGAAGGCGATGGCTGCCGGCGCTTCCTGGCGCTACGTCGTGAAGGGTAAAGGCGCTGCCGACTACGGCTGCCTCTTCCATCCGACCATGACGGGGCGGATCGAGGTGAAATGACCGGCCCAGTCGGGCTCGGCTTAACAAACGTTTAACAAACTCGGCCGGCGCGTTCGGAAAGAATCGTTCTGTCAGCGGGATCGTCCGCCGACCGTCATCGGCCCCGTCCGGGGCTGGAGGATCACGATGAATTTCCGTATCGCTTCGATCACCGGCGCGCTCGTGCTTGCCGGAACACTCGCCCTGCAAGCCGCCGACATCTCGGGCAAGTGGACCGCCCAGGTCCCGGGCCGCGACGGCCAGACGCGCGAGGCCACCTTCACGTTCAAAGTCGAGGGCGACAAGCTCACCGGCACGACGACGGGCCGCAACGGCGATGTGGCGATCACCGACGGCACCGTCAAAGGTGACGCCATCGCGTTCACTGTCGTGATGAACATGCAGGGCACCGATGTGAAGATCCTCTACAAGGGCACCGTCGCCGGTGAGGAGATCAAGTTCACGCGCCAGCGCGAAGGTGGCGATCAGCCTCCGGCCGAGTTCGTGGCCAAGAAGGCGACCAGCTAGCGCTCGATCTCCAGCACGTCGTAAGCGTCCAGGCGGGGGAGTGTCACCACGCTCGCCCCGCCGGCGCTCGTCACCGACAGATCGCGACCCAACGCGACGGCGCGCACGCGCCGCACGGTGCCTGGCAACTCCACGCGGATGTCCCGCATCGGGATCGGCGCAAAGTAGGCCGTGTGCTGGTGCCCCGATCCGTTGACCTGCGCTTCGCGCAAGACGTCGCCGAAGAGATCTCGGGCCGTTGTGAGCTCAGGGCGGGTCGTCCGCCGACCGGATGTCGATCGTGCCGGGCGGGTCTGCCGAGAGGCGCATGGTCACGTAAGGCCCGGTGTCGAGGCCGAGCGTGCCTTCGGAGTAATGGTGCGCGACCGTCCGCTGCAGCGGGAACGCCGAGGAGACCCGTCCCGACACGTAGAAACGGATCGGTGTGGCCGCGGGGATCAGCACGTGCAGCGTGCCGTATGCGACCGAGCTCGACACGGTTCGCATCGCGGTGAGCGGCCTCGGGGCCAGCGTCAGCTCGACGTCGCCGGCCATCGAGTCGGCGCGGAGCCCCGCCGCGCCGTAGTCCACGACCGCGATGCGGCCCTTGCCCGTCTTCAGGTTCACGTGGCGTCCCGTCGGCGCTTCGGCGCGGATGTCCCCGGTGACGACGTGGACGGCGACGTTGACGCCATCTGGGACGCCCACTTCGAACGTCACCTCGGGCCAGTCCTGCTGCAGCCCCTCGGTGAGCTGCGCCTTGCCGTCTGCCAGGCAGACGTTCGGCTTCGTCGGATTGGGTGACGGATAGACGGCGCACACCGTGACGCCGGTGGGGCCGGGCAGGACCACGACCCGCGGGGCTGGTCCACCATCGGCCCGGACCACCGTGAACGAGGCCAGGTCACGGAACGTCGCCCGGCGCATGCGCACCGAGCCGATCACGCCCTGGATGCGGAGGGTCTGGCCGTCGCGCATCGCCACGACGTGCTCGATGCCCCACGGCAGGACGCGGGAGCCGTCGGAGGCCGCCGGAGGGGCGACTTCGATGCCGCCGCTCTCGTGCGGACGCACGACGACCGCTTGCGCACGGACCGACGCGGCGAGCGGGATGAACCCGATGGCGAGGATGACGGCCTGGACGACGCGGGCGGGATGCATGCGCCTCCCGAGTGACGGCACGACTCCGGAGTGCCGATGCACTCCGGAGTCGTCGGGGACCCGTCGGGTCCCCGACGGGGATTTCAGGGCAGCTTGAGCACCTGACCCGGCTTGATCTTGTCCGGATCGCTCAACTGGTCCTTGTTGATGTCGAAGATCTGCATGTAGGCGTTGGCGTTGCCAAGATGCTCCTTGGCGATCTTGCTCAGCGTGTCGCCAGCCTGGACCGTGTAGGTCTTGGCCTGCGCCGCCGGCTTGGCCGCGGCGGTGGCCGTGCCCGGCGTCGTGCCGGCGCTCCCCGTAACCTTGATGTCGGCGACGACGTCCCGTTCCCACGTCGGAATGGTCTTGATCGCGCTCCAGATTTCGTTCTTCTCGGCTTCGGTCGCAACCGACCCCTTGAAGTGGAGCTTGCCTTCGTGTTCCTCGGCGTTGCCTTGGAATTTGCCCTTGGCCGTCTGGATGGCGTAGGCGTATGTGTCTCTCAAACCCATGTAGTCCTCCTCGAATCAGCGGAGATCAGCCTAACGCCGATCGATGACCCCGCGGTGACGAGTCGTACATGAGTCGCAGCTGGCTCAGCCGTCCATGCGGAGCGCCACCATCGGATCCACGCGCGCAGCCCGACGGGCCGGCAGATAGCTCGCCGCGAGCGCGGTCGCCGTCAGGATCAACGGCACCGTCGCGAACGTCAGCGGATCGGTCGGCTGCACGCCGTAGAGCAGCGTGGTCAGCGCGCGGCTGGAGAGCCAGGCGCCGGCGAGGCCGAGCGCGCCGCCGATCGCCAGACGCCGCATGGCCTGCGACAGGATCAGGCGGAGCACGTCGCCGCGCCGCGCCCCGAGGGTCAGGCGCAGCCCGATCTCCCGTGTCCGCTGCGCCACCGCGTAGCTCATGACCCCGTAGATGCCGGCCGCCGACAGGAACAGCGCCAGCGCCGCGAACGAGCCGAGCAGCGCCGACTGGAAGCGCGGCCGCGCCAGCGCGCGATCCACCGCGGCGCTCAGCGTCGTCGTCTCGGAAATCGACACGCCGGGATGGACGGCCCAGATCGCCTGCCGCGCCGCGGCGGCGAGCGCGGCGGGATCGCCGCCCGTGCGTAGCACGACCGTCAGGTAGGCGTGGTGGCCCTCGGCGCCGTCGAGATACGACTCCGTCTGCAGGTACGGCAGATAGATTGTCGGGTCGCTGCCGCCTTCCCAGGTGTACGACACCGCGTCGCGCACGACGCCGACGATGGTCAGCCATCGCGGGACGGCAGCGGTCGGATCGTCGAGGGTGATGCGCTGGCCGAGGGCATCGCCGTCCGGGAAGTTGCGGCGGACGAGCGTCTCGCTGACGACCACGACCGCCGGCGACAGGCGCGTGTCGTCGGCGGTGACGTCGCGGCCCCGCACGACCGGCAGCCGCATTGTCGAAAAGTAGCCGGGCAGCACGACGCGATACACGGCGCCCGGTCGGTCGTCGCCAGGCGCGCGGGAACGGCTGGCGATGTCGAAGCCGCGCGTCCAGACGTCGCCGACGAGCGGCGGATGGTTGACCGCGCTGACCGCCTCGACGCCCGGCAACCGGCGCAGCGCGTCGACCGCCGCCGGGAAGAACACGGCGCGCTGGCCTGGGGCGGCGGCCGAGGAGCCCTGCACGGAGACGGACATCGAGAGCAGGCCGCGAGGCTCGAAGCCCGGATCGATGGCCGACGACGCGGCGAGGCTCCGCAGCGTGAGCCCGGCGCCGATCAGCAGCACCAACGCGAGCGCCAGCTCGGACACGACGAGCACGTCGCGCAGGAACGCTTCCCGCCGGTGGCCGGCGACGCCGCGCGCGGCGAGGCGATCGCCAATCCGCGTGCGCGCCGCCTGCCAGGCCGGCACCAGGCCGAAGACCACCCCGGTGAGTATCGTCAGGCCGAGCGTGAACGCCAGCGTCCAACCTTCGATCGCCATGTCGGCCGCGCGCGGAAGATCGGGCGGCGCCGTCGCCGCGATGACGCGCACACCGACCGCCGCGATCGCCAGGCCGACGATACTGCTCAGCGCGGCGAGCAGTAGGCTCTCCGTCAGCAGCTGGCGGACGATCTGGAAGCGCGTCGCGCCGAGCGCGAGTCGGACCGCGATCTCCGACTGCCGTGTCGCGGCGCGGGCCAGCAACATGTGGGCGACGTTGGCGCAGGCGATCAGCAGGACGAAGCCGACGGCCACGAGCAGCACCGAGAGACCGAGCCGGGTGTGGCCGACGACGCGCTCCTTCAGCGGCACGACCCGCACGCCCCGGTTGGTGCCCGGGAACGCCTGCTCCAGTCGCGCCGTCACCAGGTCGACGTCGGCTTGGGCGGCGGCCGCGTCGACGCCAGGCTTCAGGCGGGCGAAGACGCGGAGGCTGTTGCCGCCGCGGCTGTCGCGGCGCCCGTCGAGGGGAAGCGGGGCCCAGAGCTCCGATTCCGTCGTCCAGAACGGCGCGAAGACGAAGCCCGGCGGCATCACCCCAACGACGGTGTACGTCTCGCCGTCGAGGCGCATGGTGCGCCCGACGACGTCGCCTGCGCCGCCGAACCGCTGCTGCCACAGGCCATGGCCGATCACGACGGTCCGCAGCTCCGCCGCCTCGGTGCTGCCGGTCGCCAGCAGGCGGCCGTGCAGTGGCGCGACGCCGAGCAGCCGGAGCGTCTCCGGCGACAGGCGCAGCCCCTTGACGCGTTCGGCGCCGGTCGACAGGCCGAGATTGGGCCCCCACATTTCGGCTGCGCCCATCGCTTCGAACGAGCGCGTCTGAGCGCGCCAGTCGAAGAAGTTGGCGGGGGCGACGGGGAAGCGGCCTCCGTGCAGGACCACGACGAGCCGATCCGGATCGGCGTAGCCGAGCGGCTGCAGCAGAATCGCCCGTACCGCGCTGAACATCGCGGTGTTGGCGCCGATGCTCAAGCCGAGGATCAGCACGGCGGCGGCGCAGAACCCCGGCGCGCGGCGCAGGCCGCGCAGGCCGAGCCGCAGGTCGCGCCACCACCCCTCGATCCAGCGCGCACTGCGGCTGTCGCGGTGCGCCTCCTTGATCGGCTCGATGCCGCCGAAGCGCTGGCGCGCCGTGCGCCGCGCGTCCTCGGGCGAATAGCCGGCGGCGACGAGGTCGCGCTCGGCGAGCTCCAGGTGCGCGACGATCTCGTCGTCCAGTTCGGAGTCGAGCTGGCGGGCGCGGCCGAGGGCGAAGAGACGGCTGACAGCGTGGCGGACCTTCATGCCTTGGCCTCCAGGAACCGCGCCACCAGCGCCGTGGCGCGCTCCCAGTTGGCGACCGCGACCCGCAGCTGGTCGGCGCCCGCTTCGGTCAGCGCGTAGACCTTCACCTTCCGATTGGTCTCGGAGACGGCCCACTCGGTCTTGATCCAGCCTTGCTGCTCCAGCCGGATGAGCGCTGGGTAGACCGAGCCCTGGCTGAGGCGCAGGAGATCCTCGGAGACCTGCTCGATGCGGCGCGCCAGGCTATAGCCGTGGAGCGGCCCCATCGTGTCGAGGGTCTTGAGGATCAGAAGGTCGAGCGTGCCGTAGGGCACTTCTGATTTGTGTGTCGACATGTCGAGTTTCGACAGGTTGCCACACGACACGTCGCGTGGCAACCCCGATGTGACAGACCGGGGCCCGATGTGGCCCCGCTGCACAGATCGGCGCGACCGGAACGCTCAGGGCGTGCTCGGCCGACCGCCCCGCAGTAGCGCCTCGCTGACGCGGGAGAGTCCACGCTCGGCGGCGACCTCGTGCAGGGGCCGGCCGTCCGGCGTCGGCGGAACGCGCGCCCCGCGCGCCAGGAGGAGGGCAACCATCTCCGGCTTGTCTCGCAGCGCGGCCCAGGCGATCGGGGTCTGCCAGCCGTCCTCGTCCTCGTGGTCGGCGGAGTACGCGCTGAGCGGGCGGTCGAGCGCCTCGGGATTGGCGTCGAGGACGGCCGCCGCGCGGGCCGGACTGCCGCACGCGATGGCGTCGAACACGTCGACGTCGGCCTCGAGGATCCGGTCGCACGTGGCGCGTCGGCCGGCGAAGTCGGCCCAGCCGGCGGGTGTCGCGTTGTATTTGCCGTCGCGGACGCGCGGGTTGGCGCCGAGGCGCAGGAGCGCATCGGCCGCGCTCGTGTTGCCGTGCCACGCCGCGGCGTGGAGCGCCGTGTAGCGCGCGATGCCGTCGATCGCCGTCGCCGGATCGTCGACCGCGTCGACCGACGCGCCGTGGCGGACGAGCGTCTCGATGACCTCGGCCGGCGCGTGCTCGGAGGCACGCACGATCAGCGTGCCAAATCGGGCGCCCGGTGCCAGACAGCCGGGCTCGGCTTCGAGCAGGCGCTCGAGGTCGGCGGTGCCTGCGAGCGCGATCGCCGCTGGCAGGCGGACCACCGCGCCGTGCTCGATCAGGGTGTGCGCGAGCGCATGCTCGCCCGAGAGCGCAGCCTGATCGAGCGGCGTGAGGCCGGCCTGATCGCGCGCCTCCGGATCGGCGCCGAGTGCCAGCAGCGCGTCCAGAGCCGCCGGCTGCCGCTTGACCACTGCCAAGTGCAGCGCGGTCCGCCGGCGGTTGGTGCGATCCATTACCCGGCCGAGCGAGTCGGGCGCGGCAGCCACGGCGGCGCGGAGGGCGTCGACGTCGCCCACCGCGACCGCCGAGAACAGGTGATGGCGGGCGCCGTGCGCCAGCAGATACGCGAGCACGTCGGGCTGCACGGTCACGTAATCCCAGCACGTCGCCCAGCCGATCACCTCGAGCTCGTGCCCGTCACCGGTACCAATCGGGTCGGCTCCGTGCTCCAGGAGGAGCCGGATCACGGGGAGATCCTGATTCTCGGCCGCGAAGTGCAACGGATAGGCGTTGTCGCCCTCGTCGCGGACGTTCGGATCGGCGCCGCGATCCAGGAGGAGGCGTGCCACCGGCTCGCGGCCGACACCGAAGTGCAGCGCCGTGCGCAGGCCGACGTTGCCGGGCAGCAGGCCGCGCTCGCTCACGAAGTGTGGATGTGCGTCGAGCAGGGTGGCCAACCGTTCGAGGTCCCCGGTGCCGGCCGAGAGGAGGATGGCCTGGAGCGGCGACTCGCCCGGCACCTCGGCGGATCGCTCCGTCCTGGCGGCGGTCGCCGGCACGACGGCCTTCAGCCGGGCCCAGCTCGCGAGGCCGAACTCCCGCGCCATGGCGTGCTGCACATGACGCAGGCCGGCGTCGGCGGGGGCGCCCGGATGGGCGCGCCGCAGCCGCTCCCGCGCCTCCGGATCGCCGATGCGCAGGGCCTTCAGCCACTGCTTCGCTTCCCGTTTGAGCTGATCGAGGGTGGTCGCGGACGTGAGCGCGCGGCTCATGGACACCTTCCTTCCAAGAGGCCTGATGTCCGCTGGTGACAGGCTGGAAGAAGGTTCGATGGACGGACGAACCGCAATGGGTGGGAAATCCCTTGCCGCGGACTGGAGGCGCCCCACAGCGCACTGACGCCAGTCTCGCCTCGCCGCGGTTGCGTGTCAACGCCGCCAAGAATTGCGCTAGCCACACCGGGGCAACGCGCATACGATGCCTGCAATCCTGCTCACGCTGACGCCCATCAACCGTGATCGCGAGGGAGAGGCATGAAAGCCAGACTCACGTTCGTCGTCGTTGCCTGGGCAGCCGTGATCGTGCTGCCTGCAAGTGGATGGGCGCAGAAAGAAAAAGACAAGGATCAGGAGCGGATTGGTGGCCATCACCACGGGCCGCCGGCCGCGACCGATGCCGCTGTCGACTTCGGGGTGCTGCCGCTGCCGGCGGTGCCGCTCGGCCCCGCGCCCTGTCTTCAATCAGGGGCCATCGGCGGCCCCGCCGACCCCTGTGCGTACCTGCTGCATCGTCTGATCCCCGAGGAGGTGACGGTCAGCAAGGGCGGCCAGGTGACGTTCCAGGTGCACGGCGGTGGCCACGGCCTGGCCATCTACGAGGTCAGCAGGAAGACGACGCGCGAGGATCTCGGGCAGTTCCTGTGTCCGGGCGTCGATCCGACGACGCTGGCCGATCCCACGCTCCATCCGTGCAACCTGCTCGGCACCAACGCCAGCGCCAAGCACGTCATCATGGACGCTCGACGAAATGTGGTGATCGTGGCCGAAACGAACGTCACCAACGCGCATCCGGACAACCGCGTGTGGTACGAGCCTGGCCGGCTCATGTCGGCCGGTGGTCACCAGTTCCTCAACGGCGGGACGATCCCGGCGGGGCCGGCGTCGAACGGGCAGCTGGTGACCTACCGGTTCCTCAAGACCGGGCGCTACCTGGTCATCTGCATGAACCGCACGCACTTGCTCAACGACTGGATGTTCGGGTTCGTCGACGTCGTCGGTCGCGACCACGACGACTGATCGCGCAGAAAGGCGCGGGCCCCCGCCCGCGCCGCTGTTAGGCGTCAGACGCTCGACACCGATCCGACACCGCGTATGCTTCCTCGCGTCTCCGCGAGAGAGACGCAAGGGGGCAGAGCGTGACTCAGGGGAGAACCGGGCGTCGCTGGTGGTGGCTCGTCGTGATGGCCCTCGCGGCCGGGCCACTGGCTGCCGCCCAGGCCGCCGACCCACTGGCGGATCTCCGCACGTTGTGGCGCGAGCCGCCCGCCGACGCGCGTCCGATGATGCGCTGGTGGTGGTTCGGCCCGGCAGTCGAACCAGCGGGGCTCGATCGCGAGCTGCAGGCGATGGCCGACGCCGGCCTCGGTGGCGTTGAGGTGCAGCCGGTCTATCCGCTGGTTCCCGACGATGTCGGCCGCGGTCTCGTCAACCATCCCTTCCTGTCGCCGCCGTTCCTCGAGGCCGTGCGTCACAGCGCAGCGACGGCGCGCCGGCTCGGGCTGCGCTTCGATCTGACGCTGGGAAGCGGCTGGCCGTACGGCGGCCCGCACATTCCAATCGATCATGCCGCCGGCCGACTGCGGATCGAGAAGGTCGCGGTGACGGCGCGCCGCGTGCCGCTGCCGCCGATGACCACCGGCGAGCGCGTGATCGCGGTCACCCTGCCGCTGAGCGCGGCCACGCGGCCGGACGGCGGCGCCGAGCTCACGGACATCCGCGGCGACGTGCTCTGGCTGCCCGAAGGGCCGCTGCCGGCCGAGGTGTGGGTGTTCATCGCCGGGCGCACCGGCATGATGGTGAAGCGCGCCGCGGTCGGTGCCGAAGGCTACGTGCTCGATCACTACGATCGCGCCGCCTTGCAGGCCCACCTCGACGCGGTTGGCGTGCCGCTGCTCGATGCGCTGCGGGGCATGCCGCCGGCGACGATCTTCTGCGACAGCCTCGAGGTGTTCGGCTCCGACTGGACGCCCGATCTGCTGCCCGAGTTCGCGCGGCGCCGGGGCTACGATCTGCGGCCGCACCTCGCCGCGCTCGCCGCCGGGCAGGACGCGCGCGCCATCGCGATCCGCCACGACTGGGGCCGCACGCTGGGCGAGCTCTACGAGGAGCGCTTCCTCGCACCGCTGGCCGAATGGACGCACGCGCGAGGCTCGAAGCTCCGCATCCAGGGCTACGGCATTCCGCCGGCGACGCTGTCGAGCAACCGCCTCGCCGACCTCACCGACGGCGAAGGCGCCCAGTGGAAGACGATCACGCCGGCACGCTGGGCGTCGTCGGCGAATCACCTGTTCGATCGGTCGGTCACGGCTTCCGAGACGTGGACGTGGCTGCACTCTCCGTCGTTCGCGGCGACGCCGCTCGATCTCAAGGCCGAGGCCGATCGCCACTTCCTGATGGGCGTGAATCAGCTGATCGGCCACGGCTGGCCGTCCACGCCGGCGGGCGTCGACGACGACAACGAGCGCTTCAACTGGCGTTTTTACGCGGCCGGCGCCTTCAACGATCGCAACCCGTGGTGGATCGCCATGCCGGACGTGTCGCGCTACCTGCAGCGGGTGAGCGCGCTGCTGCGTGCGGGCCGGCCGGTGAACGACGTCGCGCTCTACCTGCCGACGAGCGACGCGCTCGGCGACATCAAGCCGGGGAGCGCGCACCTGCTCGATCTGCTGCGCGAGCGCATCGGCGCGGCCGTGCCCGCTGCGATCCTCGACGCTGGCTACGGCTTCGACGTGATCGACGATGGCGTGCTCGCGCTGGCGTCGGTCGCGGGGAACGCCACGAATGGCGAGGACGAAGTCCGGAGCCATCGTGCCGTCGACGCGCGAATGCGCGTCGGCGAACTGGTGATCGGCGCGCAGCGATTCCGCACGGTAGTGCTGCCGGCGGTGCGGACGATGCCGGCCGAGACGCTGGCGCGGCTGCGGGCGTTCGCGGCCGCGGGTGGCCGTGTCATCGCGACCGATCGGCTGCCGGAGGCGACCCCCGGGCTCCGCGGCGAGCCGCTCACGCTCGACATGCCGCTGGCGCCGACCCCGGCCACCTCGCTCGGCACTGAGCTACGCCGGCTGCTGACGCCGGACATCCGCCTCGATCCGGCGTCACCCGATGTCGGTCAGCATCACCGTCGCGTCGGCGACGCCGACGTCTACTTCCTCGCCAACACACTGAACACGCCGCGCGCCG
This sequence comes from Vicinamibacteraceae bacterium, assembly GCA_031407765.1. Lineage (GTDB taxonomy): Bacteria > Acidobacteriota > Vicinamibacteria > Vicinamibacterales > Vicinamibacteraceae > JBDSLU01. The sequence continues at coordinate 15,831 of JANOIR010000035.1, forward strand.
CGCGTCTAACCGTGCGCACGCTCGGCCGCGCCGAGTGGTGGGATCCGCTGACCGGTGCCTCACGCGCCGCGCAGGTGCTGGCCGCCGACCGCGAGACGATGACGGTCGCGCTCGACCTCGACGCCTACGGATCCACGGTGCTGGTCGTCGCCCGGGGCCCGGCGTCGCGGGTGACGCGATCGCCTCACCCGCGTCCGGTGCCGCCGCCGTATACGCTGGCGGGGCCCTGGACGATCAGCTTCGCCGATAAGCAGATCGCGCCGCGGACCTCCGAGGCGCTGGCGTCCTGGGACGCGGCCGAGGAGACACGGTTCTTCTCGGGTGTGGCCACCTACGACACGACGTTCGAGTTGGGGCCGGCAGCGCCCGGGTTCGGGACGGCGCTGGACTTCGGCGAGGGCCGCGCGCTCGAGGGGAACGACCGCGGGCCCGGCATGCGGACCTGGCTCGACGCGCCGATCCGCGATGCCGCGGTGATCACCGTCAACGGCCAGCGCGCCGGCTCGGTGTGGTGCCCGCCGTTCCGGCTGGACATCACCGCGTTCGCCCGGCCGGGCCGCAACACGCTGTCGATCCGCGTCGGCAACACGGCCCTGAATCACATGGCCGGGCGGCCGCTGCCCGACTACCGGCTGCTGACTCTGCGCTATGGCGACCGCTTCCAGCCGCAGGGCATGGAGCTGGTCAAGCCGCTGCCGTCAGGGCTGCTCGGCCCCGTCCGGCTGGTCAGTCAGCCTCGATGATGCTGACGGGGCTGTGCGTCGGGATGACGCGCGTCATGCGCAAGCCGGCCTTGGTCAGCAGCGCGCGGTACTCGTCCTCGGTCCGCTCCTGCCCTCCCGGTACCGCCAGCATGACGATGTCGAGCATCTTGGCCGGGTGCGGCACGTTCGGCGGCGTGACCACCATCTCGACGATCAGCACCTTGCCGCCTGGCGCCTTGGCCTTGCGACAGTGCTCGAGGACCTGCAGGCAGCGCGCTTCGTCCCAGTCGTGGATGATGTGCGACAGGATGTAGAGGTCGCCGCCGGCAGGGACGCCGTCGAAGAAGCTGCCGCCCTCGACGCGGGCTCGTCCGACGAGGCCCTCCGCCTCGAAGCGGCGCTGCGCCTCGACCACGACGTGCGGCATGTCGTAGGTGACGCCGCGGGCCTCCGGGTGCTGGCGCAGTACGTTGACGATCATGTTGCCCGACCCGCCGCCGACATCGATGACCGTGCCGGCGAACGGGTAGGCCGCCGCGACCGCCGGCGGCTCGCCGCCATGGATGCCGATCATCGCGTCGTTGAACAGCGAAGCTTGGGCCGGTTCGTGCGACAGCCAGTCGAACACCGGCTGGCCCATCGCGGCCTCCCACGCGGTGCCGCCGGTCACGACCGACGTGCCGATCGCGCCGAACGCGCGCCACATGCTGTCGGTACCCATCATGCGCACGGCGGCACGGGCTCGCGCCGGGTGGTCGCTGCTCAGCGTGCGGCTCATCTCGGAGTGGCCGAAGTGGCGCCCGTCGTGCTCGACGAAGACGCCGTGCGCGGCGAGGAGACGCAGGACGCGATAGAGGGCGCCGGCATGCGCGCCGGTGTCACGGGCCAGTTCGTCGACCGCTCGCGGCTCGTTGTCCAAGTGATCGGCGACGCCGAGCTCGGCTGCGACCCAGACCGCACGCGACGCGACCATGGCCGCGGCCATCTCGAAGACGCGGACGTTGGCAGGCAGAGACGGGGCGGCTGCAGGCTGGGTCATGTCCGCGAGAATAGCAGAGCTGGCAAGTTGCTCGGAGCAAGCTCCGAGCAACTTTCAGACACGGCAGCCGTTCGCCGGCGCGAAAAGCGGCTACGCTTCACCTGGAGACGAGACCCTTATGTTCCGCACTTTTCCGTCCGCAGTCCTCATGTCGCTGCTGGTGGCGCCGCTCGCTGCCGCAGGGCAGCCGCCGCACCAGCATCCGCCGGGCGCCGCCGTCCACCAGCACGCCTCCGAGCAGCTCGGCACCGTAGACTTCGCCACCTCCTGCAGCGCCGAGGCCAAGCCGGACTTCAACCGCGCCGGGGCGCTGCTGCACTCGTTCGAGTTCGGCGACGCCATCAAGGGCTTCACCGCCGCGCTGGCCAAGGACCCGACCTGCGCGATGGCCGAGTGGGGCATCGCGATGAGCCGGTGGGGCAACCCGTTCGGCGCCGCCCAGCGCGCCGCCAAGCCGCTCGAGGAGGGCGCTGCCGCGGTTGCGCGCGGCAAGGCGCTGGCCCCGAAGACGCCGCGCGAGCAGGCCTACCTGGACGCGGTCGGGGCGCTCTTCGCCAACGCCGCCACGGTCGACCAGCGCACGCGCTTCCTCGCCTACCGCGACGCCATGGCCACACTCGCGGCAGCGCATCCGACCGATCCCGAGGCCCAGATTTTCTACGCGCTGTCGGTCGCCGGCTCGCACGCCCCGTCCGACAAGACCTACGCGAACCTGCTCAAGGCCGGTGCGATCCTCGAGGGCATGATCGAGAAGTACCCGCAGCACCCCGGCCTGTCGCACTACATCATCCACAGCTACGACGTCCCGGCGCTCGCCGACCGCGGGCTCGCCGCCGCCCGCCGCTACGCCAAGATCGCGCCGTCGGCGCCGCACGCCCTCCACATGCCGTCGCACACCTTCACCCGCGTCGGCTCGTGGCAGGAGTCGATCGATACCAACGTCGCCTCGGCGGAGTCCGCGCGGAAGCTCGGCGCGACGGCCGAGGAACTGCACGCGATGGACTACCAGGCCTATGCCGCGTTACAGACCGGCCAGGACGGCGTCGCCAGGACGTTGATGGAGGGGCTGCCGGCGATCAAGGCGCGCTTCGATCCGAGCGCGATCGGCGGCGCGGCGCCAGGCTCCGCCGGCGTCTACGCGCTCGCCGCGATTCCGGCGCGCTATGCCCTCGAGCGCGGCGACTGGAAGGCGGCGGCGGCACTCGTGCCCGAACCGAGCACGTTCCTCTTCCCCGACGCGCAGACGTGGTTTGCCAAGGCGCTGGGCGCCGCGCGCAGCCGCGACGCGGCCGGAACCAAGGCGGCGATCGCCGAGCTCACGCGGATCCGCGAGGCGCTGACGGCGAAGAAGGAGGTCTACTGGGCCGAGCAGGCCGAGATCCAGCGGCGCACGGCGACGGCGTGGCTGGCGCACGTCGAAGGCCGGGCCTCCGAGGCCTTGCTCGAGATGACGACCGCGGCGGATGCCGAGGACCGCACCGAGAAGGCCGCGGTGACGCCCGGTCCCCTGGCGCCGGCGCGCGAGCTGCTCGGCGAGATGCTGCTGCAGATGGACAAGCCGGCGGCGGCGCTGCAGGCCTTCGAAGCCACGCTCGGCAAAGAGCCCAACCGGTTCCGCGCGCTGTCCGGGGCGGTGCGCGCCGCGACCCTCGCCGGCAATCCCGACCGCGCCAGCGTGCACGCGCGGACGCTCGTGAAGATCTGCGAGCGGGCCGACAAGCCGGCGCGCCCGGACCTGATGGAGGCCGCCAAGCTGGCGTCAGCCGCGCCGCGTTAGGGCTCCCTGCCGGATTGGCGTGTCGGCGATCCGGGCGTCGCGCGGTCAGCGGCTCACGGCAGCCCGGGCGGCATCGAGCCGACGCGGACGGTCAGGGCGGGCAGCTCGCGGGCGCCGGTCGAGACCAGCATCAGCAGCCGCTGACCGTCAGGGTGCACCGCGTAGTTGAAGCGCAGGCCGATCCCGATCGGGCCGATCGCCGCCGACAGGAACAGCGGCTTCGGCGGGCCCAGGGTCGGCTGGCCGTCGGGACTCTGTGCCGGCACGGCGATCAGTCGGCGATCGCCGGAGAGGAAGTAGAGCGTGTCGCCAGACGGGCTCCAGCGCGGATCCGATTCGCCGAGCCCGGCCGACACCATGCGCGGCGGCGCGCCTGGCGTCGCCAGCTCCTGGACGTAGACGGCCCAGCGCCCCGAGCGATTCGACGTGAACGCCAGCCGCCGGCCGTCGGGTGAGAACTGCGGCTCGATGTCGTCGTCCGGATCGGCGACCAGGGCGCGGGGCACGCCGGTCGTCATCGACAGGGCCCAGATGTTCCAGCCGCGGCCGAGGCCGCGCTCGGTATAGGCCAGCCACGCCCCGTCATTCGACCAGCCGTTGGGATACTTGGTCGCCGCCGAGCCGTACAGGGCGCGCGGCGCATCGGAGGTCGCCCATTGGCGCGCGAACAGATCGCGCGGGCCTTTCGGGTTGGAGGAGAAGGCGATCGTCGTGCCGTCGGGCGACCACACCGGATCCGACGCGCCACCGGCCGCGTCGGTGAGGCGCAGCGGCGGGTCGCCGGCGTGCAGCACATAGATGTCGCGCCGGCCCGTCGTCGTGTCGGTGCACTCGACCGCGACCCGCGCGCCGTCGCGAGAGAAGTCAGGGTTGCGGCAGAGCGGCGGCGCGTCGAGCGTGCCCAGCTCGCGGCCGGCGAAGTCGAACCACGCCAGCCGCGTCGACCGCTCGCGCAGCTTGCGATACACGATCACGCCGGTCTCGGAGATCGAGACGCCCGGTGTCGCCGCCTGGCCTTCGTTGGCCAGCACCCCAGACTCGATGGCCATCGGCGTCCCGACCAGCGTCAGCGTGCGCCGATCGACGGGCTGCACGAACAGGACGCCGTTGTTGATCGACACCACCCCGCGCGGACCGAGGACCGCGTTCGGGCCGAGATCGAACAGCCGCACGCCGCTCGATCCACCGAGCTGTGCCAGGTAGGTGCCCGTGGTGTCCTTGGCGCCGAAGCCGACGCGATAGGTGAAGCTGTGTTGGTCGGGGCGGAAGGCCGGACCGACGACCACCGCATCGGGGCCGATGTCGTTCGGGATCGACAGCCGCTGCGGCGTCCCGCCGTCGGCCGCGATCGTCCACAGGGAGGTCACCTGCGAGAAGACGATCACGCCGTCGCGGTTCCAGGCGGCGCCGCCGTACTGGCCCACCGGGCACAGCGTGGTGACCGGGCCGCCGTCGGTCGCGACCCGCTTCAGCACCCCGCTGGCGTGGAAGCCGACCTGCTTGCTGTCGGCCGACCAGAACGGCATCGCCGCACCCTCGGACCCGACGATCGGATATATCGCCCGGCTGTTGATGGCGCGGCGGTAGAGCAGCTGCGTGCCGTTGGCCCAGGCCGAGAAGACGACGACGCGGCCGTCCGGCGAGATCCGCGCGTCGTTGGCGGTAGGATCGAGCCGCAGAGGCTCCTGCGCCACCACATCGAACTCGATCGGTCCCGCCGTCGCCGTGTCCGCGCCGGCCGAGGTCCCGCCGCGGCCCCACCACAGCGCTCCGGCGGCGAGGAGGACGAGGAGCGCGGTCAACGCAGCCAGACCGACGATCGCCCGTTGGCGTTGCCCGACGCCGGAGAGCGCCAGGCGCGACCGCCCGGTGGGGCCGGCCCCGAAAATCGCGCCGAGGGCGTGCTCCAGCTCGCCGACGGTGTGGAAGCGCGTCTCGGGCGCCGTCGCCGTGGCGCGCTCGACGACGCGCCCCAGCGCCTCGGGCAGGTCGGCGCGGGCGTCGAGCAGCCGCACCGGCCGATTGCGCCCGTGCGCCGCTTCGAGGTCGGCCAGGGTGTCGCCCTCGACCGGATGGCGGCCGGTGAGGAGGAAGAACAGCAGCACGCCGATCGCGTAGATGTCGCTCGCCGGCGTGGCCCGGTCGCCGGCCAGCAGCTCGGGCGCCATGTAGATCGGCGTCCCCTGCAGGTTGGGCGGATGCGCGTCGTCGATGCCGTGGGCACCGCCGAAGTCCATCAGGACGATGCGGCCGCCGACCTCGCGCATCACGTTGGCGGCCTTGATGTCGCGGTGCACCAGACCGTGCGCGTGCAGGGCTGAAACGGCGCGGCAGACGTCGATGCCGATCCCGGCCGCCTCGCGCGGGCTGAGCGGCCCGCGCGTGGTCACCGCGTCGGCCAGCGTCTCGCCTTCGATCAGCTCCATCCACAACGCCGACTGCCCGTTCTCGTGCTCGGCGCCGTAGACGGTGACGACGTTCGGGTGGCGCACCCGGGCCAGCGCCCGCCCCTCGCGCAGGGACGTCGCGCTGCTCTCGCCGGTATCGTGGAAGAACTTCACCGCCACCTCGCGATCGAGGTGCGTGTCCCAGGCGCGGTGGACGTCGCCGGAGAAGCCCGAGGCGAGCGGCTCGAGGACCAGCAGCGTGCGCCACGCCCGGACGGCGGGCCACGATCCGTCGGCGCTGCCATCGGGTCGGGCCAAGCCCTCGCCGCCGCGGCCGCGCACGATCCGGCTCAGGCGGTGCAGCTCCTCGACGACGGGCACCTCGTCGCTCGACGCGCGGGCGCGGGCCTCCTGCCAGTCGACGGTCTCGCCGGCCGACACGGCGGCCGCCAGCGACACCAGCCAGGGTTCGTCGCGGGGCGTGTCAGTCCCGCTAGGCGTAGTCGTCCACGGTCAGGTTCGACGAGTACTGCTGGAAGATGGTCATCAGCTCCGGCAGCGACTTGTCGCCGCCGAGTACCTCGCCGATCC
>JANOIR010000050.1:0-1672 GCA_031407765.1 Vicinamibacteraceae bacterium
TTCACCAACGAAGGCGCCTACCTCAACCGCAAGCTTGCGGCATTTTGGGGTTCCAACAACTCCGATCTCCAAGCGCGCATCTGTCACTCGACGACCGTTGCCGGCGTGGCCAACACTTGGGGCTACGGCGCGATGACCAACAGCTACAACGACATCCGCAACGCCAAGACCATGATCATCATTGGCGGCAATCCCGCCGAGGCGCATCCGGTGTCGCTGCAGCATCTGTTGGAAGGCAAGGAGCTCAACCGCGCGAACGTCATCGTCATCGATCCGCGCATGACCCGCACCGCAGCGCACGCGACCGAATACGTCCGCATTCGCTCCGGCACCGACATTCCGGTGATCTACGGAATGCTGTGGCACATCTTCAAGAACGGCTGGGAGGACAAGCAGTTCATCCAGCAGCGCGTCTACGGCATGGACGACATCCGCAAGGAGGTCGAAAAGTGGACGCCTGACGAGGTCGAGCGCGTTTCCGGCGTGCCGGGCGCGCAGCTCGAGCGCGTCGCCAAGATGTTCGCGACCGAGAAGCCCTCGACGCTGATCTGGTGCATGGGCGTGACCCAGCACACGGTCGGCACGGCGAACGTCCGTGCTCTCTGCATCGCGCTGCTCGCCACCGGTAACGTCGGTGGCTTCGGCGTCGGCGCCAACATCTTCCGCGGCCACACCAACGTGCAGGGCGCGACCGACCTCGGCCTGGATGTCGTCACCCTGCCGCTCTACTACGGCCTCGTCGAGGGCGCGTGGCGGCACTGGTCCCGCGTCTGGGAGGTCGACTACGCGTGGGTGGAAGGGCGCTTCGACACCATCAACGGCGCCGACGGCAAGCCCGTCAAGATGATGAACACGCCCGGCATCCCGTCGACACGCTGGTTTGACGCGACCCTGCTGCCGAAGGATCAGGTCAGCCAGAAGGACAACCTGAAGGCCATGATGATCTTCGGGCACGGCGGCAACACCGTGACCCGCATCCCGAAGGCGGCCGAAGGCATCGAGAAGCTCGAACTGATGGTCGTCGCCGATCCGGTGCCGACCACGTGGGCTTCTGTGTCGAACCGCAAGGAGAATACTTACCTCCTGCCGATCGCCACCAGTTACGAGGTGGCCGGCTCGCGCACGGCGTCGAACCGCTCGATCCAGTGGGGCGAGCAGATCGTCAAGCCGATCTTCGAGTCGAAGGACGACAACGAGGTCATGTACCTCCTGGCGAAGAAGCTCGGCTTCGCCGAACTGATGTTCAAGAACATCAAGGTCGAGAACAACGTGCCGGTTGCGGAGGACATTCTCCGCGAGATCAACCGCGGCGGCTTCTCGACCGGCTATTGCGGCCAGTCGCCGGAGCGGCTGAAGGTCCACATGGCCAACCAGAAGGACTTCGACCTCATCACCCTGCGGGCGAAGGACGGTCCGGCCAAGGGCGACTACTACGGCCTGCCGTGGCCGTGCTGGGGCACGCCGGAGATCAAGCATCCGGGCACCCACACGCTCTACAACACCAACCTCCATGTGAAGGACGGCGGCGGGACGTTCCGCGCCCGCTTCGGCGTGGAGCGCAACGGCGTCACGCTGCTGGCTGAGGGCTCGTACTCGGCCGGTTCGGAAATCCGGGACGGCTACCCCGAGTTCAACTATGGGGTGCTCAAGAAGCTCGGTTGGGACAAGGATC
>JANOIR010000066.1:0-2601 GCA_031407765.1 Vicinamibacteraceae bacterium
TCACGCTCTCGGCAGCCGACGCGACCGAGCACATCATTCACAACCCGCTGGTGCCGAAGGCGCTCGACCACCCGGTCGGCGTCACGCTCATGCTCCTGGCCCTGCTCGGCGCAGTGTTCCTCAAAGGTTTCAAGGAGGCGATCGGTCTGGCCGTCGCCATCGTCGTCCTCTACCTGGTGCTGAATACAGTGGTCATCGGCTGGGGAGTACTCGAGATCGTCGCGCATCCCGAGTACATCGCGCGCTGGAAGAGCGGGCTCTTCTCGACGCACGGCAGTCCGCTGATGATGATCGCCGCCGCGCTGCTCGTCTTTCCCAAGCTCGCCCTGGGGCTCTCGGGATTCGAAACAGGGGTCGCGGTCATGCCACTGGTCAAGGGGGAGCCTGGCGACGATCTCGCCCGTCCGGCGGGCCGTATCCGAAACACGAAGAAGCTCCTGCGGACGGCGGCGCTCATCATGAGCGTGATGTTGATCGGCAGCTCGGTCGTGACGACGCTGCTCGTGCCGGAGGCAGCGCTGCGGCAAGGCGGCGAGGCGTCGGGACGCGCGCTCTCCTACCTCGCGCACCAGCGGCTTGGCGAGGCGTTCGGCACGGCCTATGACATCAGCACGATCGCCATCCTGTGGTTCGCCGGCGCCTCGGCGATGGCGGGCCTCCTGAATCTCGTCCCGCGCTATCTGCCGCGCTACGGCATGGCGCCCGAGTGGACCAAGGCCACGCGCCCGCTGGTCGCGCTGTTCACCGCCATTACCTTCCTGATCACCATCATCTTCAACGCGGACGTTCAGGCCCAGGGCGGCGCCTACGCGACCGGCGTGCTGGTCCTGATGACCTCGGCGGCGTTCGCCGTCACCCTCAGGTTCCGGCATCGCCGAGGACTCCTCACGGCATTCGGAGCGATTACGCTGGTGTTCGCGTACACGACCGTTCTCAACATCATCGAGCGTCCGGACGGCGTCAAGATCGCCTCCTGGTTCATCGGCACGATCATCGCCACGTCTCTCGTCTCACGAGTCCTCCGCTCGACCGAGCTCCGCGTCCAAAGAGTGGAGACCGACGAGGCGGGGGGTCGGTACATTCGTGAAGCGGCATCCGGGCCCGTCCGGATCATCGCCAACCGCCCGGATTCGGGACTTCCCGAGGAGTACGCGCACAAGCTGCGGGAGGCCCGCGACTCGCACCACCTGTCGGGCGATCGCGTGCTGTTCCTCGAGGTTCGACCGGGCGACGTGTCCGAGTTTGCCGGCGATCTGCGGGTGTCGGGGATCGACGTCGGCGGCCACCAGGTGCTGCGCTGCATCAGCCCAGCGGTGCCAAACGCCATCGCCGCGCTACTGTTGAACATCCGGGATGTCACCGGCCAGACGCCACACGTGTACTTCGGCTGGACCGAGGGCAACCCGATTGCCTACCTGCTGAAGTTCCTGGCGTTTGGTGAAGGTGACACGGCGCCGGTGACGCGAGAGGTATTGCGGCAGGCGGAGCCGGACCCGTCGCGTCGGCCGCGCGTCCATGTCGGCTGATGCGGGACTGCCCGCCGACGCATCAGGACGTCATTTCCTGGAGAATCTCCGCCTCGGTGAGCACGGTACTGGAACGCTTCGCTCGCGCAACAATCCGATCGACCAGTTCCTCGGTCGGGATGTAGCCGTGCCGCTCGAGCCAGAACACCACGTTCGACTTGCCTGACATCGGGCCGACGTCGATTTGCTGCTCGCGCCCGATCAGGCTCGCCGGAACTCCCGAATAGACGGCATCGATCAGCGCCAGGTCGTTCTTCCTGAACGCCTTGATCACGGCCGCCGCGTGGACGCCGGTGGCCGTGCGGAACGCGTCGCGGCCGACGACCGGATAGTTCGCCGGAATCGGCACGCCGGTCGCCGCCGACACGGTGTCGCAATACTCCCCGAGCGCCGACAGGTCGCGTTCCAGATAGCCCATCAGGACCAGGTTCACCAGCAGCAGCTCCATCGGCGTGTTGCCGACCCGCTCGCCGATGCCGATCGCCGTGCCGTGCAGGCGCGTCGCTCCGGCATCGAGCGCCGCCAGTGTGTTCATGATCGCGAGATCGCGATCGCGGTGCCCGTGCCAGTCGATTCCGACTCCCCCGCCGCATTCCGCGACCACCGAGCCGATGAACTTCACCACCGCCGCCGCGCCGTGCGGCGTCGCGTGGCCGACCGTGTCCGAGACGCAGACGCGTTTGGCGCCGGCGCGGATCGCGGTCGAGTACAGCGCGCGCAGCGTGTCGGGGTCGGCGCGCGTCGTGTCTTCGGTGACGTACATGACGGGCAGGCCTTCGCCGACCGCGAAGGTGATCGCTTCCTCGGTGAGCTTCAGGAGCTGATCGAGCGTCCACCCTTCGGCGTACTGCCGGAGGGGGCTCGACCCGATGAAGGTGCAGCACTCGATCGGGATCCCGGCCCGCTGCGAGATCTCCACGATCGGCCTGATGTCGGCAATGACGGTGCGCGCGGCACAGTTGGCCTCGACCTTCAGGCCCTGGTCCGCGATCTCCCGCGCGAGACGCTCGACGTCCCGGACCACGTGCGGCCCGGCACCCGGCAGGCCGATGTCGGCCGTCTCGATGCCCAGCCG
>JANOIR010000080.1:0-1564 GCA_031407765.1 Vicinamibacteraceae bacterium
CCGGCCCGGCCTACGAACTCGGATTCAAGTCCGTTTACGAAAACCGCGACGGTCGCTACGCCATCGTGCCCGGCTACATGAAGAGCCTCGTCGAGGACGGCTTCCGCACCTACGGCGGCGCCGGCCGCGTGACGCTCCTCAATTGCACGGCCATCAACACGCGCGCCGGCTTCGAGATCGGCGCGAAGGACGACGCGCCCGAAAAGACCTATCTGGAAAACTGCGTCGCGCGCGGTTGCGAGCGCGCCTTTCTCATCGGCTCGCACACCGTTGTCCGCCGCAGCCGCGGCGACATGGCCCACGGCCCGTTGCTATACCTGCGCGGCGGACGCGATTCCGACGTCGAGCTCGAACTCGTGGGCGACGGCCCACAATCGCTGGTCCACGCCGTGGCCACGATCGCCGGTGAGGGCCACCGGGTCCGGCTGTCCACGCAACTCGGCGAGCGCGCGATCCCCGCGCTGCCGATCCTGGTCGGTTTCGGCATGCCCGCGCACGCGGAGATGAGCAGTCCGATCAAGCCCGCGCCGGCCCAGGGCATCACGCTCCTCAACGAAATCGCCGCCGCCTCCGTGATCACCAGCGACACCGTGACCGACTGCAAAGTCGAGACAACGGGTCGCACCTTCACCGACGCTGTCCTGCGCGCCAGCCCGGGCTCGTGGGGCCTCCCCGCCAGCGGCATCGCACCCGGCAAATGAAAGCGCTCCGGCTGAAGCGGTGGGCGATGCTGTCGCTCGGTCTGAGTTGGGCCATCGTTGGTGCGAACGAGGCTGTTTGGCAGTGGTCGGTGCCGCTGGGAGAGGGACGAGCATTTCTCTGGGTGCCGGAGGATTGCCGGCGGGTGCGCGCGGTTGTCGTCGGCCAGCACAACATGATCGAGCAGGGTATCCTGGAGCACACCACGATGCGCCGCACGCTCGCCGAGCTGGGAATAGCCGAAGTGTTCATTGCGCCGCCCTTCGACCGCCCGTTTGACTTCGGCCAGGGCGCTGGCGAGCGCTTCGACGCGATGATGCAGGCACTGGCCGATGAATCCGGTTACGCGGAGCTGGCGGATGCGCCGGTGGTGCCGATGGGGCATTCGGCCTGCGCCTCGTTCCCTTGGAATTTCGCCGCGTGGAATCCCGCGCGCACGCTGGCGATCCTCTCGATCAAGGGCGATGCGCCGCAGACCGACCTGACGGGCAGCGGCCAGCCTAATCCCGACTGGGGCGCCCGAGCCATTGACGGCGTGCCTGGCCTGATGGTGATGAGCGAAGCCGAGTGGTGGGACGCGCGGCTCGAGCCGCTCGTAAAGTTCCGTGCGGCGCACCCGGCCACACCGCTCGCTGTGCTGGCCGACACCGGGCACGGGCACTTCGACGCCACGGACGAACTGGTCGGTTTCCTGGCGATGTTCATCCGCAAGGCCGCCGAGGCACGGCTGCCCGCCGACGGCTCAATGGAGCTGCGTCCGGTCAAACCCGCCGCCGGCTGGCTGGTGGACCGCTGGCGGGGGGACGAGCCGCTGCGCGCGGCCGCCGCGCCGGTGGCTGAATACCGGGGCGACCGGGCCGAGGCG
>JANOIR010000093.1:0-3918 GCA_031407765.1 Vicinamibacteraceae bacterium
ACCACCGAGCGCCCGTCGTCGCTGATGTCGGGGTGGCCACTCCAGCCATTGCCCGCTGTATCGCCCGGCGTGTGCGAGACGAGCGTGGTCGCGCCGGTCGCGCGATCGCGGCGCAGCACTTGCGACGGGCCGTGGTCGACGACGCCGGCCCGGATCAGGTTCCGGGCGGTGGTCGAGAAGACGAGGAAGCGGCCATCGCCGCTCAGTCGTGGATGCTGGCTCGAGCCGTCTGCGGCCCGCCCGCCGGCCGTCACGCTCTCCAGCGTGATGTCGCCTGTGGTGCGATCGAGCACGTAGACATCGTCGGCGCTGTTGTCGTCGCCGGCGGTGAGCCGTGCGAGCGACACGAAGGCCACGAGCCGGCCGTCGGCGCTGACGTCGACCGTTGCCACCCCGGCCGCCGCGCTATCCAGCCGCTGCCGGGCGACCTGGCGCCCCGCTCCGTCGCAGCGCGCCTCGGCCTGGTGCGCCCACACCGCCCAGGCGACCGCGAGGAGCGGCCACGTCATCACCGCACCTTGAAGGCGGTGATCTCGGCCGCCGCCGCCGCGTACTCGCCGGCGACGAGACGCCCGACCTGGCGGGCGCGTTCCGTCTCGAACGGGCCGTCGTGTGAGCTCGCGCCGAGGCGATAGACGCCGGCGCGGCCGGCCCACCGTTTCAGGTCGACACCATCGAGCTGCTCGAGGATGTGCTCGAACTCGTGCGCGAGCATCTCCACGACCAGCAGCTCCTGGCCGGTCGGCACCAGAACGTCCGCGGATCGCAGGTGCCCCGCGACGCGGGTCATCGCGGTCTGCGCCTGCCAGGTGGCCGTCCGCGGAATCGGCGCGCGCTCGACGGTCACGTCGAGTGCGGGCGCGCTGGCCAACCGCGCCACCTGGTGCCGGAACGTCGGCGCCCGCCGGCACATGTCCACGACGATCGGGCGAAGGGCCGTCGCGATGTGCAGGGCGGCCGACATGTCCTCACAGCGCGTGGCGGGCGACGGCCATCGGCCACCGCCTTCGGGCAAAGGTGCGGCGACGACCGCCGCGACGAGCGCGCAGAGCAACATCGGAATCACGCTGGCCTCCTGCTGAGAAGAATGTCCACCGGCCCGAATCGCAGCGCTCCGCCGCAGCGGGGCGTGGTGTCGCGGCGCGTGCGTCTCTGGTGTACAACGAGGACGAACCGACCCTGGTTAACCCGTGCTGTCGTCGGATCGAGGAGCTCGACCACCTGCAGCGAATCGCCGGGCGGCATCTCGACCACGGCACTGCGCAGGAGCCCGTCGAGCAGGCCTGCCGTCATCACTTCGCATCGCACCATGGCAGCTCCTCACGCTTTCTACGCAGCGCGACCGCCCCTCGTGCGCACAGCTCCGCCGAATTCCGAAAACGGTCAATGACCGTTCGCGAACATTCGAGACACCACTGCGACCCGAGTGGGGCGCCGGCCTCTGTCAGGCTGATGCGGAGGCCGGGTCCTCTGTTAGACGACGCCCGCGAGACATCCGTTGGTACGACTTGGACGTTCGGAACGCGGCGCCCGTTCGATCAGTACGCGCAGGCCGTGCTCCGGTTACTGACGTCGACGCACGCGCGTTCATCGCGCGTTCGACGGCGCCCGGCTGATCGAAGGTGACGATCATCCCGAACGTTCGTCAAACCAGCTCCGTGTCCGCACCCGCATTGACCGTCAAGCGCGACGTCGGAGCCGGTCGCGCTATGCTGGTCCGCTCGGCCCCGGGGAATCGGCCATCGGGCGCACACGAGGAGAAGCCAGCATGATTAGCAGACGGCAACTGGTGGGCAGGCTCGCGGCCATGGCCTGCAGCGTGGCGATGGCGGCGACGGCCTTCGCCGCCGACATCACGGGCAAGTGGAAGTCGGAGTTCCAGGGCCCGGACGGCAACAGCCGGACCAACGTCTTCACCTTCGAGGTGAATGGCGAGGCCGTGACGGGGACGGTGACCAGCTCGATGGCGCCGGAGCCCGCCAAGATCGAAGAGGGCACGCTGAAGGGCGACGCCATCGCCTTCAAGGTGACCCGCAATTTCGACGGGAACGAAATCAAGCTGAGCTACACCGGCACCGTGAAGGGTGACGAGATTCCCCTCAAGGTCTCGGCGGTGGCGGGTGGTCAGAGCTTCGATTTCGACATCGTCGCGAAGCGGGAGAAGTAGCGAGGCGGACGTTGCGGGCGGACCGGGCGGCCCGCCCCTCCGACCGACAGGCTTACGGCTTCGGCCTCGGCGCCTCGACCGGCGCCGGGGCCGGCGTTGCCGTCGGCGCTGCCGGAGCCTGGCTCGACGTCGCACCCGCGGGCGGTGCCGTCGGTGTACCGGCCGGAGCGATCGGCGGCGGCACCGTCTGCGCCGGGCCGCCGGCCGGCGGCGCACCAGCAGGGGTCCCCGGCGACGGCGTCGGGACGATCGGCGTGGCGGGCTTGGTCGCTGCTGGCGGCGCTGGGGCGTCGATGCCGCCGAGGAGCGACGTCCCCGTGTTGCCGAGGTAAGCCAGCCCGATCGCGCCGATCATGAACAGCCCGCCCAGCACCGCGGTCGCCTTGGAGAGGACCGTTGCGCCCTGGCGCGCGCCGAAGGCGGTCTGGCTCCCGCCGCCACCGAACGCGCTCGCCATGTCCCCGCCCTTGCCCTGCTGAAGCAGGACGACGATCAGGAGCAGGAAGCAGACCAGGACGTAGACGGTCGCGACGAAGTAGTAGAGCATAACGTCCAAGTATACCGCGGCCTGCGTCAGGCTCGTCCGGCCTGGAAGTTGGTCACGATCTTGGCGAAACCGCGCGGGTCGAGGCTGGCTCCGCCGACCAGGGCGCCGTCGATGTCCGGCAGCCGGGCCAGCGCGCCGACGTTGTCCGGCTTGACGCTGCCGCCGTAGAGGATGTGGCACTTTTCGGCCGCGTCCGCGCCGAACCACTGCTTCAGCCGCTCGCGGATGTGGGCGTGTGCCTCGCCGGCCTGCTCGGGCGTGGCGTTGCGGCCGGTGCCGATCGCCCACACCGGCTCGTAGGCCAGCACCAGGTCGGCGACCTGCTCGGCCGAGAGCCCGTCGAGGCCGGCCTTGACCTGGCGGTCGAGCACCTCGAGGGTGCGGCTGGCCTCGCGCTCCTCGAGCGTTTCGCCGACGCAGACGATGGGGCACAGCGCGCCCTGGATCGCCGCCAGCGTCTTGCGGTTGACGATCTCATCGGTATCGCCAAAGAGCCGGCGCCGCTCGGAATGGCCGATGATGGCGAACTCGGCCCCGGCCTCCTTCAGCATGCCGGCGCTGATCTCGCCGGTGAAGGCCCCTTCCGTCTCCCAGTAGACGTCCTGGCCGGCGACGCCGACGATGGTGTTGCGCGAGGCCTCGGCCACCGCGTGGAGCGCGGTGAACGGCGGCGCGATCACGATCTCGACGCCGTCGAGGTCCTTGACCAGCGCCCGGAACTCCTTGGCGTAGACGACGGCATCCTGCACCGTCTTGAACAGCTTCCAGTTGGCGGCGAGAAAGGGCGTGCGCGTCATGGGTCGGCTCCTGGGCTCCGCTAGGTCGCCTGCTTTTGCGGGAGGGCGGCGACGCCGGGCAGGGTCTGGCCGCCGAGGAACTCGAGCGACGCGCCGCCGCCCGTCGAGATATGGCTGATGCGAGCGGCGACGCCGGCATTGACCACTGCGGCGATGGAGTCGCCGCCGCCGATGATCGTCGTGCCCTTCACGCTGGCGACGGCCTCGGCCACCGCATTGGTGCCCTTGGCGAACGCGTCGATCTCGAACACGCCCATCGGGCCATTCCAGACCACGGTCTTCGCGGTGGCGACCAGCGCGGCGTAGGCCTTCGTCGTCACCGGGCCGATGTCGAGACCCATGCGATCGCCGATCGCCGGGTCGGTCACCGCCAGGACTTCCGACGGCGCGCCGGCTTCGAGCTTCGG
>JANOIR010000112.1:0-2165 GCA_031407765.1 Vicinamibacteraceae bacterium
GCGGCCCGCGGCCGCGCGTGAGAGCGCGGCCGCCAACCAGTCTAGTGCACCTGGCGGAGCAGCCGGCCCCAGCGGATCGAGGTGATCACGCTGGCGGCGCCGGGGGCGTCGGGATCGTAGGAGAAGTAGATCGTCATCGCCCGGCCCTTGACGTAGGTCGCCGGCAGGAAACCCCAGAAGCGGCTGTCGGCGGAGTCGTCGCGGTTGTCGCCCATCACGAAGTAGTGCCCCGTCGGGACGGTCACCGGCCCGTAGCTGTCGACCTTGTCGTGCTGCGGGGCGCCCTCGGACGGCACCGCGTACTTGAGCTTGAGATGGAACGGCGCTTCGTCGATCTTCTGGCCGTTCACGTAGACGGCCTTGCGCCGCAGCTCCACCGTCTCGCCCGGCAGGCCGATGACCCGCTTGATGAAATCGCGGTCGGGCTCCTGCGGGAACTTGAACACGATGACGTCGCCGCGGTGGATGTCGCGTACCGGCAGCAGCGCACGCTCGACCGCGGTCGGGGCGCCGCCGTAGATGAACTTGTTGACCAGCAGGTGATCGCCGATGAGGAGATTGTCCTCCATCGAGCCGCTCGGGATCTTGAATGCCTGCACGACGAACGTCCGCACGAACAGCGCCAGGATCACCGCGATGACGATCGACTCGAAGTACTCGCGCACCGGCGACTTCTGGTAGGTCTCGCTCATGACGCCTCAGTCTCCCCCGCCGCTGCCCACCTTGAGGACCGCCAGGAAGGCTTCCTGCGGGATCTCCACGGCGCCGACCCGCTTCATCCGCTTCTTGCCTTCCTTCTGCTTCTCGAGCAGCTTGCGCTTGCGGCTGATGTCGCCGCCGTAGCACTTGGCCAGCACGTTCTTGCGCAGCGCCTTGACCGACTCGCGCGCCACGATGCGGCCGCCGATCGCCGCCTGGATGGCGATCTCGAACATCTGCCGCGGGATCAACTCGCGCATCTTCGAGGCCAGGGCGCGGCCGCGTTCGTAGGCCGTGTCCTTGTGCACGATGACCGAGAGCGCGTCGACCTCGTCGGCATTGACCAGCATGTCGAGCTTCACGAGCGGCGACTCCCAGTAGCCGCTGACGTGGTAGTCGAGCGAGGCGTAGCCTTTCGACAGCGTCTTCAGTCGATCGTAGAAGTCGAGCACCACCTCGTTGAACGGCAGCTCGTAGGTGATGAGGACGCGGTCGCTGGCCTTGAACTCGAGCGCCTTCTGGACGCCGCGCTTCTCCTGACAGAGCTGGAGCAGGCCGCCGACGAACTCCGACGGCGTCAGGATCAACGCGGTGATGATCGGCTCCTCGATCATCTTGATGTGTGACGCGTCCGGCAGCTTGGACGGGTTGTCGACCTCGATCACCGTGCCGTCGGTCGTCGTGACGCGATAGAGCACGCCCGGCGCCGTGGTGATGAGCTCCATGTTGAACTCGCGCTCGAGCCGCTCCTGCACGATCTCCATGTGCAGCAGGCCCAGGAAGCCGCAGCGGAAGCCGAAGCCGAGGGCGATCGAGGTCTCGGGCTCGAAGACGAAGGCCGAATCGTTCAGGCGCAGCTTCTCGAGCGCGTCGCGCAGCTCGGCGTAGGCGTGGCTCTCGGTCGGGTAGAGACCGGCGAAGACCATCGGCTTCATCTCGCGGAAGCCGGCGAGCGGCGACGCGGCGCGCCGTGCCGTCTCGGTCACGGTGTCGCCGATCTTGGCGTCGGTGACGTTCTTGATCCCGGCGGCGAGGAAGCCGACTTCGCCGGCCGCCAGCTCCTGGACCGCGAGCGGCCGCGGCGAGAGGACGCCGAGCGCCTCGACCTCGTAGTCCAGCTCGGCGATCATGAAGCGGATCTTCATGCCCGGGCGGATGGCGCCGTCGATGACCCGGATCAGCACGACCACGCCGCGATACGGGTCGTACCACGAGTCGAAGATCAGCGCCTTGAGCGGCGCGTCGTGATTGCCCGTCGGCGGCGGCATCCGCTCGACGATCGCCTCGAGGGCGTCGACGACGCCGATGCCCGACTTGGCCGAGGCCAGGATCGCGTTGGAGGCGTCGAGGCCGATGATCTCCTCGATCTGCCGCCTGCACTCGTCGATCTGCGCCCCGGGCAGGTCGATCTTGTTGATGACGGGCACGATCTCGAGCCCGCCGTCGACGGCGAGGTAGGCATTGGC
>JANOIR010000113.1:0-9144 GCA_031407765.1 Vicinamibacteraceae bacterium
CGCGAGGAACGCGCGGAAATCGCCGGCGACGCGCGGCTCCAGGTACAGCACCTTGTCGATGGCGTCGTAGCGCGCGCCAGTCATGCCTTGCAGCAGTGCGTACGACGCCAGCGCGCGGGCATAGAAGTGGCCGCACTCGTATTCGTTGAACGGGTTGCGCACGCGGCCGTCGTAGCGGGCGCGGGCGACACGCACGATCTCGAGGCCCTCGGCGACGTGGCCGAGCAGCATCAGGTGCGAGGCCACCTGGTATTCGATCCCGGTCCACACTTCATCGGAGTACACGAACGGCAGCGTCAGCTTGCCGCCGCGCGGCCAGGTGCAGATCAGCAGGCCGCCGTCCTTGCCGGCCGCGAACGACGGCCGCTGCGGATTGGCGTGCGTCGAGAGATCGCGCCGGAGGTTGTGCTTGTGCACCGCCTGCAGGTGGCTCTCGACCTTGGCGCGATCGAGCACCTGACCGACGCCGCACACCAGCGCCATCCACGATCCGAGCACGCCGTCGGCCAGGCAGCCGTCGCCGTATTGGTACTTCGGTCCTTCCTGCTTCAGCAGTGCGATCGCCTCAGGCGAGTACTCGCCGACCAGGCTCTTGGCGTCGGTGGGACTGCCGGCCTTCAAGCCTTCCCACTGGATCTTCTGGATGAAGTACTCGCCGTTGTAGAGATCCTTTTCGGTAAAGGCCGTACCCTTGGCGACCAGCTCGCGATAGCGCGCCACATCGGCGCCGAGCGCGGTGCCCATGGCGATGGCGGCCTGCAGCGCACCGAGGTAGAAGCTGGTGCACATCCCGTTCGGGCCCCAGAACTCGATGTCGTAAGTGTTGTGGTGCGGCTCCTCGATGATGCCCTTCAGCTGCGGATCCCAGGTCGCGATGCAGTAGTCGAGGCTCTTCGTCACCTTCGGCCACAGCCGGCGCAGCCACTCGGTGTCGCCGCTGATGCGCCAGTCGCGGTGCACCTTGAGGATGCCGCCGAGCTGTCCGTCGGCGGCGGCGTGGAAGTCGTGCTCGAGCGGTCGGATCGGCAGCGCGGCGCGAAACATCTGGTGCCCGGTCTCGGCCTGCGACGGTCCGAACTCGGTCTCGCGCAGCGAGCGCTCGAGCGACGGGAACAGGTGCGGCACCGCCTGCGCGTAATTCCAGACGTGCGTGCAGGTGCCGTGGCAGCAGCCAGCGGCGTCGTTGCAGCCCTCCCAAGCCCACATCCGTCCGTCGTCCTGCCGCAGCACGGTCGGCGACTTCAGGATCGAGAGATTGGCGGCCACCGCTTCGATCACCTCGGGCGGCAGCGTCGAGTCGTGCAGGCACTCGCTGAAGCGCAGCGAGCGCGCGCGCAGGCCGTCGTACTCGGTGCGCCAGTGCGCGACGAGCGCGGCGAGGCTGTCAAAGCGCCCGGCGTACCAGGCGCGGAAGCGACCTTTGTCGGGATCGGTGGCGGCGCCGGCCGGATCCTTGCCGCTGCGCAGGTTGCTGAGCGGCACGTACCACGCCAGCTTGACGCGAATCGTGCGAGCGGCTCCAGGCTCGAGCGTGACCGGCACGTACAGCGACGCACCCGGTGCCGGCTGGCCCTCCGTGACCGGTGGACGCGCGACCGTCGCCGCGTCGGTCACCGCCTTCCACGTCAGCGTCAGCGGATCCCACCACCCTCCGCGGAACCAGGCGTGATCGACCGTCGTGCCCGGCTCGTCGGCGACGACGGCGAAGCTGCCTTGCTCCCACGGCTTGTCCTTGTCGCCGGCACCCCACAGCTCGAACCCGCCGTCGAGCGCGCGCACCGCCTGCGGCTTGTCGCGCATGCCCATGACGTTGCGGGCGTGGAACGAGAACACCGCGTCGAGCCGTGTCCGTCCGCGGTTGACGAGGCGGTACTCGAGGCCGGCGACGGGCAGGCTCGAGGCGTCGGGATCGCCCGGCTCGAACGGGCTCCACCCGGTCAGCGTGACTTCGATCGCCGGCCGGCGATCGCGCATCACGGCCATCGCGAACGGAAAGCGCGCCAGGAAGGTGCCGCTCGCCAGCCGCGGCAGGCCGTAGGAGGTGCCGCCGGAGCCGTTGGCGGTGCCCGGGCCGCCGAACAGCTTCCACTCGGGGACCGGCGCCTCGAGCACGCGGGCCAGCTCCGGCTGGCCTTTGACGCCGAGCGCGGCGAACATCAGCGGGCTGTTGAAGACGTCGGGCTGGTGTCGCACCGAGAGGTGCGAGAACGCGCCCGTGCCTTCCAGGCAGACCATGCCGGCGCCGAGGCCGCCGAGCGGGAACGCGATGCGCTGCAGGCGATCGCCGGTGTAGGGGACGCCGAACGTCGGGGCCGGAGCCCGCGCAGGCGCCGGCTGGCGCAGCGCGGCTTGGACCTCGGTCAGCGGCTCGGCGGCGAACAACTCGCGCACGCCGAAGGCGCCGGAACCCGCCACCGAGAGCTGCAGGAAGGCCCGGCGCGCCAGCCCGCGGATCACGGCCGATCGATCGCCCATCGCACATCCTCCGTCACGGCAGCGGCGTCGCCAGGGCGTTGCCGCCGGAGCCCCAGAGCGGGCCGCCGGACAAGGTCCGATAGACGGCGCTCTCGACCACCAGGTCCACCGGTGACGTGCCGACGCTCTCGACGAGCACGCCGAAGTAGGACACCACGGGGAACTGTCCGCCGGGAACCGCCACAGTCGTCCGGCTGTTCGGCGGCAGGACGACGTCGATCGGCGCCGCCGCCGGCACCGGCTCGGGATACAGGAAGGTCAGGCGTGCCGTCCCGGCCCGGTTCTCGGTGTTGGCGATCAGCACGAAGCTCTGCGTGCTCAGAGGCGAATTGTTCTCCGCGCCGGCCACCACCCAGCGCTGCGCCGTGCTGGTGCTGCCGGCAGATCCGTGCGATTCGTAGTAGTCGAAGAAGCCACCGGGCCAGTACATCGCACGCTCGACCACGATCGGCACGGCGTTGGTCGACGTGACGGTCGTCGCCACCGACGTGTTGGCGACCTCGGCGATGCCGTCCACGTAGATGCTGAAGCGGCTGTGCGCGGCGACGGTGTACTGGCGCGTCACCAGCGAACCGTCGGGCCTGGCGAAGCGCACGTCGACCGCGGCGTCGCTGGCGCCCGGGTTGGCAATCAGGACGTAGAGGTCGAAGAAGGCGCCGGTCGCCCCCTCGGCGAGGAACCACTCGGTCGCGGCGGCCGGCACGCCCATGGACGCGTGGCCGAGCCGCAAAGGTTCGTCCGGCGAACTGCGATACATCGCCCGCTCGACCACGATCGGCGCGACCGCGGTGATCTCGCCAGCGACGTCTGTTTCCTCGAGCCCGGGTATGCCGTTCACGTAGACGGTGGTCCGGCTGCCCGGCGCGAGGTCATACGTCCGCGTGATCGTCTGCCCGCTGGGCAGGAGGAACCGTACCGTGGCCTGCGTCGCGGTGGCCTGCGGGTTCTGCAGCAGGTAGAAGAGGTCGAAGCCGAGCACCGTCGATCCTTCGGCCAGGAACCAGGTCGGCGACGGCGCGGATGCGGCCGTCTCGAGGTGCAGGCCGAAGCCGCGCGGCCCGAACGTGCGCCGATAGTCCCAGGCCATCGTGCGCGAAACGCCGAGCGGTCGATCGCTGTCGATGGACGTGGACATCTCGGCCTCTTCGAGGCCGGGCACGCCGTCGACGCGCACCGGCACCGATCGGCCGGCCGGCACGGTGACGCTGCGTCGGACGCGGGTGCCCACCGACGTGTTGAAGGTCAGCACCGCTGTCGCCGCCGCGGCGGAGTCTGGGTTGGCGAGGGTGACGACGGTATGGAAGAACCAGCCGGTGGCGCCTTCGGCCAGGAATTTATTCTGCGTCCCACGAGGATGCGTGCCGGCGGCGAACTCCTGGGCGTTGCTGGCGCCGTCGCCGTCGAGATCGGCGGAAGGGTCAGCAGCGGTGAAGAAGGTCTCCCAGCCGTCGTCCAGACCATCGTCGTCGGCGTCCAGGGCGTTCGGCAGGTCGAGCACGAAGACGTCGCTGACGCCGTTCGCATCGGCCCCTCCGGGCAGCAGCGACGCCATGGGGCTGGCGAACGCCAGCCACCGGTCGTTGCGGTCGAAGGCGGCGCCGTTGGTCTCGAAGGCGAGCGGGCGCGACTGCCCGAGGTCGAAGTCGGTCACCGTGCCGTTGGCCGAGAGCTGGTAGCGCGCGCTCGGCGACGAGGCAACCGGGCCGGCCAGGATCAGCGGCACGCTGACCGCAGACTCCGGTCCGAGGCTCACCGGCTGGCGTCGAAGGTCCGATCCCGTCTGTCCGGTCACCTGCCGCCCCGACGCCGACAGCCGCGCAAAGGCCCAGTTCTGGAAATCGTCGGGCCGCCGCTGGAAGACGCCGGCCCGTTCGTACGTCTCGAGCCGGAAGATCGGCGCGGCCGGTGGGGCAAGGACCGATCGATACACGACCAGCCATCCACCGGGACCGACGCTCGGCTCCATGAAATGCGTCGGCTGGGCGGTGTCGGGCGACAGACGCAGCAGGACACTGTGCGGCACGAAGCGCATGTAGATCTGGGACGTCGGCGGCGGGGGATCGAAGCTGACCCAGTTGGTGGACGTGGACTGGAAGGCCACCCATTCGCCGTCGTCGCTGATCGAGGGCGCGAGCGAGTCACGGTTTCCCGGGCGGGCGCCGCCGTTACTACTGCTCATCACCAGGAGCTCGCCGGTCGCGCGATCCAGGCGATAGACCTGGAAGATGCCGCCGCCGGTGCCCGGCACCAGGGCCGACGCGGTCGAGATGAAGCAGACGTAGCGCGCATCCGGCGTCATCACCGGATTGACGCTGATGCCGTCGCTCTGCACGCCGCCCTGTCCCACGCTCAGTCGCGTGGTGGCCACCGCCGCGGGTTCGTCGAAGACGCCGTCGGTGTCGGTGTCGCGATCGCGCAGGAAGACGTCGGTGAGGCCGTTGGTATCACCGGCGACGAGGTTCGTCGCGGCCGACGCGAAGGCGACGAACCGTCCGTCGCCGCTGATCGCCGGGTTGCCGCTGACGCCGTTGCCCTCGACGCCGGCCGTCGACACGCTGACCCGCACGATCTGCGCGCGGGCCGGGACGGCACACGCAAGAAGGGCCACCACCACGAACGTTCGCGTCATGCACGGCTCCCGCCGCCGCGTGACGCGGCGGATCAGAGAAGGGGGAAGCCGATGATATGCGCGCGAGAGCGAACGCGTCCAGCCGTCGACGACCGGCCGCCTACTTTCGCGTCAGCCGGCGCCGGCGCGCTTCTTGAGCGGTCAGCCGCGAGAACGTCAGGAGGTGGGCGCCCGTGCTCTCCGCGGCGAACAGCTCGAGGCCGTCGTCCATCAGGCTGGCGCCGGTCATCACGCCGAGATCGCCGTCGCGATCCGATCGCACGGCGTACTCGAAGGTGCGGTCGAGCCCGCGCATGCGCATGTTCACTGCAGGAACTTCGCCGTCGTTCTGGAAGGCGTAGAGCACCGCCTGATCGAGCCCCGGAGAGACGAGGAGGGTGCCGTCCCAAGGGCCGGACTGTGGCCCCAGGACCTGTGGCGAGACCAGCACCGCGCTCGCCGTCTGCTGCAGGCTGCGCAGCGCCTTCCAGCGATCCGTCTCGATGCGCAGACGCCCGAGATCGGTCTCGTCGAGGCTGTCGGGCGGGAAGGACAGGCCGAAGACGCCGGGCATGCGGCTGCGCGCGTAGAGCGAGAGGTCGGCCGCGTCGTGCATCGGTTCGTCGGCGTGGTGCAGCAGATAGGAGAGGAGGTAGGCGGGCGGCAGGAACGTCGTCAGCCCCTGCAGGTTGTGGCGGACGTGCGCCGAGGGCGACGTGCGATCGTCCATCCAGCCGGCGTCGGTATACCGCATCAGGCCGAGATCGAGGCGATTGCCGCCGCCGGAGCAGTTCTCGATCAGGAGCCAGGGGAAGCGCTCGCGCAGGGCGGCGAGCACCGCGTAGAGGCCGTCCACGTGGCGGAAGTTGCCGTCGTTGGCTCCGGCGCCGGCCAGCCGGCGGGTGTTGTTGACCCAGATGTTGTTGTCCCACTTGATGTGGTCGGCGCCCGACTCGGTGATGAGCACGCTCAGCTTCTCGAGCAGCCAGTCGCGCGCCTCGACGTTGCCGAGGTCGAGCATCGCGGTACGGGCCTCGGCGTTCGGCACACCGGGCTCGTAGAGGCCGTTTTCCTGCTGCAGCCATTCCTCGCGCGCCAGGCCCGGCTGGCCGACGGTGCGCAGGTCGACGCGCTCGGGCTCGACCCAGACGCCGAACTTCATGCCGAGGCCGTGGGCGCGATCGGCGAGCGGGCGCAGGCCGCGCGGGAACTTGTCCGTGTCGACGCGGAAGCTCCCGAGGCCGGACGCGAAGTCGAAGTCATCCCTTTCCCCGGCGCCCTCGTACCAGCCGGCGTCGAGCTCGAACAGCTCGGCCCCGGCCGCAGCCGCGGCCTGCATCTCCGCCTCGATCAGTTCTTCGTCGATCCGGGTGCCGGTCGAGAACCAGGTGTTGTAGGTGACGAGCGGCTCGAGCAGGCGTCCGCCGCGGAGCGCGCTGACGATGAAGCGGTGCACGGCCGGCGCGACCTGGCCTTCGTCGCCTTCGACCAGGCCGACGATGGCATGCGGCATGGTCACCGATCGCGTCGGCGTGACCGCGGTCGTCGTCGCCGACAGCCATGCCGTGAGCTCGGAGCGACCGCCCGGCTTGGCGTTGATGTCCATGCGCCACGCGCCCGACCACAGCAGGCCGCTCACCAGTGTGCCCTGCGCGGCCGCCACCGCCACCAGCGGCAGGGTGCGCTGCGTCGATCGCCCGTGCGCCTCGAGCACGATCGGCTCGTCCTCCGAGACGAGCCGGTGGTGCACCGTGAAGGCGCCGCCGGTTTCGGCCGGCCCGGTGAGGCCGTCGACGGTGGTGACGAGCGCGCCGTCGACCACGAGCTGCAGGGAGACGAGATCGCTGACGCTGCTGGATCGCCCGTTGAGCGACTCGAGCTCCGTCCACATCTCGATGATCGCGACCTGCGGATAGACGGCGTAGATGCGGCGGGCGCGCAGGCCGTCGCGCAGGTTCTCGAAGGTCAGGCGCAGCTCGAGGCCGGTGCCGACATCGGCGACGTCCATGTTGACGTGGCGGAAGCCGGCGGCGTTGCTGCGGGTGAGCCCGAGCTCGCGGTCGTCGATGCGAAGGACGGTGTCGCGGACGGCCGCGGGACGCCAGGATCGGGCCTGCCCGGTGCGGCGCAGGTCCTGGACGATGAGATCGCCGTTGGCGTCGAACCCGATGGCGTAGGTGATGAGGGCATTGCTCAACGCCCAGCCCGTCTCCGTGGAGCTCACCGAGGCGTCCTCTTTGGACGCCAGTTGAGCCCCGGCCGCCACAGAGTGGCCGCCGATGATGAACAGGAAGACGAGGGACACCAGCGAACCGATGAGCTTCACGACAAACGCCCCCTGCTTTACAAGTGGTCTCGCGCCGCACGTCATAGACGGCGCCCGCTGGGGATCGGGCACGCCCGTGCAATGGCCGTGCCTTCACGGTCCCGCTAAAATCTCAGGCGTTTCGCGATTGTGGGGGGATGACGGTACCGTCTAGAGGACGGTAGCGGACGGCAGGCCGTCCGTATCCGGCCACCTGGCGTACACTCGCGATTACGCCTCGAAGGTCGCGTTCATGTCTTCGCCCACTCCGGACCTCACGCTCTCGACGACACGGACCGCCAGCGGCGACGCGCTCGCGGCGCTCGCTTCCCGCGGCCCACTGCTGCTCGTCTTCCTGCGGCACTTCGGCTGCCCGCTGTGTCAGGAGATGGTCGCCGACGTCGCGGCCCGACGAACCGCGATGGCCGCGAGTGGAACCACGGTGGTCTTCGTCCACATGCACCCCGAGCCGCAGGCCGCGGCGTTCTTCGCGCGTTTCGGGGTCGCTGATCTTCAACGCGTATCCGACCCGGATCGCACGCTCTACCGCGCCTTCGGCGTGCCGCGGGCCCGACCGACGAGCTGGCTGAGCCTGGGCACGCTGCGGCACTACCTGTCGGCGATGTTTCGCGGTGGTCATCGGCCGGGCCTGGTTGGCGGCGACGTCGGGCAGATGTCGGCGGTCATCCGGCTCGTCGGTGGACGCATCGACCGCAGGGACGGCACCACGGGCTTCGACACCCGCGCGGACTTCGACGACCTGCTGGCGTGCCCCCTGCCGTAGCTCGAGCGCGGGTTCCTTTTCCCGCGGCGCCCAGAGATCGATGTAAGTTACCGGCATGATCCGTCCTGCCGCGGCTCTCTTCGTGATGGGCCTGCTGACCGTTTCGACCGGGCTCGCTGCCCAAACGCCACCGGCAACGCCTCCGCCAGCCAAGCCGCCCGCCGCCGCTCCTGTCGAAACCCCACGGCCCACGCCGCCGCGGCCCCGTCCCTCGTCCGGTGGATCCGCCACCCTCACGATGACGATCAAAGTGACAGACTCGACCGGCGCGCCATTGGTTGGCGCGAAGGTGACGGCGACGGGACCCGCGACGCGCGCGTCAGCCACCGACGCGACCGGCACGGTGAAGTTCCTCGCCCTGCGCGCCGGCACCTACCGGCTGCGCTTCGAGTCGCCTACCACGATCACGCTCGAGCGCGACGTCGCGCTGCGCGCCGGCGGCGAGCCGATCGAGGTGACGCCGTCGGCGGCGCCGCCGCCGCCCCCACCGCCCCCGCCGCCGGAGCCGACCCGATCCGATCTGATCTCAGGGCGTGGGCCGCTCCAGATCCCGCAGCCGCGCACGGTTGCGATCCCGGAGTTCGTCGAGCGCAACATGCTCGGCTCGCGCGAGCCGGCGAAGACCACGCAGGTCGCGTGCGGCGCGACGTCCGTCACCAACCTCGTGCAGATCCGCGAGCCGCTGAAGGACATCTCCAATCCCGATGCGGACGCGCTGATCTATGTCGTCGGCGGCGAGGGCTTGCTGGTTCTGCCGATCGCCGACGTGCCGCTCGTGGCCGGCACCTTCAGTCTGGTACCGCGCGGCACCACCTTCACGCTGCAGCGCAAGGGTCGCAGCGGCCTCGTCGTGCTGATGTCGCTCACCGACACGCCCTGCCCTAAGTAGCGCGAGTTGGCCGCCGCTGAGGGCGGCGCCGCCAGCGGCCTCGTATGTCGGCGACCGCGCTCTCGCGCGCGGCCGCGGGCCGC
>JANOIR010000152.1:0-22417 GCA_031407765.1 Vicinamibacteraceae bacterium
GCGCTCGTCACCGACATGGAGGCCAGCCAGACCGTCACGGAGCAGTCCAGGAAGTCGATGGGACACGGAGCCGCCCATGCCCTCGCGTCGTCCGGCCAGCAGCATGCCGATGCGCGTATCCGGCACGGCTTCACACACGCGGAGGTACTCGCCGAGTTTCGCGCGCTGCGCGCCTCCGTGCTGCGCCTGTACGAGCAGAGCGGCGAGACAGACCTCGCCGGCGTTCGGCGATTCAATGAGGCGATCGATGAAGCGTTGACGGAGTCGATGACGCGCTACACGGCCTCGACCGATCGTTACAGGGATCAGTTCGTCGGCATTCTGGGCCACGACCTCAGGAATCCTCTCAACGCGATTGCGGCCGGAGCGGCCTTGCTGACGATGACCGCGAACAGCGATCAACGTTCAGCCAACGTGGCATCGCGTATCTTGCGCAGCGCCCACCGGATGGGGCGCCTGATCGACGACCTGCTCGACCTTACGGTCACTCGCTTGGGCGGCTCCATTCCGCTGACACGAAAGGCCATCGATCTGGAGGGGCTGTGCCAGGAAGTCGTGCTCGAGGCCCAGGCCGCGCACGCGGGCGCGTCGGTGACATTCGCGTCGAGCGGCGATCTCACGGGTGAATGGGACCACGACCGATTGGCTCAGGTGCTGTCGAATCTCATCGGAAACGCGATTCAGCACGGCGACGGCGGCCGCGTTGCCCTCGAGGCGCAGGGATCAGGCCGTGACGTCGTGGTGACGGTCCACAATCGGGGCGTCCCGATCCCCCTGGAGTCGCAAGAAGCGATCTTCGAGCCGCTCGTTCGCCGCTCACCCGGCGCCACCGGCGACGCGAATGGCATCGGGCTGGGTCTCTTCATCGCCCGGACCATCGTTGCCAGCCACGAAGGACAGATTTCCGTGACTTCGTCCGAGATCGACGGCACGACGATGACGGTTCGCCTGCCTCGGAAGCCGGCACCTCCGGAGGCGTGAGTGTCGGGCACCGCGACGGCTCACGCGCAACGACGCTCGATGATTTGAGCGCGCTTCGCCTTGAACGCTGCGACCCATTCCTCAACGGTCGCGAATCCCGACGACGGATCTTCCGGCGATCGCAAACGGAGCTGAACGCGGGCGGCTTCGAAGAGATCACGAAGCTGACGATCCGAGAGTCGACTGAGCAGACTCGCAAGGAGCCGACGTCCCTCCTCGCTGATGACGGGATCTTCCAGTGTCCCCGTGAACGATCTGGGCAGATTGCCTGTGCATCCCACATCGTCCTTCCATACGGGTGTTCCCCGCCACGCGAGAAGGTTGACACCTCCCATCTCGTTGGAGTTCATCCGGTTCGCGCGCCCGAACGTCAACCCAACGTCGCTGACCATCAGAAACGGACGCCGACAGGACGCTCGCGAGTCAGGATGGGCTTTGTCCAAGCACAGCACGCGTTGCTGGTCGGGCTTGCTGTCCGTGTGTTGCAGAAAGACAGCCAGCAGCTTGAGCGCGTCGCGATGCGCTTTCGGCGCGCCGCCCAACGACGGGTTGACGACATTGAGATCGTTCCAGGCCCAACCTTGCTTGCCGTCAGGAGGCCATTCCCTGCCGGGCATCCTGCGTTCGACGACCGCTGGATCGAATCGCATTCCGCCGCTCGGCAAGCGGACGCCGGCAAGCGTGTCGGGACACCCAAGGCATTCGACGTCGACGGGATACATCCGATCGGCGCCGAACCCAAGGGCCCACAGCAGGCGAGTGGCGAGCACCTCACCGTACACCTCGCCGTTGGTCGCACCGAATTTCACTTTGACTTCGTCGCCCTCTCCGATGGCACACAGGAACTTGGGGGACATGCCGCCGATCTGCTTGTCGACGTACCGGCATCGCACCGTCGCCCGGAACGGCAACGCCCCCGCACCTTGTGGTCCATCCTTCACATTCATGCGAGGAACATTCGTCGGACGCCAGACCTGCGACCGCACGAGCACAGAGCTTCGCGCATGAGCCTCTTCCGGCGTCTCGCTCATTCGTACGGCTCTCGTCGCGCATCCACCGGTGGCAAACCCGAAGCACAACAGCAATAGGGGCCATTGACGGCGCGCACATCTCATAGCTCGACCGCGTTGCAAAAAGTGGTCCGGCTCGCGGAGGGCCACCATCGGCGCGCCCGGCCCAGTCGGGATCACCCTAGAGCAGCTCGCCCGGTGTATTGTCACGCTGAGCGCGCGCCCGGACCGCACAGTTGACGCGAGACGTTCGAGGTTGACGTGGGGGATGTGTGCCTCGAGGAGCTGCGGTCATGGAGCGTACGAAAGCGTCCGACTCTCCGCGGGAACCGCTCGATCGCGTTCACGAATATCCGCACGGGCACGTCGACAGGCGATCGTTCCTCGACGCTGCGGGGAGGTCCGCCGTGGGCGGTCTGGCGGTCGGGGCCATCTTCGAGATGATGCGCCCCACCCAGGCCTGGGCCCAGCAGGTGCCGAAGGAGACCCACCCGGCCTCCGCCCGCGTTCTCGATCGGCTCAGGACCCGCTTCACGTTCCAGATTTCGGTCGACGTGGCCACGCTGGAGCAGGGTCGCGCCGTTGCCGGTGCGGCGCTGGCGGGCGGGGTCAGCATCGTCGAAATGGGGACGCCGCTACTCAAGAACCAAGGCGTCTCGAACGTCGTGCCAGCCTTCCGGCAGCAGTTTCCCGAGGCGCTCCTGCTGGCCGACATGAAGACCATGGATGGCGGTGCGTTCGAGGCGCGCGCCGTCTATGCGGGCGGCGGCAACATCGTCGATTTCCTCGCGCTCGCCGGTGTGGCTACGGCGAAGGCCATCTGTGCCATCCGCGACGAGTTCAGGCGCGCCGGTCCCGAGCTACCGCGGCTCGCCTTCGCCGACATCATGGTGCCGCACCAGGGCCCGGCCGCGGAGGCGGGCGAGGTCGCTCTCCGCATGCTCGACGCGGGTGTGGACGGCGTCGGCGTTCACCTGCAGGCCGACGCACGGCGCGCCGATCCCAGGCTCATCGAGAGCGACTACCTCGGTGACGTGGCCCGCGCCGTCTTCGAGCGGGTCGGCAAGGCCGCCCCGGTGCAGGTGGTCGGCGGGCTCAGTATCGCGCAGGCGAAACGCCTTGCCCAGGCGGGGCTGCGCGCCTTCGTCATCAGCGGCAATCTCGGCCACCCGGACACCCGCGCCCGCTACGACCTGCCGCCGGCCCAGATCGAGCGGGACGTCGCCGGTTTCATCGCCGAGGTCTCGGGCGCGTAGGCGGCGCTGCCCGGCCGCCCCGACGCGCGCCTGAATCGCCGGACGGTTTAGACTGCGCGCCATGAGCGCGATCCGGTGTACTTCGATGTCTCGGCCGTTCCGTGCGGCCCTTGCGGCACTGGTCCTGTCTGCCGCGTGTGGCCGCACCCCGCAGGTACCGGCCCTGTCAGCCGTCGCACCTGCCGCGCAAGCTCGAACGTTCGACGTGATCATCGCCAACGGCCGCGTGGTGGACGGCACCGGCGCGCCATGGTTCCGGGCCGACGTCGGCATCACCGGCGACCGCATCACCGCGATGGGCAACCTGTCGTCCGCCCGTGCGGTCACACGCATCGACGCCGAGGGGCAGGTGGTTGCGCCAGGCTTCATCGACCTGCTCGGCCAGTCCGAGTTCAACCTGCTGGTGGACTCCCGTGCCGCCAGCAAGATCACGCAGGGCATCACCACCGAGATCACGGGCGAGGGCGTCTCGATCGCCCCCGTCAATGACGCGATGAGGGCCGACCGCAAGGCCAGCTACGAGTTCTTCACGATCGCGCAGGACTGGCGGACGCTCGACGAGTACTTCGCCCGGCTGGCGAAGGCGACGACGGCGATCAACGTGGGCACGTTCGTGGGCTCGGGCGGACTCCGCGACTACGTGATCGGCAAGGAGGACCGCGTCGCGACGGCCGACGAGATGGCGAAGATGAAGGCGCTCGTCGACGCCGCCATGGCAGACGGCGCGCTGGGCTTGAGTTCGTCGCTGCAGTACATCCCCAATCGGTTCTCCACCACTGACGAGCTCGTGGAGTTGGCGAAGGTGGCGGCGGCACACGGCGGCATCTACATCACGCACCAGCGCTCGGAGGCCAACAAGGTGTTCGAGTCGGTCGACGAGGTCCTGGCGATCGCCGAGCGCGCGAACATCCCGACCGAGATCTGGCACCTGAAGACGGCGTACAAGGCCAACTGGGGCAAGATGACCGAGGTCCTGCGGCGCATCGACGCGGCCCGCGCCAAGGGCCTGCGCGTGTCGGCCAACATCTACCCCTACGACCGCGCGTCCAACGGCCTCGACGCGTGTCTGCCCGTCTGGGTGCGCGAGGGCGGCACGGACGCCATGCTGACGCGCCTGCAGGATCCCGACATCCGGGCGCGGGTCAAGCGGGACATGGACGACCCGAATGCGCCGTTCGAGAACCAGTGGTTCGGCTCGGGCGGCCCGGCCGGCGTCATGCTCAGCTCGGTCCTCGATCCCGCGTTGCGCACATACGAGGGGATGTCCTTCGACGCGATCGGCAAGGCGATGGGCAAGGACCCGCGCGATGCCGCCATCGACCTCGTCATCGCCGACAAGGCGGAGTCGTCGGTCATCATCTCGATCATGCGCGAGAGCGACGTGGTCGAGGCGATGCGCACGTCGTGGGTGTCATTCGACACCGACTCCGGCGCGCGCGCCGAGGACGGACCGTTGTCGGCGTCCAAGTCGCATCCGCGGGCGTGGGGCACCTTCACGCGCGTCCTGGGCAAGTACGTGCGGCAGGACGGCGTGCTCACGCTCGAAGAGGCCGTGCGCAAGATGACGTCGCAGGCCGCGATTCGCGTCGGCATCACCGACCGGGGCCTGGTGCGGCCGGGCATGATGGCCGACCTGGTCGTGTTCGACCCGGCCACGGTGGCCGACGTGGCCACGTTCGAGCGGCCGAACCGCTACTCGATCGGTGTCCGGCACGTGTTCGTGAACGGCAAGGCCGTCGTGGCCAACGGAGCGATCACGAACGAACGTCCGGGCCGTGCCCTGCGGGGTCCGGGATACAGCGGGCGCTGAACGTCTGGTATCGTTCGCTCGGAACGTTCCTACCCCACCAGGAGGCGAGAGGCATGTCATACACGAGACGCGAGTTCGGACGGGTCGCGCTGGCCGGCGCCCCCGCCATCGGCGCCTTGCTGCGAGGCGACCTCGCCGCGGCGGCAGTCGGGCAGGCTCAACCGAAGATGTCGCAATGGGCCGGCGTGCAGCTCGGGCTCAACGTGCCGTACAGCCTCGGCACGGGCAACAACATCGCGGCCGAGGACCTGCTGAAACGAGTGGTGGAGGTCGGCGTCGGCTCCCTCGAGCTGCGCGCCCAGCCGGTCGAGCATTTCCTCGGATCGCCGACGGTCCGTGCGGCGGCAGAGGCCGCGAAGGCACGGGAAGCGGCGCGCGCGACGGCCGCGGCGGCGCCGACACCCCAGCAGATGGCCCAGGGCGGCCAGGGCGGCGGCCGGGCGACCCCGACACCCCCGACACCCGAGCAGGTCGAGGCCGCGCGCAAGCTGAAGGCCGACATCCGGTCGTGGCGCCTGTCGGCCCCGTCCGGCAAGTTGAAGGACCTCCGGCAGATGTACGAAAAGGCCGGCGTCGCGATCGACATCCTGAAGGTCGACGACCTGTATGCGATGTCCGACGAGGAAGTGGACTACTTCTTCCAGATGGCGCGTGACCTCGGGGCGCGGGCCGTATCGGCGGAACTGCCCACGGCGCCCGGGGACACGAAGCGCATCGGCGCATTCGCCGACAAGCACAAGATTTTCATGGCCTACCACCATCACGCCCAGCCAGCAGCGGCGATCTACGAGGCGGCCTTCGCCGAGGCCCGCTACAACGCGGCGAACGTCGACCTCGGCCACTGGACGGCCACGCAGAACGCCTCACCGCTGCCCTTCATCGCCAAGCACCACGATCGCATTCCGCACATCCACGTGAAGGACCGGAAGCTCGGGACCAACGGCGGCGAGAACACCCCGTTCGGCCAGGGCGACACGCAGATTCGGCAGGTCCTGCAGGCCATCCGCGACAACAAGTGGAACATCCGCCCGATTATCGAGTTCGAGTACAAGGTCCCTGAGGGGTCCACTCGCCTCGCCGAGATCAAGAAGTCCCTGGACTATTGTCGTGACTCGCTGATGTCCTGAACCGCAAAGTCGCTGCCGCGCTGCTGATGCGGCTCAGAAGGTGCGACCGACGCGGAGGACCAGCGCCCGGCCGTTCATGCCGAACGGCGAATGGCTGGGGAACGTCTGGATGCCGTTGAACGAGTTGACGGTGGCGGTGGTCGCGGTCGCATCGCCGCCGACGACCGACACCACGGCCCCCGGGACCGGGAGGCCATCGGGGCGGGTCGTGACCACCCCTGTGACGATCGGCGCCTCTTGGGCCATCGCCAACCCACTCGACGCGCAGAACACGAGCACACACAGCAGAAACGTTCGGGCAGCGTACACAGCTCTATTCCTTCCGGGACATCTGTCTCGACTGACGCCATCGAGCGTCGTTGATTTCTTTGGCGACACGCTCGCCGGACTCGAGGGCCGACTGCATCCACCCGGGCGGCCAGAGCTATAGGCCGTTGGTAAGCATTCGGTACGGACACGATCCCGAGAACACGTAGCGCGGGTAGGTGTCCTTGGCCCACGCCGCCTTGGCCAGGTCGATATCCCGCGTCGCGAAGGGCTCGGCGGCCGAGGTGGCGGACAGGACCTCACCGGCCGGATCGATGATCCACCCGCTGCCGCCGCCTGCGCCGGTCGTGTCGACACGATTGGACGAAAGGCTGAACGCACCCGAGCGCACCGCCCCCACCACGCCCACGGCCAGCCACTTCGCCGTCGTGTCCAACGCGGTCGCGCGTGGCGACAGCAGCAGATCGACGCCGAGCGCCGCGTAGGCCGCATACGTCTCAAGCGCCCACAGCTCGGTGCAGATGTTGACGCCGAACGACGCCGGGCCGGCGCGAAAGGCGGGAAACACCGGATCGCCCTTCTCGAACCACGTCGCCTCCCAACTGCCTGGCTCGTCGGGCAGGAAATACTTGCTCCGGAGCGGCTGGACGCCAGCCGCCGGAGACCAGAGGAATCCCTGGTTCAAGCGACGCCCATCGAGGCGCACCGGTCGCGTGCCTACCACGTAGTCGGCGTGCAGCTCGGGCAGCCGGCGGAGCCCCATGTCGTTCAGGGTCTCGAGGACGGCCCAGCGGGCGGCGTCGAAGCGCCCGAACTCCCAGACGGGTTCCGCCATCGCCAACTCGGGAAGCAGCACGAGCTGCGAGCGGTTGGCCATGGTGTGCTCGCACAGCGCCGCCCACGCGTCGGCGAGGGCGTCGGTCCGGTGCGGCAGCTCGCAGACGGTGACCCGCATGCAACTCGTCTCCGCGCGCTACCAGATGCGCACGCGGGCGCTCGGCTCCAGGTACAGCCGCTGCCCGGGGACCACGTCGAAGGCCTCGTACCACGCGTCGAGGTTGCGCACGGTGTTCATCCGGTACCTCTCCGGCGCATGGTCGTTGGCGAGCTGCGCCCGCATCGCCGTCTCGTTCAACTTCGCGCCGAAGGCCTGCGCGAAGGCGATGAAGAACTCCCGGTCCTGACGACGCACGTCCTCCCTGTTCGCGATCCGGACGCCGAGTGAGGCGCGGTAGGCTTCGAAGGCGGCGGTGAGACCGGCGAGGTCGGCGACGTTCTCCGTTTTCGTGAGGTGCCCGTCCAGGTGCAGGCCGGGCAGCGGCTCATATTCCGAGAACTGCCGGACGATCGGCGCGGCAGCCGCCTCGAACCCCGCCGCGTCGTCGGCGGTCCACCACCGGCGCATGCGGCCGTCTGGCTCGTACTCGGCCCCCAGCACATCGACGAAGTGACTCATGTCGTGCCCGATGATCGCGCCGATGGCGCCATAGGTCGCGGCATCGGACGCCGTGGCGTCGTACTTCGGCGACTGCAGCAACGCCGCGGCGAACAGGTAGGCGTTCTGCTGGAAGTTCAGGACCGCGCCGACGGTCTGCGGCGTCAACGCCCACTCGTGCGGATCGTAGGCCTGGCCGAGCCTCGCCAGCGCGTGACGACGCTGGCGATCCGCGACGCGCTGCGCGTTGCCGAACGCGTCGTTCGGGTCGATGCGCAGATCGCTCCAGTTCTCCCACGCGTCCGGGTATCCGACGCCGACGTAGAGTGCGTCGAGCTTGGCCAGCGCGATTTTGCGGCTGGCGGGCGACAGCCACGGCACGCGCGCCACGTGCCCGCGAAACGCGGTCGCGACGTTCGCGATGATGGCGCGGACCCGCGCCTTCTGGGTCGGTGCGAAGTGGCGCGCGGCGTAGAGCTCGCCGATGACCTCGGCCATGGCCGACTGGGTGACGGCCAGCGCGCGCTGATCGCGCGATCCCCGGTCGCCGTGCATACCGGCGGCGGCCTCGGCGAAGGCCCGTGGCAGCACGTCGGCGGACTCGTCGATGGCGCGGAAGCGGAGATAGTCTTTCCAGGACTCGAGTGGCCGTGAGGCCACGAGCGCGGCGACGCCGGTCACGGCCGAGGGCTGCCAGGCGACGACCACCGGCTGCTGGCCGAGCCCCGCCGCCTCGAAGAAGGCGTCCCAGTCCAGGCCCGGCGCGCGATGCGCGAAGTCTGCCCGCGACCATTGATGGTCGGCGTTGCGATCGACCGCCGAGGCCTGCGTCGTGGCCTGCGTCCCGGCGATGGCCGTCTCGAGCGCCAGCACCGCCTGCGCGCGCCGATCGGCGTCGTCGAACCCCGCCAGCGTCAGCAGCCGGGCGATATAGCGCCGGTAGCGACCGCGCTGCTCCACGGCACGAGCATCGTCGCTCAGGTACTGGTCACGGTCCCCGAGGGCCAGCCCGCCCTGCACCAGGAAAGCACTGTAGGTCTTCTCACCGTGGATGCTGTGCTCGACGGCGAACCCGAGCACCGACGACGACGTGTAGATGCCGGCGTTGAGCGGATCGACGTCGGCGCGCATGGTACTGCCCAACAGGCGCGTCAGCGCGAGCCGGTCGGCCACGTGGTCGATCCGCGCGAGGATGGGAGCCAGCGGCGCGATCCCCTTCTCCTCGATGGCCGACTGGTTCAGGAAGGCCGAGCGGTAGTCACCCACCTTGCGCGCGAGCGTGCCAGGGGGCGACGTGGCGGCATCGTCGAGAAGCGCCGCAATCTGCCGGCGTGTGCGCTCGTTGATCTCGTCACGGACCGTCCACCGATCCCGGCCGGTCGGGATGACGGCGGCCTTCAGCCACGCGCCGTTGGCGAACGCGAAGAAGTCGTCGCCTGGCTTGACGCTCGGGTCGCCGATACTCTCCCACTCAGAAGTGGCATCGGCGCGCGGCGTCTGGGCCCGGCCGTCGGTGACCGAAAACGGGGAGAACGAGAGCGACAACAATGCCATAGTGACTGCCACCCGATCCGGGAACGTCTGACTGCGCATCTGTGGCCCTGTGCTGAAAGCGATGGCGTCCCCGACCAGGGCACGCCGATGTCCTAGCAGCCCGTGGTGGAAGTCCCACGGCATTCGACGGGCGATGCATCCCGGCGCTCGGCGTTGCTCGTCGGTCGCATATTCCCGATATGCTCCCTCCTCGCGCCTTGATCGCCGGGCGCCTCGCCCGTCTCGGTGCCTCGCGGGACTTTCACCACGGGCTGCTAGGCGAAGGTAGCAACCCTGCGGGGCGTTGTCGCATCGCGGACCGACAGGTTTCGAGCACTTTCGGACACATGATCACGCGCACCCACTTGATCGACGTCTTGTTCGTGATCGTGCCGCACTCGTTGCTGCTCGACATCGCCGGCCCTGCCGAGGCGTTCCGCCTGGCGAATCAGCACCGCGGGCTCCGGGGGTTGCCGCCGCGCTTCCGCCTCCGCTTCGCCGCGCCGACGGACATGCAGGCCACGTCGGTCGGGCTGTCGATTGCCGGCCTGGAGCCGTTGCCGCGCGAGCTCGGCGCGACAACCTGGGTCGTGGTGGTCGGTCAGCCGACCGAGCACCTCAGTGACGTGACGCCCGCAGTCACGACCACTGCGCGCTGGCTGAACCAGCGCCTCGGCGATTCACTGAAGGGAAAGTCCCGGGACCATCGCCTGGTGACGATCTGCTCGGGCACGCTGCTGGCGGCACGGGCCGGGCTGCTCGGCGGCCGGCGCTGCACCACGCACCACGAGTGTCTCCCCGCGCTGCGCGCGTTGGCACCCCGAGCGACTGTGGTGGAGAACCGGGTCTTCGTGGTGGATGGTCCGGTCGCCTCGAGTGCCGGCATCACGGCGGGCATCGATGTCGCCCTTCACCTCATCGCCGGCGAATGCGGCGAGGCGCTGGCGGCCAGTGTCGCCGAGGACATGGTGGTCTACCTGCGGCGCTCGGATCGGGATCCGGAACAGTCACCGTTTGGCATCCATCGCGGGCATCTGCATGCGACCGTCCATCGCGTGCAGGACGCCATCCTCGATGAGCCCGAGCGTGACTGGAACATGGCGGCGCTCGCCCACGCCGGGCACACCACCGAGCGACACCTGCTGCGGCTCTTCATCGAGCAGGCGGGCGTATCGCCCCTGCAGTATCTGCAGGCGATCCGGCTGGAGCGGGCAAGGCAGGCGCTCGAACACGGCACCAGCGTGACGCGCGCGGCGGAGGTGGCCGGGTTTCGTTCCGGCCTTCAGATGCGGAGAGCGTGGGCCCGGCAGTGGGGCGGCTCGCCACGAGATGTCCTCAAGGCGCACCGCGGCCCGCGTCGGGCTTCTTCTTCAGCTGCTTGTCCAGGAAGGACACGTAGGCGTCCGACGCCTTGATGCGATTCTCGCGCTTGGTGAACCCGTGCCCTTCATCGGGAAACAGCACGTACTCCACCGGCACACCGTTGCCCCGCACGGCGGCCACGATTTCGTCGCTCTCGACCTGCAGCACGCGCGGATCGTTGGCACCCTGTACCACGAGCAGCGGCACCTTGATGTTCTTGGCGTGGAACAACGGCGAGATGCGGCGATGCCGCTCGGCATCCTTGGCCGCGACACCGCGGCAATGCCGAGCGCCTGATCGTTCTGGAACATCAGGGTGCGCTGATAGTCCTTCGTGGCGTATCGATACAGATCGAAGACCTTCGGATCGCGCTCGTTAGTGCTCACGAAGTTGGTGGCGCACAAACGGCTTGCTCGGCCGCTCCTGACTGATCCCTCGCGTTGACGCTCCTGCTGGCGGCGCTGCGGCTCGGGGACGACGCCTACGGCATCCCCATTGCGCGCGAGATCCGCGAGACGGCCGGCCGCGACGTCGCGATGGCCGTTCGTCCTTGATGATGCCGAATCCTGGCGCGTAGTACCGAGGTGACGACCGCCGGGCACGCCGCTGCCGCCCGTGCCGTGTTCACGTCACGCTCCCTTCATCTAGGTGGAAGTGTCGCGCCTGGATCGCCGGGCGCCTCGCCCGTCCCCGGTGCCTCGCGCCGGCGCGAAGGATTCAGGCGCCTTCGGCCCTCTTACGAGTCGAAACCTTGTCGTCAACCGAACGTGATCGGGCGCGTCGTCTGGGGGTCCTGCGACCCCTGGTCGACCAGGACCAAGGGAAGACGCGCTGTCAGGCTCACCGCGTGTGTCACGCCATCCATCGTGATGGAACGCAGCCGGGTACGTCATCGAGCCTTCATCCGGCGACGGGCACGGTCAGTCCGTGCCGGCCAACGCTGGCTCGCGAATAGGACTCACACATTGCCGAAGATCGTCGTCGCCTTGATGCTCTCCCTCTCGGCTGCGCCCGCGTTGGCCCAGAATCTGGATGTCTCATCCTCTGCCTCTGCGCAAGTCGCGCCCGCTGCCCCTCTGCAGCAGGTGACGGACACACCGAAGCGGCCGATCGAGTGGCGCGCGGCTGCGCCGCCGCAGGCGATCGACTCGGCACACACGTCGTTCGGATCCTTGTTTCGTGATCTCGGCGGTGACTTCCGGCTGCTTGCGTCTCGCCAGTCGGCGGTCGTCATCGGCGCGGCCGGCGCCGCCAGTCTCGCGGTACGTGGGCAGGACGCCGGGTTGACGCGCGAGGCCCACGCGTCGGAAGCGCTGGACACGATGTTCGCGCCCGGCGCGGTGATGGGCGGCGGGCTCGCGCAGTTCGGCGCGGCCTTTGGGACGTGGGCTCTCGGACGAACGACACACAACCCGCGCGTGTCACTCCTCGGGGCGGATCTGGTGCGAGCACAGATCGTGAACTCGGCCCTCACGCAGGGCATCAAGTTCGCGGTGAACCGCCAGCGCCCGGATGGCGGCCGGCACTCGTTCCCTTCGGGCCATACCTCAGGCACGTTCGCGACCGCAGCCGTGCTGCAGCGACACTTCGGCTGGAAAGTGGGCGCGGCGGCCTATGGGCTCGGGGCGTATGTCGCCGGTTCGCGGGTCCAGGAAAACAAGCACTACATGAGCGATATCATCTTTGGCGCCGCCATTGGCATCGTGTCGGGCCACGCCGTCACCGTCGGCCATGGCAAGGGGCGGTTTGCCCTGATACCTCTCGCAGCGCCCGGCGGCGGCGGTGTCGGCCTGACGCTGATCGGCCAGCCCTAGCCGTGCCCGGTCGCGCCTGCGCGTTGGCCCAGGGCACGGAGTGACTCTGCCATGACTACTGCGGCCTGGAACGCACGGCTGGCGTTGGGCGTGCTCTGTGTGTCATTGGTGTCGCCGGCCGCCGCCGTCGCGCAGGGGGCTCTGGCTGTCGTCGACGTGCGAATCGCGACTGCCGATGGTGTAGCGCCGACGGGGGCCGTTGTGGACGTGACGTCGGCGGCCGGCGCAGCCGCGGCCCGGTCGGCGCAGGTCCCGCGGGGCACGGCTCTCGTCTCGCTGCCAGCGCCACCGCCGCTAGCGCGTGTCCACGTTTCGCTTCCCGGCTTCCAGCCTGCCGAGTGTCTCGTGACGGTGGCGGCCGGCGATGTCGTCTCAGTCGATGTACTCCTCTCGCCCGTCGGGCAGGCGGCGGCTTCAACAGCCGGGGCGCGTGACCGACTGGTGGTCTCGCACCAGACGCGCTTCGACCGGCTCGCGCTCGAACGCCTGCCCAGCTCCGCGACGACGTGGTCGCTGCTGGAAACTGCCCATCCCTTCCTGATCGCGGACCGGATCGACGGCGGCGGGCAGTGGCCAGGCGAGGGGGCCCGCTTGGGAGGCCAGCAGGGCGGCTCCGCGGTGCAGACGGCCTTCAGACTCGATGGTCGCGAGGTCGGCGATCCGTTGTTTGCAGGCTTGCCGTCGATCGACCCGGCTCTGGCCGCGCATGACGCGATCGTCGTGCAATCCGCTGGCATCGATCCGTCCGCTGCTGGTCCGGGACCAGTGGTGGATCTGGTGTTGCGGCGGCCATCGGCGCTCTGGTCGGGGGACGTTCGTTTCGGCCTTGCGGCCCCCGCGCTACAAGCCCGCGCCGGTTCGACTCCTCCAATCACGCGGCTGAGATCCGGCGGCGATGGCGACATCGTGGCCGGAGGGCCGCTGGCTCGGCGCCTTGGCGTATTCCTCGCAGGACGCGTCGCCTCGGTCGAGCGGATCGAGCGCGATGGGGTAGGCTTCGCCCCTCACGTCGCCTCGGCGATGGCTCACGTGGCCGCCGTGCCGCGCAGCGACACCGAGCTTCGAGTCTTGGTGGCGGCGGTCCGGTCGGACCGCCCGTTCCCCGGACGCGCGCGCTTCGCGGACCGCAACCTCACCCAGCATGACGGGGCCGTCGCGCTGCACGCCAGTTGGGAACAGTTTCGCGCCCTCTCACTGTGGACACTCGCAACCACCGTTGAACGCGCGACCAGTACTGCCCAGACTGGCTCGGACCCGACAGGCGGCATCGTGGAGCGGCTGCGCGACGGCCCGCCGCTGGACCTTGTCGCCGCGGCAGGTACGTCGCGGACTCGCTGGACGATTCAGACCGGCTTCACGGTTCCCGCTCGCCATTGGCTGGGAGCCGATCACATGGTCCACGTGGGGGGGGCATTGGGCAGAGTCGAATTGAATAGCCGCAGCGGACCTCAGCCCGCCTTCGGCGAGCTCGTGAACGGCCTGCCGGCCCGCGTCTGGGACGTGACATTCCGGGGCGACCGATCGCAGCGAAGCGCGACGTCCGCGAGCGCGTTCGCGAGCGACCGCATCAGCCTGTCCGACAGTCTGACAATGGTGGCGGCGATTCGTGCGGACGTCGACCGTGGCTCGGCGTCGGGAGCGGTCACCGGAATCCGCTGGTTCACGGTGACACCTCGAGTGACGCTGCGCTGGCGACCCGCCGACAGCCTCGTCGTCACGACGGGCTACGCCTGGTATGGTCACCGACTGCCCCTGAGCTACGTCGCGGTCGGCGATCCGTCAGGACCCGCCGGCGTGATGTCTCGCTGGGACGACCGCGACGGCGATCTCCGCTATGGCCCGTCCGAGCTCACCCCGATTGCCGCCGTCGGCTCGTGTTGCACTCCAACGGGTTCGGGCGTGATCGACGCCGGGTTCCGCCGGCCCGTCACGGGCGAGTTTCGAGTTGGCTTCGAGCAAGCGATCGGATCGTGGCGCTGGGGCGTCACGGGGCTCGATCGACGCGAGCGCCATCTCGCCGCGCTCATCAACACCGGCGTCACGGCGGCGGACTACGTGGTGAGATTCATTGAGGACCCCGGGGTCGACATTGCTGGTCGCTCAGGCTTCCAGCAGCTGCCGATCTTCGATCGCGCGCCCTCCAGCTTCCTCCGCGACGCCTACACCCTGACGAACAGCGAAGAGGCACCCTCGCGCTATCAGGGACTGGAGATCACGCTGGCTCGTGATGTGGGCCGTTGGCTCTTCCGCTTCGGCGGCAGCGCCTACCTGAGCGAAGGCGTAGGGGCCAATCGGGGCTACCACGCCAACGAGAACGATCAGGGCCTCCTTGGCGAAGTCTTCACGACGCCGAACGCGACCACCCACGCGCGAGGGCGTCTCTTCTACGATCGCGCGTTCGTGATGAAGGTTCTCGGCGGCTACAAGGGAAGGGGTCCGCTGGGCGCCTGGTTCGTTGCGCGCTATCAGGATGGACAGCCGTTCGCACGCGTCGTCGTCGCCGACGGGCTCACGCAGGGACCCGAGATCGTCCAGGCCTACCCGCGTGGCGGCCAGCGCTTCACCTACTCCCTCACCGTGGATGCACGCGTCGCGCTGCAATGGAGCGTCGGGCCTCGACGCGGAATCGGCTTGGTCCTCGATGCCTTCAACCTGCCGAACCTGCGGCTGGAAGTCGAGGAAGACATCGCGACCGGGCCGACCTTCCGCACCGTGACCGCGGTGCAGCCGCCGCGCGTGGTGCGGATCGGCCTCCAGTTGAAGCTCTGACGTCGGCGAGACTCGACCGCCGACGGCCCGCGCTCGGCCGGCGGCTGCTAGCAGCCCGTGGTGGAGCCCTTTCACCGGCGGGTCGCGCTGACGCGCCGGTAAGTTCGAGATCCGGCTCAGACAGACGGTCGACCCGCGCTGGGCGCACTGGAAACGGGCTTTTTCTTCAGCTGCTTGTCCAGAAAGGACACGTAGGCGTCCGACGCCTTGATGCGATTCTCGCGCTTGGTGAACCCGTGCCCTTCATCGGCAAACAGCACGTACTCCACCGGCACACCGTTGCCGCGCACGGCGGCCACGATTTCGTCGCTCTCGACCTGCAGCACGCGCGGATCGTTGGCACCCTGCACCACGAGCAGCGGCACCTTGATGTTCTTGGCGTGGAACAGCGGCGAGATGCGGCGATGCCGCTCGGCATGCGTGGCCGGGTCGCCCATCTCGTCGAAGAGGGACTCCTTGAAGGCCTGCCACCAGGGCGGAATGTTCTCCATGGTCCTGACCCAGTTCATCACCCCGAAGATGTTGATGCCGACGTCGAAGACATCGGGCTCGAACGCCAGGGCCGCGCCCACCATGTAGCCGCCGTAGGAGCCGCCGATGATGCCGATGCGCTGGCCATCCACCCACGGCTGCGCCGCCAGCCAGGTCTTGCCGGCCACGATGTCCTTGAGATCGACGTCGCCGTGGCGCTTGTCGTCCAGGTGGTAGAAGCGCTTGCCATAGCCCGAGGAGCCGCGATTGTTCGCGGCCAGCACGGCGTAGCCGTGGTTCACCAGGTGCTGAACCATCGCCGAGTAGCCGGTGCGGCTCTGGCCGCCGGGCCCGCCGTGCACCATCACCAGCGCCGGCGCCTTGGCCGTTGCCGATGCGCCGTGCGGCTTGTAGAGAATGCTGGGGATCTCCAGCCCGTCGAAGCTCTTGTAGCGCACCACCTCGGTCGCCACGAGGTCGGCTTCCTTGATCTGCGGGTTCAAGGCCTTCGTCAGCCGCGCGCTGAGCCCCGCCGCCAGATCGACGGTGTAGACGTCGTTCGGCGAGGTATCCGAGCTCACCATCAACGCCAGCCGCTTCTCGTCACGTGAGAACCGGATCTGCGACAGGTCTCCGGGCGGCAGCCCAGGCACTTTCAGCTCCTTGCCCGTCGTGCTGTCGAGGATGGTGATCACCGTGCGGGCATCGTCGTTCGTGGCCGAGATACGGTAGCGGCCCGAGTCCGAGTACGCGACATTGGAGACGTCCCACCGGGCCGTGACCAGCGGCGCCTTGTGGCCGCTGGCCAGATCGTAGGTCCACGCCTGCGTGAACTCGCCGTGCTCGTCCGTGGCGTACACGAGCTGCTTGCTGTCGGGGGTGAAGCTGTAGGCGCCGTGGCTCACGTTGCCTTCATGCTTGGTGATGAGCGCCGGGGCTGCGTCTGGCTTGCTGATGTCCAGCAGGTACAGGTCCGTGTCGGCGCTCGTGCGCGGCTTGACCAGCGCGACGTAGCGGCCGTCAGGCGACACTGCGGCAATGCCGAGCGCCTGATCGTTCCGGAACACCAGACTGCGCTGATAGTCCTTCGTGGCGTAGCGATAGAGGTCGAACACCTTGGGATCGCGCTCGTTGGTGCTGACGAAGAAGACGCTGCGATCGGCCGACCAGTCTTCGAACCCTGCCTTGGATTTCTCGCCCGGCGTCAGGTCGCGCGTCGTGCCGTCCAGCTCGCGCACGTACAGGTGATCGAGCTCGTTGCCGCCCTTGTCCGCGGTGAACAGGATGCGCGCATCGCGCGGAAACCAGGAGACCGCGTAGGTCGAGTCCG
The DNA here is from genome assembly GCA_031407765.1 of Vicinamibacteraceae bacterium. GTDB lineage: Bacteria > Acidobacteriota > Vicinamibacteria > Vicinamibacterales > Vicinamibacteraceae > JBDSLU01. The sequence goes on from JANOIR010000152.1 coordinate 17,166, forward strand.
TGGTAGACGTGGTGAGCGGCCGCTTGCGGCCATCGGCGTTCAACGCGTAGGCGTTGAAGATGCCGGTCTCGTCCGACGACACCAGGAGCTCACGGTCGTCCGCCGACCAGGCCAGGCCTCCGGCCAGAGAGTAGGAGGTCGTGGCGAAGAATGCCCTGGCGTCATAGACCGCCGGCCTTCCCGGTGCGGCGCCGGGCCGTGCGGGACGGGCGGCATCCTGGGCGCCTGCGCCGAAGCCGAAGCCCGACATCCCGATGAGCAAGACAAGGAATGACACCGTTCGCATCACACATCCTCCTGTTGGACGGACCCTCCCTGCGGACCCCTGGATTCGCTGACACTGAAGGGGGTGTGCACAACGAGACAGCCTGGCCAGGCAGGTGCCAACTATAGTCCGATGCGGCGCCGGCTGAGCAGACGCCAGCTCAACAAAACGCCAGCTCAACACACACGACGCAACCGCGCGCTCCGCGGCCCAGTCCAATGCCCGATGACCGGCCTCGATCCGGTGCGTCGGCAGACCGTGAGCGGCGCGTCGAAGGACCTTGGACCAGAACCGAGTTATGTGCGAGGTCACGATGCTACATGAATTTGTCGCCGCGAATCGCGAAGAGCTCATCCGCCGCTGCCGGGCGAAAGTCGAGGTGCGCTCCGTGCCGCCTCCAACGCCGGCGGAACTGGAGTTCGGGGTGCCGCGCTTCCTCGATCAACTGGTCGACGCCCTGCGGAATCACTTCGGCTCGAACCTCGCGATCAACAGAAGCGCCGCCCAGCACGGGCGCGACCTGCAGCTGCAGGGATTCACCGTGTCACAAGTGGTGCATGACTATGGCGACGTCTGCCAGTCCATCACCGAGCTCGCCATAGAAATGGGCGCACCCATCAGCCTCGGGGACTTTCGCATCCTGAACCGGTGCCTCGACGAGGCAATCGCGAGCGCAGTCACGGAGTACGGACGGGGGCGCCCGCTGCTCGATGCAGACTTCGGCGCCCCAAGCGATCGCGAACGCTTCGGGTTCCTCGTGCATGAGATCCGAAACCTGGTGAACGCCGCGACCGTTGCCTTCGAGGTGCTCAACACGGGAAATGTTGGCGTCGGCGGCAGCACGGGTGCGGTACTCAAGCGCAGCCTGTCGGGGCTTCGGGACCTCATCAATCGTTCGGTCGCCGAGGTTCGACTGGGCGAGGGTCTCCAGGACCGCGTCCACGTCGGCGTCGCCGAGCTCGTCAACGACCTGACGCCGCCGGCCGCACTGGAGGCCGCCAACCGCGGGCTCCAACTCACCGTGCAGTCGGGCGATAGCGACGTCGCTGTGCATGCCGACCGCCTGATTCTATCGGCGATCGTTACCAATCTGCTGCAGAACGCCTTCAAGTTCACCCGCCCTCGAACGGGCGTGAGCCTGAGCGTCACTGCCAGTGCGGATCGCGTGCTCATCGAGATCGCGGACGAATGCGGCGGTCTGGCCAACGGGAACGTCGAGGAGCTGTTTCAGCCATACGAACGACGGAATGTGGATCGGACAGGCCTCGGTCTCGGGCTCGCATTCAGCCGGTGGGGCGCCGAAGTGAACGGCGGCCGAATCCTGGCGCGGAATCTCCCGGGACACGGGTGCGTCTTCAGCGTCGACCTGCCGAGGGTTCCGATGCCAGTTCTTGCGTCGGCGTGAGGCATCGCATTCCGCCTCCCGGGTCGCACGGCTTTCAATGGAGCGCCGCGCCTGCGGTATCAACGACGCAGGTTGGACATCATCGCACCCATGCCGGGCTGGTCGCATGACAGCCGGGGCCGGGTGGATGTCGACAGGATGGGGTGACGGACGTCACTCCCATTACTAGTATCCCCTCTCACCACCCACTCTTCAAGACTGTTTGTTGCCCCGCACGACGGGTATCATCGCCGGCCCATGGCGATAATCCCGAACCGCGACATGGCGCCCCGCGATGGGGGCTCGGTGGACCATCGGCTCGCGCGTCTCCTGGACACGCCAGTCTTCGCGCGGGTCGTCCCGCACCTCGCGCCGGAGACGCTGCATCAGCTCATTCAGCGCCGTGGACTCGATGCGTGCGGCGTGCTCGTCACGTCTGCCACGCCCGCGCAGCTCACTTCCCTGCTCGACCTCGATCTGTGGCGCCCCGCACAGCCGGGACGCGACGAACAGTTCGACGTCGATCGCTTCGGCGAATGGCTCGACGTGCTGGTGGACACCGGAGACTCGGTGGCCGCACGCACCGTCGCCGCCCTCGACACGCACCTCGTCATCGTCGGCCTCTGCCGTTACCTGCGTGTATTCGACCCGGGCACGTTCGAACCGACGGAATCGACCGATGACGAGCCGATGGATCGCCACGAGATGATGAGCAGCGAGACGAGCGCTGACGTGCTCGAGTGCGAAGTGGGCGGCTATCTGGTGCGGGCGGGGCGAACGGATGCGTGGGATGCGACCGTCGCGCTCCTCATCGCGCTCGATGCCGAGCACAACCACTACTTTCACGCAGTGATGCAGGGATGCCGCCGCCTGTCCAACTCCCGGCCGGAGATCGACGGCCTCGACGATCTGCTGATGGCGCCGGCGCAGCACCGTCACGACGTCGCGATCGAACGGGAGCGACGGCGATCGCGGCACGGCTACGCGACACCGGCTGACTCGCGTGCCTTCCTTCACATGGCGCGGCAGCCGCGACACACGCCACACACGCCCATCGCCACGGCCTACTTTCGCGCGGCCGAAGAGGAAGCGGACACCTCACCAGAAGGCACGACTGCAGGTGCGCCGGCGAGTGCGCCACCCCACGACGCGATAGACGTCTCTGCGCGCGGCGACGACGACATCCCCACATCGATCGACGCGGTCATCGAACTGCTGGCCGAGGCTGGTGTGCTGCCGGAACGGCCGCGGGCGCTGCTCGAAGCCGCGCAACAGGCTCCTCGAGCCACGACGCTCCCGCACCTGAAGCGGCTGATGGAGTTCGTGCTGCACCACGACGAGACCGCGTACCTCACGCGCAGTCGCGAGCTTGCGTTCCTCGCGAATACGCTGCTCGCGGGATCCTCCGTTCAGTCGCGGCCGTTCACGTCCCAGGAAGCGTCTGATGCGGCTGCGGGCATCTGCAACCTGGGTCTCGAATGCTGGCCCGCGCGCTGGCCGGGCGCGACCTCACAGGGTGCGTCGTCGCCACGAGAACTCGACACGCCTCTGCCTCCCGACGCGTTCCTCGTGGCTCACGACCTCGTGGCGGCCTTCGAAGTGGGCTGGTCGGTACTGCACCAGGAAATCAGCCTGTTCGTGGCGGATCAGCTCGTGTCGACTTTGGCCGATCTTCAATGTGTCGACGCCGACACCGGCAACGGACTCCGCGTGCTGCGGCGCCAGCTCGTGAAGCAACTCGAGGCGGGCACACCGTGGCTCGCTCGCGACGCCGCCGACGTGCTTGCGATGGTCGACATGACCGCGTGGATCAGCGTGCTCGGGTTGCTGGACGAATGTCCCATCCTCCCCGCGGCGCTGAGAGCCGTTCTCGAGCACCGCACGACGTCCGTCAGCCCAACCGCGTTCGAGTTCATCTCGACGACCGCCCAGATCGGCGACATTCGCCTCTTCATGAGGACGCTCCCCGGCCTGTTGTCTCGCTGAGCACGTGCTCGCGAAGATGAAGTCGCTCGACGAGGTCCGTCGCATCGACGCGTCGCGCGCCAGACCTGCGTTGTGCTTATGATTCGAGTTTGCGAGAGATCGAGAATCTGAAACTCGCGAACGTCTGTCCACTCACTAGAGTACCTGGAATGGGTGTGGCGGATTCAAATTCGATGCTGACTTTGCTGCCAGCACGCAAGGCGATGACAGTGTTCTCGTGGGCAGACGTCTCGATTGTGATTCGGGCATTGCTCAAAGGGCCGAAAAGGACCGCCTCACTCCGGCCGGCTGAGGCAGGTGGCCCGATTTCAACGTGGACATTGACAGGTGTCGCACCATTGAGTCTCAACACCCCGCCGAGGCTGGCGCTCCCATCGGTGCTCAAGAACACGTTCGTCGCTATGAAGCTGTGGCTGACTGCCATTTCACCTTTCCCTTCTTGACGACCGGTCTACTCCACAGGTCGGTCGGAGAGAGAGCCGGTTCTCAGGACGTTGTTCGGGCGCGGATATTAAGACAACGTCAACCTCAGGATCGCAGCGCGCCTCCGCCGATACGTAACATTCGAAGGTCCGACGATGAGCCTGATCACACTTCGCGTCAACGGCCGCAGTCACACGCTCGATACGGACCCGGCGACGCCGCTCCTCTACGTGCTCAGCGATGATCTGGCGCTGCGCGGCCCCCGCTTCGGCTGCGGGCTCGGCCAGTGCGGCGCCTGCACGGTGATCGTGAAAGGCCAGGCGATCCGTTCGTGCATGACCCCGGTGCAGGTCGTGGCCGGCGTCGAGGTCACCACGCTCGAGGGGCTCGGCACGTCGGAGCGTCCCCATCCGATCCAGCAGGCGTTCATCGACGAGCAGGCGTCGCAGTGCGGCTTCTGCTTGAGCGGCGTCATCCTCTCGGCCAAGGCGTTGATCGATCAGAAACCCAAGGCGACCGACGACGAGATCCGCCAGGCCCTGTCCGGGGTGCTCTGCCGCTGCTTCGGGCACAACCGGATGCTCGCGGCGATTCGTCGCTACGCGGACGGGAGGACGGCATGAAGCCGGACCTGACGCCGGACGCGCGCGCCGCCTACGAGGCGGCCGGGTTCTCGCGCCGCGACTTCCTGAAACGCTCCGGAGCGCTCGTTGTCGCCTTCAGCGCGGCTGACGGGCTCGGCCTCCCCGCGTCGCCCGGCACGGCCGCCGCGCAGGGCATGAACGGCCGCAGCACCCAGGCCCTCGACGGCTGGATCAGCGTCATGGCGGATGGCTCGGTGACGGCCTACACGGGCAAGTGCGAGCTCGGTCAGGGTCTCTTCACGTCGCAGGTGCAGCTGATCGCCGAAGAACTGGTCGTGCCGATGAGCCGTGTTCGCCTCGTCCAGTGCGACACCTCGCTGACGCCCGATCAGGGCACGACTTCCGGTGCGCAGTCGCACCCGGCCAACTTCAACCAGGCGAATCTCGCACTGGCCGGCGCCACCGCCCGCGAGGCGCTCGTGCGGATGGCCGCCGAGCGACTCGGTGTCCCGGCGGAGCAGCTCGCCGTCGGCGACGGCGCCGTCTTCGTGCGCGCCACGCCGGGCCAGCGGATCGGATACGGCGATCTCGTCGGTGGCCGCCGCTTCGG
>JANOIR010000184.1:0-15739 GCA_031407765.1 Vicinamibacteraceae bacterium
GTCCACAAGAACCTGACCATCGAGGAGCAGGCCAACGAGGTCGACCGGGTCAAGCGCTCCGAGAGCGGGATGATCGTCAACCCGATCACCCTCTCGCCCGAGATGCGGTACTTCCGCATCAGCTCGAGCGCTTCATAGATCCGGTGCTCGGGCGAGAGGGTGATCGGGTTGACGATCATCCCGCTCTCGGAGCGCTTGACCCGGTCGACCTCGTTGGCCTGCTCCTCGATGGTCAGGTTCTTGTGGACGATGCCGAGCGCGCCCTGCTGCGCCATCGCGATAGCCAGCGAGGATTCGGTGACGGTGTCCATCGCCGCACTGACCAGCGGCACGTTCAGGCGGACGTTGCGCGTGAAGCGGGTCGAGACGTCGACCGCACTCGGCAGCACCGGCGAGTGCTGCGGCACGAGCAGCACGTCGTCGAAGGTCAGGGCCGTGATCAGGCCCTTTTCGATTTGCTCCGCGGGGGAGCGGCCGACGGTGAGGCTTTCAGCAGGTGTGGACATGATGGCTCTGATGCAGCAAAGGCCGACACAGGGCGTCGGCCTTCGCAATGCGCACGTGGGGGATGGGCGTCAGCGTCACTGATTGGCCCCGTGGCACTTCTTGTACTTCTTGCCGCTGCCGCACGGGCAGGGATCGTTGCGCCCGACCTTCGGCTCATCACGGCGCATCTGCTTGACCGCCGCGTCGTCGCCGCCGACGCGCGCCGGCCGCGGCGCGTCCGGGTTCGCCGCGCCGGCCCCCATGGCCCCGAATGCCGCGGACGGGGGCGGAGGCGGATTCTGCTTGGCGTCACTGAACGTCAACTGCGACGGCTTGGGGGCCGGGGGACGCCGCGGCGCCACCGGCGCGATGGGCGCACCGCCGTCCTCGCTGCTGATGACGGGACGGAGCCGCCACAGGTAGCGGACCATCTCCTCGTCGATGCGGCCCTTCATCGCCTGGAACAGCGTGAAGCTTTCCTTCTTGTACTCGACGAGCGGATCGCGCTGGCCGTAGCCGCGCAGGCCGATGCCTTCCTTGAGGTGGTCGAGGCTGTAGAGGTGGTCCTTCCACTGCTGGTCGACGATCTGCAGCATGATGCTGCGGCAGATGGGCTCGAGGATGGCGCGGCCGGCGAGCGCCAGCCGCTGGTCGTCCGGCGCCGCGGCGATCTCCGAAAGGCGCTCCTCCGGCACGAGCTGCGGCCGGACGTCGTCCGGGACGCGGAAGACCTCCTTGCCGACCATCTCCTCTTTCTCGTGGTACGCCTCGGTGACGCTGGTCCACACGGTGTCTGCAACGGCTTCGTTGCGCAGGCCGGGGTCGTCGAGCTCCTCGAGCGTGGCGGCGTCGAGGCCGAAGACGTCCTCGATCCGATCCTTCAGGCCGTCGACGTTCCAGTTTTCCCGATCGCCGTTGGGCGGGCAGTACTCGTCGACGGTGGTGGCGACGACGTCCTCGGCAACCGTCATCAGGTAGCCCTGCGTATCGACCGGGTCCGGCTCGTCCTCGAGCTGGATCTTCGACTCGAGCAGCTGACGGCGCAGCACGTAGACGTTCTCGCGCTGCTTGTTCATGACGTCGTCGTACTCGAGCAGGTGCTTGCGCATCGAGAAGTTCTGCGCTTCGACCTGACGCTGCGCCCGCGCGATGGCCTTGGTCACCATCTTGTGCTCGATGGGGACGCCGTCCTCCATGCCCAGGCGCTCCATCAGCCCGCGGATGTTCGCGGTGCCGAAGATACGCATCAGGTCGTCCTCGAGCGAGAGGTAGAAGCGCGACGAGCCCGGATCGCCCTGGCGGCCGGCGCGGCCGCGCAGCTGGTTGTCGATGCGGCGCGACTCGTGCCGCTCGGTGCCGACGATGTGCAGGCCGCCGGCCTGCACCACCTGGTCGTGCTCGGCCTCACACTGCGCCTTGAGCGTCGCGAAGATCGGGTCGAAGGTGCTGCGGGGGGCGCGGTAGAACGCGTCGATGTGGAAGAAGTAGACGAACTCATCGTCGTCGACGAAGCGCGCTTCCGACTTCGGCAGCCGCTCGGCCGGCCCGACCTCCGCCCCGAGGGCGAGCTGACGGGCCATGAACTCGGGGTTGCCGCCGAGCAGGATATCGGTGCCGCGGCCGGCCATGTTGGTGGCGACCGTGACCCCGGCGAAGCGGCCCGCCTGGGCTACGATCTCGGCTTCCTGCGCGTGGTACTTGGCGTTCAGCACGATGTGCTTCACGCCGCGCCGCCGCAGCATGCCCGAGAGCCGCTCCGACTTCTCGACCGAGACCGTGCCGACGAGCACCGGACGCCCGGACTCCTGCTTCTCGAGGACGTCGGCGACGATGGCCTCGAACTTCTCCGCTTCGGTCTTGTAGACGAGATCGGGCTCCTCGAGGCGGGTCAGCGGCCGGTTGGTCGGCGCGACCACGACGTCGAGCTTGTAGATCTTGTTGAATTCCTCGGCCTCGGTGTCGGCCGTGCCGGTCATGCCGGAGAGCTTGGTGTACTTGCGGAAGTAGTTCTGGAGGGTGATGGTGGCGAGCGTCTGGTTCTCGCGCTCGATCTTCACCTTTTCCTTGGCCTCGACAGCCTGGTGCAGCCCATCGCTCCAGCGGCGGCCCGGCATCAGGCGGCCGGTGAACTCGTCGACGATGATGACCTGGCCGTCCTTGACGACGTAGTCGACATCCAGCTTGAACAGCGCGTGCGCGCGCAGGCCCTGCTGCATGTGGTGGAGCAGCGGCATGTTGACCGGATCGTAGAGGCCGCCAGGCTGCATGCGGTGCGCCAGCGCGGTTTCGGCGGCGGCCATGCCGCCCTCGGTGAGCTGCACCGTCTTGTGCTTTTCGTCGACGATGTAATCGCCGGTGGTCTCGAGCGCCTCCCGCTCCTCGGCCTTGACCTGTCCTTGCGTCACCGCGCCGAGCTTCAGGCGGGGGATGACGCGATCGATCTCGTAGTAGAGATCGGTCGATTCCTCGGCGGGGCCGGAGATGATCAGCGGCGTCCGCGCCTCGTCGATGAGGATGCTGTCGACTTCGTCGACGATCGCGAAGTGGTGCGCGCGCTGGACGTACTGCGCGAGCTCGAACTTCATGTTGTCGCGCAGGTAGTCGAAGCCGAACTCGTTGTTGGTGCCGTAGGTGATGTCGCAGGCGTAGGCGTTCTTGCGATCCACGTCGACGAGATCGTGCTGGATGACGCCAACGGAGAGGCCCAGGAACCGGTAGATGCGGCCCATCCACTCGGCGTCGCGGCGGGCCAGGTAGTCGTTCACCGTGACCACGTGCACGCCCTTGCGGGCGAGCGCGTTCAGGTAGGCCGGCAGCGTCGCGACCAGCGTCTTGCCTTCGCCGGTCTTCATCTCGGCGATGCGGCCGCCGTGCAGCACCATGCCACCGATGAGCTGGACGTCGAAGTGCCGCATGCCCAGCGCACGGCGGCCGGCTTCGCGCACCAGGGCGAAGGCGTCCGGCAGCAGGTCGTCGAGCGATTCGCCGTTGTCGGCGCGGCGGCGGAGGTCGTCGCTGCGCTCGTGCAGGCGCGTGTCCGACAGCGGCGTGAGCGCGCTCTCACGCTCACCGATCGCGGTGACCAGGGGGCGCAAGCGCTTCAGCTCGCGCTCGTTCTGTGTTCCGATGACTTTGGCGAGGAGGGTATCGATGATCACGGATGCGGGTCCGTCTGCACGCGTCCGCGCGGCAGGACTATCCAGTCATCTTATCTTATCGGAGTGGATCGAGGCGCGAGCGCGCCAGCCTACTCGGGGCGGCCGACGAGGAGCTTGAGGGGGTTCACCGGCCGGCCGTTGGCCCACACCTCGTAGTGCAGGTGCGAGCTGGTCGAACGGCCGGTCGAGCCGACGTAGCCGATGACGTGGCCGCGCTTGACGTCGGTCCCCGGTGTGACCGCGATCTTCGAGAGGTGCCCGTAGCGCGTCGTCAGACCGAAGGCGTGCTCGATCACGACGAGGTTGCCGTAGTCGCCGGTGCGCGCGGCGGCCTGTACGCGGCCGTCCGCGGTCGCGTAGACGGGATCGCCGAGGTTGCCGGAGATGTCGAGGCCCGGGTGCGAATCGGGGCGGCCGGTGAACGGATCCGAGCGCGATCCGAAGCCCGAGGTCAGCCAGCCCATCGCCGGCCAGATCGACGGCGTCGCCTGGGCCACTTCGTTGCGCTGCAACACGTCGGCGCGGGTCACGCTGAGGTGCCGCTCGAGCGAGCCGAGCGCGCTGCGCAGCAAGCCGAACGCATCCTCGGGGGAGCTCGTCGCCGCGGCGACGATGGCTCGCGTATCGGCCGAGGCGGAGCCGCCCTTCGCCTGGTTGCGGACCAGGGCGGGGAGCGTCGAGAGCGCGGTGCGGGTCGCCGGGTCGAGCCGACCGGCGTCGCTCAGCTCACCGATGGCGTCCTGGAGCTCCGCGATTTGTCCCGTCAGCTCACCGGTCGCGGCGCGGAAGCTGGCGTTCTCCTGACGGAGGACGCCGGTCGCGGTGCGCAGGTGGTCGAGCTCGGCGGACGCGCTCCAGCGCGCGCCCAAGCCGATCAGGACCGGCAGGGTGAACAGGCCGATGACCGTAGCCAGAGCCGGCCGCAGGCTCACGTTGAACCGTCGGACGACGCCCGTGCCTCGATCGGCGACGAGGATGGAGTAACGACGGGACAGCAAACCGCGCGAATTTACCATGTGAAGTCGCCGTGATGTACACCAAAAAGGCACGCGGCCGGCGAATGCGCGGCGAAAGTCAAGCGCTACCCCGTGCATCGGCATGCATGGGTGGGGTTCACGTGCCCCGGAACTGGAGCGCCTCGCCGACATGGGTATCGGCTACTTCGTCTCTGTCGGCCAGATCGGCAATAGTCCGCGCCACCCGGAGCACCCGATCGTGGGCGCGCGCCGACAGGCCCAGCCGATCGGCAGCCTGTGCGACGAGCCGGCGCGCCGCCGGCGTCAGGGCCGCGTGCCGGCGGATCTCGCGGCCCGGCAGCGCCCCGTTCACCCGTACCGCCGCGTCGCGCGTCGCATAGCGATGGGCCTGCCGATCGCGGGCGGCGGCGACGCGGACCCGCACCTGCGCAGTCGTCGCCTCGCCGCTGCCGTCGAAGGTCAGCGCGGCGAGCGGCACCGCCGGCAAGTCGGCGGTGAGATCGATGCGGTCGCGGAGCGGCCCTGAGAGCCGTGCGCCGTACTGCTGCACCGCCTGCGGCGTGCACCGGCAGACGCGCCGGGGATGGCCGGCGAAGCCGCACGGGCACGGGTTCATCGCCGCGACCAGCTGGAAACGGGCAGGGAAGTGCGCCGTCCGCGCCGCGCGGGCGATCGCCACGGCACCTTCCTCGAGCGGCTGGCGCAGCACTTCGAGGGCACGCCGGTTGAACTCCGGCATCTCGTCGAGGAAGAGGACGCCATGGTGCGCCAGCGTGATCTCGCCCGGGCGCGGCTGCGAGCCGCCACCGACCAGCGCGGCGTCGGAGATGGTGTGATGCGGTGCGCGGAACGGGCGCTCGCGCACCAGGCCCGCGCCAGGCAGGAGCAGGCCGGCCACCGAATGGATGGCGGTCACTTCGATCGCGGCGTCGACGTCGAGCTCGGGCAAGAGGCCGGGCAGGCGGCGCGCCAGCATGGTCTTGCCGCAGCCGGGCGGACCCGAGAGCAGCAGGTGATGGCCGCCAGCGGCGGCGATCTCGAGCGCACGTCGAGCCATGGGCTGGCCGTCGACGTCGGCGAGATCGGGCGGCGGCGGCCCCGGCGGCGAGAGCGGCGCGTCGGGGGCGATCCACAACGGCGTTGCGGTGGGATCGCGAAGCGCCGCAACCAGTCGATCGAGCGTGTCGACCGCGACGACCGCAGCGTCCGGGACGATCGCGGCCTCGGCGGCGTTGGCCGTCGGCACCACGACGCGGCGGATCCCGGCGCGGCGCGCCGCGACCACCGCCGGCAGCACACCGCGCGTCGGCTGGATGCCGCCGTCGAGCGACAGCTCGCCGACGACCAGGCAGTCGTCGAGACGGCCTGCCGGCACGACGCCGCCGGCGGCCAGGACGCCGAGCGCGATCGGCAGATCGAAGCCGGCGCCGACCTTGCGCACGTCGGCGGGCGCGAGGTTCACCGTGATGCGCGTCCGCGGATAGTCGAAGCCCGAGTTGCGGATCGCCGTCCGAACGCGATCGCCGCTCTCGCGCACGCTGGCGTCGGGGAGGCCGACCAGCGTGAGGCCGGGAAACCCGTTCGACACGTCGACTTCCGCGAAGACGAGGACGACGTCGAGGCCAAAGAGGGCAGCGGTGCGGACGCGGGCGAGCACGTCGTCGCTGTTGCAAGCGGCGGGACACCGCCGCGGCCGCGCCCGGATGCCGCGGCGGTGCGGGTTTCTCCCGGCTGCGGTCCGCCACGGGTGCAGAATCGGCGGCGTGCTCGCAGCCGTCGCGTTGCAAAGCCTGCGGCGGCGGCTGACGTACAATCGCGCCTCTATGAAACGGCTCTCGCCGAGTTCCGCACGACGTTCGTGGATTGAGGCCGCGCGGGTCGGCGCCATCGCGGTGGCGGTGGTACTGGCCGGGGCGTCGGCTCACGCGCAGCCGGTGCCGGTGCTCTTCGACACCGACATCGGCACCGACATCGACGACGCCTATGCCCTCGCGCTGATCCTGCGCAGCCCGGAGCTCGAGCTGATCGGCGTGACGACGGTGGCCGGCGACGCCGTCGCCCGAGCCCGCCTGGCGGCGAAGCTGCTGGCGATCGAAGGCGGCGCCGCGGCGCGGATCCCGGTCTACGCCGGGACGTCGACCGCGACGCAATACATGAAGCAGACCGAGTGGGCCGCCGGCTTCACCTCGCCGGCGCTGCATACGGACGGTGGCGTCGCCTTCATGCGCCAGCAGATCGAAGCCCGCCCCGGCGCGCTCACGATCGTCGCCGTCGGCGAGTTGACCAACGTCGCCTCGCTGCTGACGTCGTCGCCGGGCATCGCCGGCAAGATCAAGCGGATCGCGCTGATGGGCGGCGCCGTGCGGCGCGGAGGAGAGCCAGGCTCGACGCCGAAACCCGAGTGGAACCTCAAGTCCAACGCCGCGGCCGCGCGCACGGTCTTCACGTCCGGCGTGCCGCTCGTGGTCGGGCCGCTCGACGCCACCGCCGATCTCAAGCTCACGCCGGCGCACCGCGTCCGCATCTTCACGCGCAGCACGCCGCTGACCGACGCCCTCGCCGCGCTCGACTACATCTGGCGCCACACCAACAACTGGAAGGGCGAGACGCCGATCCTGTTCGACCTGCTACCGATCGCCGCGCTCTACGCGCCGCAGATCGCTACCTTCGAGGCGCTGCACGTGATCGTCGACGCCGACGGCCTGACTCGTGAAGTGGCGGGGAAGCCGGCCAACGCGCAGGTCGCCGTGCGCTCTGATGCAGCGACGGTCGTCGACTACCTCACCGACCGCCTCGCCCGCTGATTTGAATTCGACTCCGGAGTTGAACTCGACTCTGGAGTCGGCGATCGCTTGAATTCGACTCCGGAGTCGTCGATCGGCCGGAGTCGTCGATCGGTGCCGCGCGTAGGCGCCGCCGCCACAATTACTGCGCGGCTCGTGCGGTCGTCGCGGCGCGATGGATCGTCAGGCGATCGCCGGCCGCGATGTGGTTTGAGCGAAGGCGGTTGGTGGCCTTGATCGCCGCGACCGTGGTATCGAACGCGCGGGCGATCTTCTCGAGCGTGTCGCCGCGACGGACCTTGTAGACGACGACGCGCGAGCTGCGCGGCGGATCGACCGGCCGTGCCTCACGGCGGGTCTCGGCGGCCGCCTCGGCGCGCGCGGTGCGCGCCGCCGGCGCGGCGGTCTCGGCCCGCGCCACCATCGCCGTCGACGGCGCCCGCGGCACCAGCAGATCCTGGCCCGGGCGGACGCGCGCCTTGGCGGACAGACCGTTGGCCTCGGCGAGGTCGCCGCGGCTGACTCCCAGCTTGCGCGCGATCGTCGCGACCGACTCGCCCCGCTTGACGCGATACCAGTGCAGCGCCGCCAGATCGGCCACCGGCGCGCTCGAGAGCCGCTCGCGCAGCTTGTCGCCGGTGCCGGGCGGCACTTTGACGTCGTAGCGATCGGCGCGGACCGGCGTCGTCCAGCGACGCAGCTCGGGGTTGAGCGCCTGGATGCCCTCGAGCGGCGTGTCCGTCCACTCGGCGATGCGCCGCAAGTCGACGGCACGCGTCACCGTGACGCTGTCGTAGGCGAGCGGCTTGTCGGTCGCCATCGGCGTGAAGCCGTACTGCGTCGGATTCCGGGCGATGACCATGGCCGCGAGGATCAGCGGCACGTACTCGCGCGTCTCACGCGGGAGGTGGCGCCGGCCTTCCGACAGGCGCCAGAAGTCCTCGATGCCGCTGCGCTGCACGGCGCGCTGCACGCGTCCGGGCCCGCCGTTGTAAGACGCCAGGGCGAGGTGCCAGTCGCCGAACTGCTTGTAGAGCCACTTCAGGTAGTCGGCCGCGGCGCGGGTCGATTTCTCCGGATCGGAGCGCTCGTCGACGAACCAGTTGGTCTCGAGGCCACGCTCCTCGCTGGTGGCGCGCATGAACTGCCACACGCCGCGGGCGCGCTTCTGCGACTGCGCCGCCGGCTTGAACGCGCTCTCGATCAGCGGGATGTAGGCGAGGTCGAGGGGCAGGCCCTCCGCCTTGAAGACCTCCTGGATCATCGGCAGGTACTGCGCGCCGCGATCCATGCCCGACTGGATGTGCCCGCGCAGCCGGCCCTGGAACAGCTCGATGTAGTTCAGGACGCGGTCGTTGAGCGGAATCGGGATGTCGTGCGCGGCCTGGGCGAGATCGGCGCGGACGGTCGCGGCGGTCTCGGCGGCGGGGGCCCCCGGTGTCTCGAAGGTCGAGGCGATGGCCAGCAGCTCGTCGATCGGAGCCGGTTCGGAGGGGCCCTCGCTGAAGCCGTCGCCTTCGGCGAGCGCGGTCGCTTCCTGCGCGCTGATGCGATCGACCAGGCGATCGAAATGGTCGCGGAGCCGGGCGTCGGCGCGGGCCCCGGCAGACGACTCGAGCAGGATCGACACCGATCGGTCGAACTCGCGGCGGGCCTGATCGAGGTGACCATCGGCGAGCTCGCGCTGGCCGGCGGCGTAGTGACGTTCAGATGTGGCGATCAGTGCGGCGACGGGGTCGAGTGCGGCGGATGCCGGGGCCTGGGCGGCCGGGCTGGCGTGCGCGGAGGAGCTGGGCGGAGGCGGCGTCACCACCGGCTGGGCCGGGCTGCGACCACCACAGGCGCCGCAGAGCAGAACCAGGCTTCCCAGCCATCGCACGCGTGACGCTCGAACCACAGGCGACTCCCTTCGGACAGGACTCCGGTGGGGCTCGGCCCCGGTAACTCGACGGGCGACACTACACCGGGGTCCGAACGGCGGTCAATCTCTAAACCTAATCGGCACAACAATAGCGGCTCGATAGAGAGAGTCAGCCGGCTGGGCTGGCCGAGGGGGGACAGCTCAGGCTTGCATGTCGAAGAGCCGCAAGGCCTCTCCGGCATCGCGCGCGGCTGGAGTGACGATCGTCTTCGGTCCGATCACGATCCGTCGGTTCGCCTTGGCGGCCACCCGGACGTCGTCCTCGCAGACGAAGGCCACGGGCGGCGCCGCCTGAGGCGGAGGCTCGGGCCCGGGGCTGGGGGACGCGGACGAGCCGGCCGACGAGCGATCAGACGTCGCGGGCGCCGTATCGGTTGGCGCCCCCGAATGGAAACCGCGCGCCCCGAGGAAGGCATCGACGCGGCTGCTCAGCGGAAGCGCCGGGACCGTTGGCGATCGACGGCCGCTCGAGGCACCGGCAGCCGCCTCGGCCGGTCGCGCCGGTCGCAGTTCGTAGGCCAGGCGCTTCACGTTGATGAGGTGGAGCGGCGAGATGTTGTCCGAGGTGATGTTGCCGCCCCAGCCGCCGCAGCCGAGCGTCATCGCCGGGTCGAGCCCGGTCGTCAGCCCGATCGAGCCGAGCGTGGTCGGCGTGTTCACGACGATGCGGAATGCCGGCTTCTTGAGACCGAACTGCAGGATGACGTCGTCGTTGCGCGAATGGATCGACATCGTGTGACCCATCCCGCCGTACTGCAGGATCTGCTGGCAACGCAGGCAGCCCTCCTGCCAGTCCTTGACCACATAGAACGAGAGAACGGGGCAGAGCTTTTCGATCGAGAGTGGGTAGTCGCGCCCGACGCCCTCGAGCACGGCGATCAGGGCGCGCGTGCCCGGCGGCACCGTCAAGCCGGCCTTGGCCGCGACGACCGTCGCGGGCCGCCCGACCAGCTGCGGGTTGGGCAGCCGCTGCGGCGTGACCAGCACCTTGCCCAGCGCGTCGGCCTCCGCGGGGTTCAGGAAGTAGGCGCCTTGCGCGACGAACGCCGCCTTGACCTCGGCGGCGATCGCCTCGTCGCAGACCACCGAGTTCTCGGACGAACAGAGCAGGCCGTTGTCGAAGGTCTTGCCGGTGAGGATGTCGGCGACGGCCTTCTGCACGTCGGCCGTGCGCTCGATGTAGGCCGGCGCATTGCCGGGACCGACGCCATAGGCCGGCTTGCCGGCGCTGTAGGCGGCGCGCACCAGGCCCATCCCGCCGGTGGCGAGGATCACGCGCACGCCCTTCTGCCGCATCAGCTCCTGCGTGCCTTCGAGCGTCACCGTCTTCAGGCAGGCGATGCCGCCTTCGGGCAGCCCGGCGGCGCGCGCAGCCGGCTCCATGATCTCGGCGACGCGGGTGATGCAGCGGATCGCCGACGGGTGCGGGCTCATCACGATCGCGCAGCGGGCCTTGATCGCGATCAGGATCTTGTAGATGGCCGTCGACGTCGGGTTGGTGGTCGGGATGATCGCCGCGACCACGCCGAACGGCTCGGCGATCTCGATGACCTTGGTCGCCTCGATCCGCCGGAGCACGCCGACGGTCTTCATCGGCTTGATGAACTGGTACACCGTTTCGGCGGCGAAGCGGTTCTTGCGGACCTTGTCGGCCGCGACGCCGAAACCGGTTTCCTCGTAGGCGAGCTGGGCCAGCGCCTCGCATTGCGGCGTCACCGCCGCGGCCATGGCGTCGACGATGCCGTCGATCTGCGCCTGCGACAGCTCGGCGATCTGACGCTGCGCCACCTGCGCGAACGCCACCAGGTCGCGCGCTTCGCGCATCGACGTGAGGTCAGCGTGGTTGGGAGCCAGAGTAGGCGGTTGGGCGGGCGTGGCGGAGCGGCCAGTGAGATCCACGGGGGCGTCCACGGACGGGCTGTCCCTCAGCGCGCGGCGCCCTTCGGCAGGATCCGCTCGACTTCGGCGTGAGGCCGCGGGATGACGTGGACGGACACCAGCTCACCGACCCGCCGGGCCGCCGCCGCGCCGGCATCGGTCGCCGCCTTCACCGCACCGACGTCGCCGCGCACCAGCACCGTGACATAGCCGGCGCCGATGTATTCCTTGGCGGCGAGCGTCACGTTGGCGGCCTTGACCATCGCGTCGGCGGCTTCGACCGAGCCAATCAGGCCTTTGGTTTCCACGAGCCCGAGCGCTTCTGCCATGCGGCGTGGACGTTACCACCTTTTCATGCCCCAGCCCAGCCCGTCGCGGCGATCCAGACAGCGCGTCGCCGAGATGCGTCCAACCAACTGGTGCCCCGCCCGGGACGCGGGTTGCGAATTGTCCGGCCTGGACACTAGGATTGGCCGGTCGTCTGCGGCCGCACGCTCATGGCCGCGGGACGAAGCCCCCTGAGGAGACTGGCGATCGTGGTGATTCTGGGATCGAACTGCGTGCGACGACGGCGGCTGCGGCTCGGGCTGCAGGCCGGGCCCGCCCTGACCTTGGCGGCATTGGCGGCATTGGCCGCGGCAACCGGCGCCTGCGGCGGCAAGGACGACGCCGGACCGCCGGTGGCGACGCCGACGGTGACGCTGAACAAGACCCGGGCCTCGCTTGGAAGCCCGCTCGAAGTGACCTACAAGTTCGTGGTCGCGCCGGGCGCGACCTTCGATCGCGACTACAAGGTCTTCGTCCACTTCGTGAACGCCGAAGACGAGCAGATGTGGACGGACGATCACGATCCGCCGCGGCCGACCAAGACATGGAAGCCTGGCGAGACGATCGAGTACACGCGCACCGTCTTCGTGCCCAGCTTTCCCTACAACGGTCGCGCCTCGATCGTGCTCGGCCTCTACTCGCTGCGCGACAACTCACGGGCCACGCTCGGCGCCAAGAGCCGCGGCCTGCACGCCTACGACGTCGCCGGGTTCGAGCTGGTGCCGCAGGGGGAGAACGTCTTCCTGATCTACAAGGACGAGACCTGGCACCCGACCGAGGATGCCCGCGACAACGGCGCCGTCTCGTGGCGGTGGAGCCGGCGCGCCGGGGTCATCGCCTTCCGCAATCCCAGGCGTGATGCGACCTTCTACGTGGAGCTGGACGGCCGCCCCGACCTGCAGCCGGTCAAGCCTCAGACCGTCACCATCGGCATCGGATCGCACGTGCTCGACCGCTTCGTGCTGCCCGAGAAGCAGACACTTCTGCGCAAGGTGGCAATCCCGTCCGCGGCCTTCGGGACCGCCGACACGGTCGAGCTGACGATCGATGCCGGCTCGTCTTTCATCCCCAAGAACATTTCCGGCTCAGGTAGCCAGGACGCCAGAGAATTGGGCGTCAGGGTGTTCCACGCGTTCGTTGAGCCGAAATAGATAGAGATGACCTGTTCCCCCCGGCTTCTCGCCGTCGGCCTGCTGGCCGCCCTGGTCCCGGCGGCCCCGGCGAGCGCCGAATTGGTCGTGCTCTCCAGCGGCCGGGTGATTTCGGCGTCGAACGTAGTGCTCACCGAGGACACGGCGACCATCCGGCTACGCGGCGGCGGCGAGGTCACCTGCAGCCGATCGCTGGTCGTTCGTGTCGATCCCGACGAAACGCCGTGGATCGAGCCGGCGGGGCAGGCGGCGGCGAATGCGGCTCAGGCGACGCCGAATAGGGATGCGGGCCTGGCCGCGCCCACCGCGCCACCTATCGTCATTCCAGCTGCCTATCGCGACCTCATCAGTCGCCTCGCCGAAGTCCATGGCGTCGATGCCCGGTTGATCCACGCGGTGATCTCGGTGGAGTCGGCGTATCGGCCGCGCGCCCGCTCGCCCAAAGGCGCGCGGGGGCTGATGCAGTTGATGCCGGCGACGGCCCGGCAGTACGGCGTGCGCAACGCGTATCACGCCTCAGCCAACCTCGACGCCGGCGTCCGCCATCTGCGCACGCTGCTCGATCGCTTCGCCGTGCGGGAGGCCGTTGCCGCCTACAACGCCGGCGAGGCCGCTGTCCTGCGCTTCGGCGGCGTGCCGCCGTTCCGCGAGACGCGGGCCTACGTCGAGCGCGTCCTCTCACTCGCCGGCCGCGACGCCGCCGGCGATCCTCTCGCGACGACCGACCGCGCGGGCTCCTGACGAGTCTTAGTTAGGGTTCGGACGAGAATGAGGTAGGTCGGCGATCACGGCGGCTTTCCCCAAGGCCGCCGCCCGCCGAAAACGGTCAGCGACCGACCCCTGCGCCGGCCGCTGATGGTCGAAAAACGTCTGGTATACTCGCGCCCGTGCGGGCGCGTGGTAATCAGTTGACAGACAAAGTCTTAGGGCTCGATGTGACCGTTGGCGCCGGGCTTCGGCCGGCCACCGCGTCCGGCCCCGCGTGCTGACGGATCGCATGGAGTTCCAGTGCCGCCTCGGAACCGAGCACGGACAGGTCGTCGAGGGCGTCTACATCGCCGACGACGAGGCCGGGCTGCGGCGTGAGCTCGAGGGCAAGGGCTATTTCATCCTGGCGGCGCGGGCGAAGGGCGGGCTGGCGCTGCCCGGGCTGCCGGCGCTGCCGGCGTTGCGCCGGCGACGCGTATCCGGCCAGGAGCTGCTGCTCTTCAACCAGGAGCTGGCCACGCTGCTGAAGGCGGGCATGCCGCTGGCGCAATCGCTCGACATCCTCCGGCAGAAGGTGCCCAACCCGACCTTCAAGGCCACGCTCGACGCCGTCTACGAGAAGGTCCGATCCGGTATCGCGCTCTCCGACGCCTGCGCCGAGCACCCCTCGCTGTTCCCGCCGATGTACACGGCGTCGCTGCTCGCCGGCGAGAAGAGCGGCAACCTCGACGAGATGCTGCGCCGCTTCATCGCCTATACCCGCGTCGTCGATTCGGTGAAGCGCAACGCGATCTCCGCGCTCATCTATCCGGCGGTGCTGTTCTCCCTGTCGCTCGTGGTGCTGTTCGGCATCATGGTGAAGGTGGTTCCGGCGTTCCAGGAGTTCTACGGCAGCTTCCGCGCCGAGCTGCCGCTGTCGACGCGCATCCTGATGTCGATCTCCAGCCTGGTGCGCGTCAACCTGCCGTTCCTCCTGCTCGGGCTGGTTGGGCTCGGTGTGTTTGCCTGGTCGTGGCTCCGCTCACGCGCCAACGTCGTGCGGCTGCACGCCGCCATCCTGCGCCTGCCGATGCTGGGGACGGTGGCGACGGAGTTCGCCACGTCGCAGTTCGCGCGGACGCTGGCGACGCTGCTCGGCGGCGGCATTCCGCTGGTCTCCGCGCTCGAGGTCGCCGGCCGCGCCGTCGGCAACCGCTACGTCGGCGCCGCCGTGGAGACGATAACGCAGCAGGTCCGCGAAGGCGTCTCCCTCGGCCGGGCGATGACGGAGCGGCGCGTGTTTCCGGACGTTGCGCTGAAGATGGTCGACGTCGGCGAGCAGACCGGGGCCCTGCAGGAGATGCTCAACGCGGTGGCCGACTTCTTCGACGAGAGCGTCGAAACGACGTTGAGCCGCTTCACCAAGCTGATCGAGCCGCTGATGCTGGTGATCATGGCGGTGGTGATCGCGCTGATCCTGCTGGCGCTCTACATGCCGGTGTTCCAGCTGTCGTCGGCGGTGAGCTGACGGGCGAGGAGATCGATGGACGTGGAAGAAACCACCGACCCGCTGCTCGACCCGCAGGCGCTCGACCCGCAAGTGCTCGACGTCGACACGGTCGCGGTGTCGAACCCGGCGCAGAAGGCGGCGGAAATCGCCCAGGCGCGGCGGCTGGCCGAGCGCTATCGCCTCGACTACGTCGACATGGCGTCGTTCCAGATCGACAGCCAGTTGTTTCGCTCGATTCCCGCCGAGCTGATGCTGCGCTACGGCTTCGTGCCGGCGCGGCGCGACGGCCACACGCTCGTGATCGTGGTCTCCGACCCGACCGACCTGCCGCTGATCGACGAGATCGCGCTGCAGCTCAACACCCCGGTCAGGGTCATGGTCGGCGCGCCGTCGGCCATCCAAGGCATCCTCAAGAAGAGCGAGAGCTCGCAGCGCGTGCTTGAGGAGGCAACCGAGAAGTTCCAGATGCAGCTCCTCCGCGAGGACGAGCAGGGCGAGGAGAGCCTCACCGTCGAGCGGCTGACGAGCGACATCAGCCCGATCATCCGCCTGGTCGACTCGACCATCTTCACCGCGATCCAGCGCCGCGCCAGCGACATCCACATCGAGACGCAGGACGACGCGGTCTACGTGAAGTACCGCATCGACGGCGTGCTGCAGCTCGCGATGCGGCCGATCGGCCGCCAGCACGCCTCGGCGATCATCTCGCGCATCAAGGTGATGGCCGAGCTCGACATCGCCGAGAAGCGCGTGCCGCAGGACGGCCGCTTCAAGCTGCGCGTGCCAGGCAAGACGATCGACTTCCGCGTCTCGGTGATGCCGAGCGCCCACGGCGAGGACGCGGTCATCCGTATTCTCGAC
>JANOIR010000226.1:0-5664 GCA_031407765.1 Vicinamibacteraceae bacterium
ATGCCAGACCCGATCATCGACCCCACCACGACCATGGTGGCGTCGTAAAGGCCCAGTCCGCGGGTGAACTCGGTGTCGAGCCCCGCCGCGTCCTGGCCGCCCGGCGGCGATCCCTCTTCTGATCTGGCCATGCTCGGCTCCCTGGTTATAGGATGCGCACTATACCCCAGGGCCTGGATTCGCAGGGCCTGGGCCGCTCCGCTGCCGGACGCCCAGACCGACGCGAGAATGACCCTCGATTTCACCCAGACCCTCGCCTTCGCCGGTGTCGTCCTGTTCGTCGGCTACGGCATCAAGCGGCTTGTGCCGCCGCTCACGCGCTACAACCTGCCGGCGCCGGTCATCGGCGGGCTGCTCGTGTCCGGCGCGATCGCGATCGTTCGCACCCCCGAGTGGTCGCCGATCGCCTTCGACACGACGCTCCAGCCGCCGCTGATGATCGCGTTTTTCACCACCATCGGCTTCGCGGCCAGCCTGTCGGTGCTGCGGGTCGGCGGGCCGCAGGTGCTGAAGTTCTTCGCCATCGCCGCGGTGATCGCGCTGGTCCAGAACCTCGTCGGCGTCGGCGTGGCCCAGGCCCTCGGGCAGCCGCCGCTCATGGGCGTCCTCGCCGGATCGGTGACGCTGACGGGTGGGCCGGCGACCGGTCTCGCCTTCGCGCCCGAGTTCGCCGCCGCGGGGATCGCCGGCGCGGCGACACTCGCGGTCGCGGCGGGGATGGTCGGCATCGTCGCCGGCGGCCTCCTGGGTGGGCCGATCGGCACCGCGCTGGTCGAGCGCTCGAAGGTGGCGACCCCAGGTGGATCGGCGGCCGCGTCCGACCGCGTCGCCGCGCACGTCGTCGAGGCGGCCTCCGCGGAGCCCGCCGCGGCGGCGCCGTCGGGCGAGGACGTCGAGGCCTACGGCCTGCTCAAAGCGCTCGTCGTGATCCTTTTCGCGATGTGGATCGGCGGCCTCGTCTCCACCTGGTTCCAGACGCACGTGACGTTCCCGGCCTTCGTCCCCGGCCTGGCCGGCCGGCCGCTGACGCTGCCGCCCTACATCGGGGCGATGCTGGTCGCGGCGATCATCCGCAACGTGGACGATCTCACCGGCCTGATCGGCATTTCGCAACGGCTGATCGACGATCTCGGCAGCGTGGCGCTCTCATTGTTCCTGGCGCTGGCGCTGATGTCGCTGAAGCTGTGGGAGCTGGCCGGGCTCGCCCTCCCGCTCGCGGTCATCCTGATCGTGCAGCTCGCGGTGGTGGCGCTCGTCGCCGTGTTCGTGGTCTTCCGGGCGATGGGGAAGGACTACGAGGCCGCGGTCATGAGCGGCGGCTTCGTCGGCTTCATGCTCGGCACGACCGCCAACGCCATGGCCAACATGGAGGCGATGGTGCAGCGCTTCGGGCCGGCGCCGCGCGCCTTCCTGGTCGTGCCGATGGTTGGCGCCTTCTTCATCGACTTCGCCAACGCCATCCTCATCACGCTGTTCCTGATCGTCTACCGATGACGGCCATGAGCGACACCACCTCCGCCATGTCGCGCGAGCGGGCCTGGGCCCTGCTCACGACCTACACGACCGGCGAGAGCCTGCTGAAGCACGCGCTCGCGGTCGAAGCCGCGGTGCGCGGCTATGCCCGCCGTTTCGGCGAGGACGAGACCTTCTGGGGCAACACGGCGCTGCTGCACGACTTCGACTACGAGCGCTGGCCGGACCTCGCCGACCACCCCTTCCGGGGCGCCGAGATCCTGCGCGCCGAAGGCTATCCGGAGCCCATGATCCGTGCGATCCTCTCGCACGGCGACCACACCGGCGTGGCCCGGGAGTCACGCCTCGAGCACACGCTGTTCGCCTGCGACGAGCTGTCGGGCTTCATCGTTGCGGCGGCGCTGGTGCGGCCATCGAAGAGCGTGCTGGATCTGGAGGTCAGCTCGGTCAAGAAGCGGATGAAGGACAAGGCCTTCGCGCGCGCCATTCCGCGCGAGGACCTGCAGCGCGGCGCCGACGGGCTCGGCCTGCCGCTCGACGAGCACATCGGCCACGTCATCACCGCCCTTCGCGAAGCGGCCGAGCCGCTCGGCCTGAAGGGCAGCCTGTGACCGGAGTGTCCGGAAACGCGAACCATCGGTCGTCCCGACCCGTATAAGCCAGCAGCCACCCATGAGCGTCGCCACCGATCAGCCGCCCGTTCCGACCACGCCCGAGGCGAGGGCTCCGGGCACCGGACCAGCCCCCGCCCGGCCCGACGCCGCGGTCACGCTCCAAAGCCTGACCGTCGAGTACGGCCGCAACCGCGCCCTGGCTGACGTCAGCGCCGTGTTCCCGCTCGGCGCGGTCGGTCTGCTCGGCCCGAACGGCGCCGGGAAGAGCACGCTGATCAAGGCGCTGCTCGGCTTCATCAAGCCGGCCAAAGGCACGATGCGCGTGCTCGGGCTCGACGTCACGACCAGCGCGGCGATCATCCGCAACCGCGTCGGCTACATGCCGGAGAACGACGGCCACATCCCGGGCATGAACGCCGTGTCGTTCGTCGCCTACTGCGGCGAGCTGTCGGGCCTGCCCGCCGTGGACGCCATGCAGCGGGCGCACGAGGTGCTGTACTACGTCGGCCTCGGCGAGGCCCGCTATCGCGAGATCGGGACCTACTCGACCGGCATGAAGCAGCGCATCAAGCTGGCGCAGGCGCTGGTCCACGATCCCGACCTGCTCTTCCTCGACGAGCCGACCAACGGGATGGACCCGAAGGGGCGCGACGAGATGCTCGAGCTGATCCACGACCTCGGGCACAACAAGGGCGTCAGCCTGATCCTGTCGTCGCACCTGCTGCCGGACGTCGAGTACACCTGTGATCACCTCATCGTGCTCGACAAGGGCCGGATCGCGACCTCGGGCAAGATCGGCGAGCTGAAGGGTCCCGCCGGCAGCATCTTCGAGCTGCGCATCAAGGGCGACAGCGATGCCTTCGTCGCGGTGCTGCAGCAGAACGGCTTGGAGTGCCACGCCACCGACGAGGACATCATGCGTGTGTTCGTGCCGGGCGGCAAGACCGCCCGTGACGTGTTCGCGCTGGCGGCGCAGCACAACGTCCAGGTCCGCCACCTGCGGCCGAGCGTGCCCACGCTCGAGGACGTCTTCGCCAAGGCCGTGGGCCAGGAGTAACGCGTGCCGATACACGACCAGAGTTACCGCCGCTACGGCGGAGAACGCCAGCCGGCGCAGCGCGCCTGGCTGGTGATCGCGAAGAGCGGTATCAAGCAGTTCCTGCGGCGCCGGCCGATGATCGGGATCCTCCTCGGATCGCAGATCGCGCTGATGGTGCGCCTGGTGATGTTCTACGTCTCGGAGAGCGTCACCCAGGCCGCCACCCTGCTCGGGCCGACCGCGAAGACCTTCCGCGACTTCCTCGAGCAGCAGAACTTCTTCGTCTTCCTGCTCGCGGTCTACGTCGGCTCCGGTCTGATCGCCCAGGACCGCAAGGCCAACGCGCTGCAGATCTACCTGTCGAAGCCGCTGACGCGCCTCGACTACATCGCCGGCAAGATGGCCATCCTGGCGACGTTCCTGCTCTTCGTCACCTGGGTGCCGGCGATGCTGCTGCTCGTCGGCCAGATCCTGCTCTCGGGCAGCTTCGAGTTCGCCCAAACCAACGCCATCCTGTTCCCGGCGATCACCCTGTTCTCGTTCGTCGAGGTGTTCATCGTCTGCTGCGCGGTGCTGGCGCTGTCATCGCTCACCACCAGCACGCGCTACGTCGCGGTGATGTTCGCCGGGGTGATGTTCTTCAGCGACGCGGTCTACGGGACGCTGCGGATGGTCACCGGATCGACCGCGGTCTCGTGGGTGTCGTTCACCGGCAGCCTGGCCCAGGTCGGCGACGCGATCTTCCGGCAGCCGCTGCGCTACACGACGCCGGTGGCCGTGTCGTTCATCGTCCTGGCCGCGCTGGTGGCGGTGTCGCTCTCGGTGCTCGAACGCCGCGTCCGTGGGGTGGAGGTCGTCGCGTGAGCACGCCGATCCTCGCCCCCCCCATCGTCACGACCGAGCACCTGTCGAAGTGGTACGGCCAGGTCTCCGGCCTGAACGACGTTACCGTCGCCGTCCCGCCGGGCATCACTGGGCTGCTCGGGCCGAACGGCGCCGGCAAGTCGACCTTCCTCAAGCTGATCACCGGCCAACTCAAGCC
Organism: Vicinamibacteraceae bacterium; assembly: GCA_031407765.1. Lineage (GTDB taxonomy): Bacteria > Acidobacteriota > Vicinamibacteria > Vicinamibacterales > Vicinamibacteraceae > JBDSLU01. Next base: position 4,169 of record JANOIR010000226.1, read on the forward strand.
GAGCAAGGGCACCGTCACCGTCCTCGGTCAGCCGATCTGGGACAATCCCGAGGCCTACTTCAAGATCGGCTTCTGTCCCGAGCAGGACGCCTTCTACGAGCGGATGACCGGCCTCGCCTGGGTCACGGCGCTGGTCCGCCTGAATGGCTACAGTGACGCCGAGGCGACCGCCGCCGCCGAGCGTGCCATTGCCGCGGTCGATCTGCTCGACGCCAAGGACAAGAAGATCGGCGCCTACAGCAAGGGCATGCGCCAGCGCATCAAGATGGCGCAGGCGCTGGTCCACGATCCCGGCCTGCTGATCCTCGACGAGCCGCTCACCGGCATGGATCCGCTCATGCGTCGCCGGACGATCAAGCTGATCAAGGACTGGGCCCGGCAGGGCAAGAGCATCATCGTCTCGAGCCACATCCTCCACGAAGTGGAGTCGATGACCTCGAACATCCTGCTGATCAACAACGGCCGCATCCTGGCCGAAGGCAACGTCCATCAGATCCGCGACCTGATCGACACCCATCCGCACACCGTGTTCGTGCGGGCGGAGCAGCCCCGGGCCTTCGCCCGGCACTGCCTGGCCTTCGACGACGTCCTCAGCCTGCGCTTCGAGTCCGGGGCCGTGGTCGTCCAGACCGGCAAGCCGGACGCCTTCTACGCCCGTATGACCAGCCTGGCGGCGACCGACGAGGTCGGCCTGATCCACGAGGTCACCTCGCCCGACGACAACCTGCAGGCCGTCTTCCAGTACCTGGTGAAGTAGCGATGACGTCCGCACCCGCCGCCTCCGCGCCTCCCATGCCGCCCGCGCTGCCCGTGTCCCGCCGCGCCCCATCGCTGTGGCGGGCGGCCGTGCTGATCTTCGACCTGTCGCTGGCCCGGATGCTGTGGTCGCGCGGCACCATCTTCATGGCCCTGCTGGTCGGGCTGCCCGTCGTGCTGGCGGTCCTCGTCCGGGGACTCCAGGCCCTCGGCCTGTCGAACATGCGGATCGAAGGGCAGGTCGTCTCCGGCCCGACCATCTTCGGGTTCATGGTCTGGTGGCTCTACCTGCGCTTCATCGTCCCGGTGCTGGCGCTCTACTACGGCACCGCGCTGGTCGCCGACGAGGTCGAGGACAAGACCATCACCTACCTCTTCACCCGGCCCATCCGCCGGGGGGCGGTCCTGCTCGGCAAGTTCCTGGCCTACTTCGTCTGCACGGTGATGGTCGTGCTGCCGTCGCTGATGATCGTCTACTTCCTGATGGGCCTGTCCGGAGCCACGCTGGCGGGCACCTTCCCTAGCCTGCTCAAGGACTTGGGGCTGATCGTGCTGGGCTTGCTGGCGTACGGGGGGTTGTTCGCCTGGGTCGGGGCCCGCTTCAAGCGGCCCCTGGTCATCGGCCTCGTCTTCGTCTTCGGATTCGAGCAGATGGCCCTGATCATCCCCGGCTACATCCGCTACGCGACGGTGTCGTTCTACCTGCAGTCGCTGGTCCCGCACGCGGTGATGGGCGAGGG
>JANOIR010000233.1:0-18985 GCA_031407765.1 Vicinamibacteraceae bacterium
GGCAGCCCGGAGCTGGTCGTGCTGCCGCTGGACGACGGCACCTACCGCCTTACCTGGCTCGTGCACGCCGCCATCGTCGGAGACGTGGTGGCGCTGTTCGTCGATGCCAGCACCGGCGAGGAGGTCCGCCGATTCAGCGTGCTCCAGACGCAGGCGGCGGTCGGGGTCGGCACCGGCGTCCTCGGCGATCGCACGAAGTTGTCGACGCGGCAGGCCTCGGGCGTGTTCTTCGCGGAGGAGGGCCTGCGTCCGGCGCCACTCGTCACCTACGACCTGCGGGGCAATTCCGAGCGCGCGATGGTTGTCATGAACCTTCTCGGCGGGGTCAAGTTCACACAAGCCGATATCGCCGCCGACGCCGACAACGTCTGGACCGATGGGGCCGTGGTCGACGCCCATGCCGGGATCGCGACCACCTACGACTACTATTTCGCGCGCTTCAACCGCCGCGGGTTCGACGGGACCAATACGCGCCCGACGCGGGTGATCGTCCACCCGGCCAATCGGGGCGACGTCGGTGCGATGCCGCCGTGGGTCATCCAGCGTTTCATCCTCAACGCGTTCTGGTGTGACGTGTGCGGCGGCGACAACGGCGGCGTGATCGTGTTCGGCGAGGGAATGGACCGCCCGAGCAATGCCGGCGGCCAGTACGTCAACTACTACTCCGCCGGGCTGGATGTCGTGGCCCATGAGTTCAGCCACGCCGTGACCAGCTATTCGGCCAACCTGATCTACGATCGCGAGTCCGGGGCGCTGAACGAATCGTTCTCGGACGTCATGTCGATCGGTGTCGAGTACTACGCGGCCGCCACAGGGCGCCGCAACCGTCCGGGCAACTACCAGCTCGGCGAGGAGGTGTACATCGGCTCCCTGCCCGGCGTGCCAGACGGCCAGCGCTCGGCGTCGAGCCCGATCCAATTCGGGTACCCGGATCACTACTCCCGTCGCCGCCTCGACGCTTTCGACGCCGGCGGCGTCCACATCAATTCCAGCATCTCGAACCACGCCTACTATCTGGCAATCGAGGGCGGCACCCACCGCGTGTCGGGCCTGACCGTGCAGGGCGTCGGTGGCGCCAACCGGGCCCAGATCGAGCGCGTGTTCTACCGCGGGTTCACCACCTATCTGACCCCGTCTGCCACCTTCGCGCAGGCGCGCCAGGCGACGGTTCGGGCCGCGATCGACCTCTACGGCGAGTCGAGCCCGGCGTTCCGCGCCGTGAGCGAGGCTTGGACCGCGGTGGGGGTGAACTGAGGCGCGGCGCCGGGCGCGTCCGTCTCAATCGGTGGAGGTCAGCCGCCAATCGGGCGGGTCGGTGCGGCCGGCGCGGTCGGACCGGCCGTCGGCGCAGGGATCGGCGCCGCGATCAGCGCCTCGCGCAGGACGCGGCCGTCGGTCCTCGGCATCTGCACACCGACCAGCGTCGCGAGCGTCGGCACGATGTCCGCCGGTGAGGTCGGGGCGCTGTAGCGTCCCGGCTTGATGCCGGTCCCGAACAACACGACCGGCACCTCGCGATCGTAGGCCTGCGGCGAGCCGTGGGTGGTCCCGGTGGTGTTGGTGATCCAGAACGGCTTGGGCACCAGGAACAGATCGCCGCTGCGGTCGGGCACCCGGCTGTAGCGCAGCGCGGTCAGGGCCGGATCGTCGCCCGGCGCTGCCGCGGCGAGGACCTGATCGCGGCGCAGCGCCTTGGCCACGCCCGGCGTCCGCTCGACGATGCCGACGACCTCGGCCATCACCGCGGCGTCCTGCTCCAAGCGGTCGTAGATGCCCGGCGCAAAGTAGATGTCGGTGTAGATCACCTTGGTGACGTAGGTGGCCTTGCCCCAGCGCGCGCTGAGCGCCGCGTCGAGCTCGATGGTCATCGCCTTGAGGTTGACCCGGCCGGCGTCCTCGCCCTGACTCTTGCGGCGCTCGGGCAGCGGCGCGACGCCATGATCGCCGGTGAGCGCGACCACGTACCGGCCTTTGCCGACCTTGGCGTCGAGGTGCGCGAGGAGGTCGCCGATGGTCCGATCGAGCCGCAGGAGCACGTCCTGCACCTCGTGGCTCTCGGGGCCGAAGCCGTGGCCAATGGTGTCGAGCTGGGAGAAGCTGATCGCGAGGTAGTCGAGGCGGTCGCGCCCCAGCTTGAGCTCGTCGATCGCCCGCATGGCGAGTCGCCCGAGGAATGCGTCGGCAGCCGGCGCGCTCTGCCAGTAGCTCATGACCTGGCCGTCTGTCCGCGTCCGCGTGAGCGGGTGGGGGAATTCGCTGGTCCAGCCGTCGGGGGGATGCTCGCCAGGGCCGGCGTCCTCGTTCTGGTAGGCGCTGGCCGGGAGGAGCCGCGTCCATTCGCCGCTCAGCTCGGCCAGTGTCGGGTTGTCCTTGGCGAACTTGCTCACGAACGGGATTGGCGCCGACGAAAACGCCGCGGACGTCGTCGGACCGCCCTCCGAGGAGTACCAGATGACGGCGTCGCCGGCGTGCCCGGCCAGCATGATGGCGGCCCGTGCCTTGATCGACAGCGACACGACGCGCGGCGTCGGGGACACCTGCTGGCGGAGGATGTCGGCCAGCGTCGGCGCGCGCAGGAAACGCGCGCTGTGGCCGCCGGTCGGCGCCTTCGGTCCGGCCTTGTGGCCGATCACCTTGGTCCCCGGATCGTCGGTGCACGCCACATCACGCCCGGTCTGCCGATCCCACCAGCCGTTGAGCGAGAGGCCGTGCGTCGCCGGGTAGACGCCCGTGGCCATGGTGGCGTGGCCGGCGCACGTGATGGTGTGGAAGTAGGGGTAGGCCGCCGCCTCGAAGAAGGCGCCGTCCTTGACCAGGCGGGCGAGACCCCCGGTCCAGCGCCCGCCGTAGCGTTCCACGTAGTCGCGGCGGAACTGATCGACGCTGAGGAAGACCACCAGCCGCGGCCGCTCGCCGGTCGCGACGCTGGCCGTCGAGGCCGGCGGCGGAGCGGGAGCCGCCGGGGGCGCGGGCGGCAGAGGTGGCGCCGGCGGCGTCTGGACCCCGGCCGCGCCAGTCAGCCCACCCGTGCCGGCGAAGAGGAGAAGCGCGACGCCGAACGTGGCTGCGGAAGCTCGCATCGATGGTCCTCGTGCCCCCCGCGGTCGGGGCAATCAGCGCTTGAGCAGGGGCAGGTAACAGAGGGCACCGACCACGGCGTCGAGACAGGCGCTTCCCACAAAATACCATTGGGCCGCCACGTCTGCCGGCAGCAGACCGGGCCGGTGCATCACGTCCGTGACAGCGTGTGCAGCGAAGCCCAGGGCGACCAGCGTCAGCGCCTGCCGCGGATCCTGGAACAGCGCGATCGCCGCGACCAGGAAAAGCATCCCGCCGAGCGCCACTTCGACCGACAGATCGGGCCGGGGCGCGTGGCCGACCGCCAGACCGAGCGAGACGCCGGCCATCAGGGTGAGGACGAGCGCCCCCACCTGGGCCAGGCGCAGCTCGGCGACGAGCCGGTCGGGCGAGGTCGCCGGCGCCGCCAGCGCCCGGAGGGTGAAGGCGACGATGGTCGCCAGCGTCAGCGCCGCGACGGCGGCGAGGGAAACCGGGACGGCGATGTCGGGCATGCGGGCTGAACAGGGACGGAAGCGGCTATCGGGACGCGGAGGCCTGGGGCGATGCCAAGGCGTCGTGCGTCACTCGACCGCCGGAGATGGTGACGACCACGCGGGTGGTCGGGATCTCGCGCGGCGATACCTGCATGATGTCGCGCGACAGGATCACGAGATCGGCGAGCTTGCCGGCCTCGAGCGAGCCGCTGCGCGCCTCCTGGTGCGCGGCATAGGCGGCGTCGAGCGTGAACGATCGCAGCGCCTCGTCACGGGAGAGACGCTGGTCCGGCGCCCAGCCGTCGGCCGGTGTCCCGTCCGCCGCCTGGCGCGTGATCGCGGCGTAGAAGCCGAGCAGCGGATTCGGATCCTCGACCGGGAAGTCGGAGCCGCTCGCCAGCCGGGCGCCGGCCGCCCGTAGTTTCTGCCAGACGTAGGCGCCTTCCGCCGTGCGGGCTGCCCCGAGGCGCGCGGGCACCCACGGCATGTCGGACGTCGCGTGGGTCGGCTGCATCGAAGCGATGACGCCGAGCGCGGCGAAGCGCGGGATCTCGGCCGCGTCCAGGATCTGGGCGTGCTCGTTGCGGTTGCGCAGGGCGCGCGCCGCCGGCACCTCGCGGTCGACCCGGGCGAAGGTGTCCATCACGACGCGATTGGCGCGGTCACCGATGGCGTGGACGCAGGTCTGGAAGCCGGCGTCGGCGGCGGCGCGGGTCATCGCGTAGAGGTCGGCTTCGGACGTGGTCAGGAAGCCGGACGTGCCCGGCTCGTCGGCGTAGGGCTCGAGCAGCGCCGCGCCGCGCGATCCGAGGGCGCCGTCGGCGCTGATCTTGATCGCCCGGATGGTCAGGCGCCCGCCGAGGTCGACCACCGGACCGGCGGCGAAGAACGGCCGCAAACGCGCGAGCGGCAGCCGCAGCATCGCATAGACGCGGGTGCGCAGGCGGTCGCTCGTGACCAGCCGGCCATAGGCCGCGGCGACGCGCTCGTCGATGCCGGCGTCGTGCACCGTGGTGAGGCCGAGGCGCTGGCACTCGGCGTCGGCGCGGAGCAGCGCCGCGTCCAGCTCGGCGTCGGTCGGCGCGGGGATCAGCCGTGTCACGGCGTTCATGGCGCGATCGACCAGCACGCCGTCCGGCGCGCCGGCCGCGTCGCGGATGATCCGCCCGCCCTCCGGATCGACGCTCGCCGCCGTCAGCCCGGCCTCCTGCAGCGCCCGCGAGCTGGCCACGCCGGCATGACCGTCGATGCGCGTCAGCCAGACGCGCCGGCCGGCGGCCGCCGCGTCGAGGGCGGTGCGGGAGGGCCACGCCTTCACCGGCCAGTCGTTCTGATCCCAGCCGCGCCCGATGATCCACGCGTCCGGCGCGGCGGTGCGGGCGCGCTCGGCGACGCGGGCGGTGACTTCGACCAGCGACGTCGTCCCGCGGAGGTCGAGCTCGTGCAGTTGCTCGCCGAGACCGAGGACGTGGCCGTGCGCATCGTGCAGACCGGGCAGAACCGCGCGGCCGCCGGCGTCGATCACCCGCGTCGCCGGGCCGCGGCGGGCCAGGGCTTCGTCGTTGCCGCCGACGTAGATCAGCCGATTGCCGGCGATGGCGACCGCCTCGGCGCGCGGCGCGGCGTCCGCGGCAGTGTAGATGACGCCGTGATGGACGATCAGATCGGCGGTTCCGGTCACGCTGGGCGCCTGCGCCGCGAGACCGCAGGCACCCGTCGACAGGATCGCGAGCGCAACCAGCAGCCGCATCGGATGCCCAGTATAGCCGCGGGCCGCGCCGCGTCATCCCGCTGCAGATGATCGCCGATTTGCACGACCGCACCGTCGTCGTCCCGGCGTCGGCCGACGGCAAACCCCTGGTGTCAAACACGGACATGTCGGCGACGTCACTCTCCGCACGCCTCGCGTTCGCTCTCGGCGTGGCTGCGGCCGCGGCGTCCGGCGCCTGCGCTCCCGGTCCGGACGTCCCGCGCGGCGCCGTCATCGCCGGGCGCATCGTCGATCCGCAGCAGCTGCGCCCCGATGGCGCCAGGCTGCGGGTGCGGCACCACGGGCCGTTCACTGAGACCCACGAGGTCGTCCGTCCCGCGGCGGATGGTTCCTTCGCCACGCCGCGCCTGCCCCCGGGCCCGTACGTCCTCGAGCTGGTCCGGACGACGCAGGTCGGTCCCGCCGACAACGTGATCGGGGTCCGCTTCGTGGAACTGGCGGCGTCGGACGTCCGCGGCGTCACCATCGACGTCCGCCGTGATACCGCGGTGATCGGCCGGTTTCGGATGCTGAGCGACGATCCGCGCGCCCAATGGCCGGACTACATGACCGTGGCGGCCTACATCGCCATCGACGGTCGCGAACTGCTGGTGCCGATCTATGCCGATGGAGGGCCGGGCGCCACCTTCGTGCTGCGCAATGCCTTCGGACCGCGAATCCTGCGGTGCTACTACCGGAACGCCGGCGGGTCGCGGTGGTGGCCGCTGCGCGTGCTCCTCGATGGACGCGACGTGACCAACGTCCCGGTCGATTTCAGCGGACACCCTGAGTCGCGGCTCGAGGTGGTCCTCACGCAGCATCCCGCCCGCCTCACCGGGACGATCGTCGACCGACAGGGACGGCCAAGGCGGATGGCGTGGATCACCGTCGCCGGAGACGATCCGGCGACACGTCAGGCGTGGGCGACGATGGCGGACGCGACGCAGGGCGACGCCGCCGGCCGGTTCTCCATCGAGCTGCCACCCGGCACATACCGGGTTCGCGCCCTCCCGGAGGAAACCTTCCCGCACCTGTCCGCGACCCGGGCGCAGATGTCACGCGTATACGCCGGCGGAGTCGTCGTGCGCCTGAGCGAACGCGAGACACAGCACCTGGCCGTCACCCTGGACGACCGCTGACGGTAGATCGGCGAGCGCGATCCCGCGCTACACTGGCGTTCTCCCTTCACGTCCGTCGTCCGGAGCAACCATCATGGCGGCGTCTCGATCGTCCATTCGGCTCGCCGTGCTCTTCTGCGCGTGCGCCGCAGCGCCCCTGGTCGGCCAGCGCGAAAGCGGCGGGGCCGGGGTCGGTCATGTGATCGACGGCCGTGTCGTCGATCCGCATCAGCTGCGGCCCGAAGGAGCGATGTTGATGCTCTGGCGCCACATCGAGGCGCACAAGTTCGCCGGCGACCCGATCCCGATGGCCGCCGACGGCGCTTTCGTGACGCCGCGTCTCGAGCCCGGTGCCTACGTGCTCGTAGTTGTCCGCACGCCGCATTCCGCGACCAGCCCGGCGACGACCGTCGGGTTCACATCCGTCGTGCTCGGGACGGCAGATGTCACGGGCGTCACCGTGGAGGTGCGTCGCGACAGTGCGTTGACGGGCAGGTTCCGGATGGAGAGCGACAACCCACGGGCGCCCTGGCCGACATACATGGCCGTCCTTGCGTTTCTCGACGTCGGCGACAGGGATCTCTGGATGTTCGAGGCGGCCGCAGGTGGCCCAGGCGGGACGTTCGTGCTGCGCAACATCTTCGGACCGCGCATTCTGTCCTGCAACATCACGCCCGCCGCCGGATCGCCATGGTGGCTGTCTCGCGTCCTGCTCGACGGCAGGGACGTGACGCACGTCCCGACCGACTTCAGTCAGCACCCGAACGGGCAGCTCGAGGTCGTCTTCACGCAACACCCGGCTCGCATTGCCGGCACGGTGATCGATGCTGCCGGCAAACCGGCGCGCGGCGCCTGGATTCTCCTCACCGTCGCCGATCCTGCGTCTCGGCGGTTCCGGTCGATCGCATCCGATGTCGCGCAAGCAGGGGCCAACGGCACGTTCACGATCGCGGTCCCACCCGCTACGTACCGCGTCGAGGCGTTTCCCGCGGACCGTTTCGCTTCGTGGCAAGCGGCCCGAGCCGCCGAGTCGCGCCCGGCCGTAGGCGCCGTCGCCGCGGTCGCGAAGGAGCGGGAAACCAGCAACGTGCGCCTCACCGTTCAAGCGCGCTGACGCCAGCCCGAGAAGGCGAGACCGCCGACTTGCCGGGACACGGATTTTGAGAAGACGAGACCGCAGACTTGCCGACGATGTCCCGCAGGGACGAGCGCGCCTCCGATGCTCGCGATTCCTGTTGACGGCCCTGCAGTGGTGGGGGACGCGAGGCGGAGGCGGTGCGGGTGTTCGTGCGGCGCTCGTATGGAGCAGGCCGTCGCAGCGCCGCGAAGCGGCGTCTCGCAAGACGTGCGGAGGTGGTCAGACAGGGAAGGTCGCGCGAGGCTGCGCGACCTCGCTCTTGACGCTTACTGCGGCCGGAGCACGTCTTGCCGGCCTGCGGAACCCATGGGGGAGAACGCGCTGCGACAGGAGGCGTTCGCCCAGATGGGCGAGCGCCGCAGGAATACCCGCACTGCGTCAGGCGTCCTCGCCCAACCGAGACCCCCGGCCTCAGCCGAGGAATCCGAGGTTCGGGTTGGCGAAGCGGCCGATGTTCGGGAAGACCAGCGGCAGGTCGGTCGGCGAGACGCCGAACCAGCGCGCCATCGTCGAGGCGTACTCATCGACCGACGTGCTCGGGATCCAGCGGCCGAAATCGGTGTCGTCCGGGCCTTCGAGGACGAGCTGAGGATAGCGGCCATAGAGCCGGGCGCCCCTTACGGCGTTGCCCATGACGATGTGGTGCCCGCCCCAGCCGTGGTCGGAGCCGCGGCCGTTCGAGGCGAACGTCCGGCCGAAGTCCGACGCGGTGAAGGTGACGACCTCGTTGGCCTTGCCGATCTCGGCGGTGGCCAGGTAGAACGCCGTCATCGCTTCGCTCAGCTCGGTGAGCAGGTCGGCGTGATCGGCGAGCTGCTCGTCGTGCGTGTCGTAGCCGCCGACGCCGCAGAAGAAGATCTGGCGCCGCTGCCCGAGCGGGGCCTGCGCCTGGATCATGCGCGCCGCCATCCGCAGCTGCGAGCCGAGCCACGTGTCGGGGAACGGTGTCTGGATCTCGGGCTGATTTTCGAGCGCGCCGCGGACGAACGCGTCGCTGTCGAGCGCCCGCTTGACGGTGCCAGCGTAGGCTTGCTCGAAGACATTCGCGTGCTGCTTGCGGATCATCCGGCTCAGCGCGCGCGTCTCCGGATCCATCGGGTGCTCGACGTCGTAGCCTTCCAGGGAGACGGTGCCCCACGGCGCGATCTGCAGCTGGTAGACGTCGCGTCCGACCTGGAAGGTGTTCGAGCCGTTCAGCGCGATCGACAGCGACACCTGCGAGGTGCCGTTCAGCGACGTGAGGAGGTCCGCGATGCGACCGCCCCAGCCGGTCACCGGTCCGTTGCGCTCGGTGAACGAGGTCTGCCACTGCAGGGTCTGGTCGCTGTGCGAGAAGAGCTGCGGCGGAAGCGCGGAGCCGCCCTGCAGGTACTGCGCCCGCGTGACCGGCGCGATCAGCGTGCCGACGTTGCGGACGAAGGCGACGCGCCCCTGCTGGAACAGCGCCTGCAGCCCGATCAGGCTCGGATGCAGGCCGTAGTCGATGCCGTCGCTGATCTGCGGCGTGATCGGCAGGATCTGGCCGCCGGGCAGGGCCAGCGCGGCGCGCAGTCCAGCGTAGGCGGCGTAGGCGCTGCCGGCGCGTGGCACGAGCATGTTGCCCGAGTCGTTGCCGCCGAACAGGAAGATACAGACCAACGCCTTGTAGTCGGACGCGGACTGCGCCGCGGCGTTGACCGCGTAGAGGTCCATGATCGTCGAGACCAGCGCGCTCGTCCCGAGGGCGGAGCACGCGGCCTGGCGCAGGAACTGGCGTCGAGGATTGGAGTTGGCCATGGCTACTTCTGCACCACGAACTCGGCGGAGGTGACCGCCAGCGAGACGGCGAGCTGGGCCCGCGCGGCGGGCTCGTCGATCGGCAGGGACTCGACCGCCTCGACGATGATGTTGTGCAGCTCCGCCGACATCATGCCGCTGAAGAGCAGCGTGTTGAGGTGGTCGACGAGCGCCGGCGGGTTGGTGGCGAGCCCGATCTGCGGCGTGAGATTCAGCATCAGCCGATCGGTGTCGTAGCCGTAGCCGTCCGAGACCACGCGCCGCAGCGTGTTCGAGTAGGCGATGACCCACTGCTCGGCCTGGATCTGGAATTCCGGCGAGTAGAGCCCGAGACTCGCCAGCGTGCCCGGCTTGCGGTAGTTGGGCGAGAAGAAGTTGAACACGCTCGGCGAGCGGAACGGCGCCTGGCCGAGCGTGTCCTCGAGCCGCGTGATGCGATAGCGGCCCGACGCGGCCCGCGCCTCGAACGCGCGCAGCACCTGCACGAAGCGGATCATCGGCTCCTTCAGGTGGCCATAGGTCGGGCCGCGCGCCGTCGGCACCGAGCGCGCCTCGGGATCGAGCAGGATCGCGCGGACGGTGGCGTAGAGGTCGCCGCGCACGCCGGCGCCGTTGTTGGCGAACACGCCGGCGACGCGCGCGACGTAGCTCGCGCTCGGGTTGCTCGTCACCAGCCGCTGAATCAGCTGGCGGGCGATGAAGGGGCCGACGTTGGGGTGGGTGAAAATGTTGTCGAGGGCCTGCCGCAGGTCCTCCTGCATCGTCTGGTTGGCGGGCAGGACCAGCCCGTTCAGCAGCGTCTTCGCCTTGGTCGAGTGGTGCGCGGCGATGCCGCGCATCGGGTCGCGCCAGTTCTCGTTCGCATAGTAGAAGTTGGCGCTGCCGTCGTGGGCGAACGTCCAGCCCGTGAACACGTGCGCGAAGTCCTTGACGACGTCCTGTGTGAAGGTGGGGACCGGGTTGCCCTGCCCGTCGCGCTGCAGCGTGCCGTCCTGGTTCAGGCGATTGAGGCCGATCGAGAACAGCTGCAGCACCTCGCGGCCGTAGTTCTCGTCGGGGTTGTGGCCCGGGCCCGGCTTGTCGTTCTTCAGGTGGCTGAGGTACTGCCCCATGCCGGGGTTCAGCGTGACCTCGTCGAGCAGCTGCCGGTAGTTGCCGAAGGCGTGGCGCTGCAGAATGTCCATGTAGGCGGCCTGCGCCTCCGGGATGCCCTCGACGCCATTGGCCGATGACAGCACGAGGATCTCGATGAGGGCGTTGGCGACACGCAGCCGCAGCTGGTCGGGGGCGTTGGTGGCGTAGGTGAACCAGGCCTCCTGCAGGTCGTCCTCGGACAGGTTTTCGACGTCGACCCGGTCGATGAACGCGAGGAACGAGCTCGGCGGCGTCTGCGACTGCGCCAGCAGCCAGGCGTCGTAGCCGATCGCCCGCACGTTGGCGACCGTCGCCGGCGTCGGCCCGAACGTGGCCTGGGTGAGGAAGCGCGCCGCGTCGATGTCGCTGTCGGGCACGGTCACCGTGTCGTTGTCCTGGATGGACACCGTTGCCGACGCCGGCGCGGCGATCGCCGACGCGCCCGGCACCAGACTGACCGTGATCGTCTCGGTCGGCTCGACGAGGGTGTCGTCGACAGGCGCGATCGTGAGCGTGGTCGACGTGGCGCCGGCGGGGATCGTGATGGTGCCGGTCAGGGCGCGATAGTCGGTGCCCGGCGTGGCCGTGCCGCTCACGGTGTAACCGACCGGTTGGGCGCCCCCCGCGATCCCCCGGGTGAAGGTGAACACGGCGCCGTCGAGCCCCTGCTCGAGCGCCTGCGGATCGCTTGCCGTGAGCGACACCGCCGACCAGTCGGGACCGGGTGGCGCGACCTCGATGGGAGTCCCGAGGGCGTTGGTGCCGCCGGCCCAGGTGTCGCCGGCGACGGTCATGTACATCGCCCGTTCGACCACCAGCGATGGCGCCCCGTTGAGGCTCTCGACGATCGCCGCGAAGCGGCGGCCGGCGGCGTCCGGGAAGGCGCTGGCGACGCGCACGGTGGCCCGGCTTTGCGGGTTGATGGTGAGCGTGGTGGTGGCCGTGCCGCCGGCTTCGTAGAACAGCGTGACGCGGGTCGGCACGGCGGCCGCGCCGGTGTTGGCCACCAGGATGTAGGTCTCGGTGCTGTCCGGGCCGTCCTGCTCGCCTTCAGCCAGCGCCCAGCGCGGCGCGACGACGGTGGACCCCGGCGAGCTGTGGCCTTCGCGCCACCAGTTGTCCCCGTAGGCCGGGCCCGGCCACCACATCGCGCGCTCGACGATCACCGGCACGCCGTTGGTCGATCGCACGATGATCGACACGGCGGTGTTGGCCAGCCGGCGACTCTCCTGATCGACGTAGATCGTGTAGCGCCGTTTCGGGCCGACCTGGTAGGTGCGCGCGACCGTGGTGCCGTTGGGTAGCAGGTAGGTGACCGCCAGGGCGGCGGTGTCGGCGTTGGGGTTGGCGATGAGGACGAACTCGTCGAAGAACTCGCCGGTCGCCCCCTCGGCCAGGAACCACTCCAGGGCCGGTGCCGGGATCGCCGCGCTGGCGTGGCCGGCGCCGAACGCCAGCCCGCCGTTGTTGGCGTACATCGCCCGCTCGACCACGATCGGCAAGGTCGACTGGATGATCGACGACACGTCGGTCGAGGCGAGCAGCGGATCCTCCTCGTCGACCCAGATGTTGGCGCGGCTGTTCGGCCCGAGCGTGTAGGTCTTGACGAAGGGCGGTCCGCTCCCCAGCAGGTAGGTGACGGTGACGCTGGCCGGTGCCGCGTTGGGGTTGACCAGCAGGTAGAACAGGTTGAAGTTCAGGTGGGTGGCGCCCTCGGCGAGGTACCACGTCATCGACGGACGGGCGATGGCGGTCTCGGCGTGGCTTCCATAGTGCCGCGCGTCCCAGGCCATCGTGCGATCGGCGACGACCATGGCGTCGGCTTCGATGATCGTGGAGAACGCCGCACTGGCGAGCGGCGCCAGCGCCTCCGGATCGAGGGTGATGCGCGCGCCGGGCAGCAGCGTCAGCATCTGCGGCACGACGACGCCGTCCGCACGCAGGTAGCGGATCAGCGTCCGCGCCGGCGTCGTCAGATCGGCGTTGAACAGCGCGATCCGCGTGTCGAAGAAGCTGCCGGTGGCACCCTCGGCGAAGATGCGCGTGGTGGTGCCGCGCGGATGGGTGCCGGCGGCGAGCTCCTGGGCATTGGTGATCCCGTCGGCGTCGGGGTCACCCGTCGCGCCGTCGGCGCCGGTGGCAGAACCGGGGTCGAGGCCGAACTGGGTTTCCCACGCCGACGGCAGCCCGTCCCCGTCGGGGTCGGTGCCTTGGGCGAGGGCGGAGCCAGCGGCCGACGCGACCAGCGCCATGACGAGCCAGGCCAGGGTGAGCCACCGATGGCCGCGGGCGGCCTCAGCAGTCCGCGGCGGAAGTCCCGCTGCATTCGACGAGCGAAGCATCCCGGCGTTCGGCGTTGCTCGTCGGTTGAATATCCCCGATATTCGCCCTCCTCGCGCCTGGAACGCCGGGCGCCTCGCTCGTCTCGGTGCGACACGGCACTTCCACCACGGGCTGCAGTTATGAAGTCTGAGCGACGGCACGGGCGACCTCCGGGTTCCGACCCAGCTGTGCAACGGTCGTGCCTGAAGCTCAGCACGCACCTTTGCCCGATCCTGCGCTGAATGCCGATAGCGCGAATAGCAGGATCTTCCGTTCAACTGCAGAAGTTACACGGGCTTGCGGCCGGAAATGCAGGCGCAGAGCCCGCGGCGTGCGGGCGATCGATGCTTTGCCGCGACCTTGATCCTGAGAAGACGAGACCGCCGACCCGCCGGCCCGGATGTCCCACAGAAACGAGTGCGAATCCGATGCTCCCGATGCCGTGCTGACGGACTCGCAGCCGACGACGCGAGGCGCATGCGGTGCGGGTGTTCCTTCGGCGCTCGTATGGAGCAGGCCGACGGAGTGCATCGTCGCACTGCCGACGTGTGAGCGAGACGTTTCGCCGGCCGCGACGCGAGCGACGTATACTGCGCCGACCTATGCGGGCCGTCGATGTCATCGCGCGCAAACGAGACGGCGCTGCGCTGTCTCGCGAGGAGATCCAGGCCTTCGTCCGGGCCGTCACCGACGGCGCCTGGCCGGAATACCAGATCTCCGCGCTGCTGATGGCGATCGTCCTGCGCGGGATGACCGCCGAGGAGACCGCCGACCTGACCGAGGCGATGGTCCACTCGGGGGTCAAAGTCGATCTGTCGCACCTGCCGGGTCTCAAGATCGACAAGCACAGTACCGGCGGCGTCGGCGACAAGACCTCGCTGATCCTGGCGCCGCTCGCGGCGGCGTGCGGCGTCGTCGTGCCGATGATGTCGGGCCGCGCGCTCGGCCACACCGGCGGCACGCTCGACAAGCTCGAATCGATCCCCGGTTTCCGCACCGGCCTCCTGCTCGGCGAGTTCCAGCGCATGCTGGCCGAGGTGGGCTGCAGCCTGAACGGACAGACCGCCGAGATCGCGCCGGCCGACAAGAAGCTGTACGCCCTGCGCGACGTCACCGCGACGGTCGAGAGCATCCCGCTGATCACCGCCTCGATCATGAGCAAGAAGATCGCGGAGGGCATCGACGCGCTGGTCCTCGACGTCAAGGCCGGGCGCGGCGCCTTCATGAAGACGCCGGAGACGGCGCGCGCGCTGGCCGAGTCGCTGGTCGCGGTCGGCAATCGCGCCGGCGTCCGCACCGAGGCGCTCCTCACCACCAAGGACGCGCCGCTCGGGCGCGACATCGGCAACGCGCTCGAAGTGATCGAGTCGATCGAGACGCTCAAGGGCCGCGGCCCGCGCGACCTCGAGGACCTGTCGGTGCGGCTCGCCGCGCGGATGGTGGTGCTCGCCGGCCGCGCCGACAGCGTCCGCGCCGAGGCGATGGTCCGCGAGGCGATCGGGTCCGGGGCCGGCCTCGAGGTGTTCCGCAAGGTCATCGCCTGGCAGGGCGGCGATCCGCGCGTCATCGACGACTACGGCCTGCTGCCGACGGCGACGCGCCGCCATGCGATCGCCGCGCCGGCCGGCGGCTACGTCGCCGACATCGACGCGATGGGCATTGCCCGCGCCGCGATGCGGCTGGGCGCCGGACGCGATCGCGTCGAGGACGCCATCGATCCGGCGGTCGGCGTCCGCCTGCGCGTCTCGCCCGGCGACGCCGTCGAGGCCGGACAACCGCTCGCCGAGCTGCACTACAACGATTCGGCGCGGCTGTTCGAAGCCGCCGCGCTCGTCGCCGACGCCTGCACGATCGCCGCGGAGGCGCCTCGCGTGCCGCCGCGCGTCTTCGCCGAAGTCGTCTGACGGCGCCGCCCACGGACACGACACGCACTCGACGATCACAGAACGCACAGGACGGTGACGATGCCGAAGGGCAAGCCGAAGGAAACCACCGGGTGGACCTCGCTCGACACGACGATCGTCGGCGCTGCCGCCTCCGTCGGGGTGATTGCCGCGCTGATCGCCCACTTCGGCAGCTTGCCGCGGGTGCAGGCCCTGGTCGGCCTGGCGCTGGTGTTCACCATCGCCTACCTCAGCTCGTCGGCGCGCCGGTACATCGACTGGCGCACGGTCGGCTGGGGGATGACGCTGCAGATCGTCTTCGCGCTGATCGTCCTCAAGACGGCGGTCGGCCAGCGCGTCTTCGAGACGCTGGGCGGCGCGGTGACGAAGCTGCTGTCGTTCGCCGACGTCGGCTCGGCGTTCGTCTTCGGCGTGCTCGGCAACCGCCCGGTCTGGGCCAGGGTGATGGGCGCGACGCTCGGTGAGGAAGGCGGCAACTACGTCCTGATCTTCGCCTTCCAGGTGCTGCCGACGATCATCTTCATCGCGGCGCTCTTCGCCATCCTCTACTACTTCGGCGTGATGCAGCTGGTGGTGCGCTTCTTCGCCTGGATGATGCGCAGCGTGATGCGGGCCAGCGGCGCCGAGACGCTCAACGTCGCGGCCAGCATCTTCATGGGCCAGACCGAGGCGCCGCTGACCATCCGGCCGTTCCTGCCGAAGATGACGCAGTCGGAGCTGATGACGGTGATGACCTCTGGGATGGCGCACATCTCGGGCGGCATCATGGCCGCGTACATCCTGTTCGGGATCGAGGCCAAGCACCTGCTGACCGCGGTGATCATGACGGCGCCGGGCACGCTGATGATGGCCAAGCTGTTCGTGCCGGAGACCGAGGTCCCGGAGACGCTCGGGACCGTCAAGCTCCAGGTCGAGAAGACCGACGTCAACCTGGTCGACGCCGCCGGCCGCGGCACCAGCGAAGGCCTGCATCTGGCGCTCAACGTCGGCGCCATGCTGATCTCGTTCCTGGCCCTCGTGGCATTGACCAACGCGTTGCTCGGCGCCTTCGGCCTCTGGGTGCACGAGCACGTCCCGATTGTGAGCTGGACCATCCACGCCTGGCTCGGTACGTCACTCGATCACCTGAGCCTGCAGGCCATCCTCGGCTGGGTGTTCGGCCCGATCGCCTGGGCGCTCGGGGTGCCGTGGAAGGACACCGG
The DNA here is from genome assembly GCA_031407765.1 of Vicinamibacteraceae bacterium. Taxonomy (GTDB): domain Bacteria; phylum Acidobacteriota; class Vicinamibacteria; order Vicinamibacterales; family Vicinamibacteraceae; genus JBDSLU01. Next base: position 15,899 of record JANOIR010000233.1, read on the forward strand.
CACCATCGGCAGCCTGCTCGGCACGCGCATGGTGCTGAACGAGTTCGTGGCCTACTCGCAGCTCGGCGCACTCAAAGCCTCGCTCGATCCGCGCTCCTTCACCATCGCCACCTTCGCGCTCTGCGGCTTCGCCAACTTCTCGTCGATCGGGATCCAGCTCGGAGGCATCGGCGCGCTGGCGCCGTCACGGCGCCAGGATCTGGCCCGGCTCGGCGTCCGCGCCATGATCGCCGGCACCCTCGCCAACTTCGTGACGGCGACGATTGCGGGAGCGCTGCTGTGACGCCGGCACGCTACGACGCGGTCGCCGAAGCCGCCAAGACCGTGCAGGATCGCATCGGCGACATCCCCGACGTCGCGGTGGTGCTCGGATCCGGGCTCGGCGCCTTCGCTGGCTCGCTCTCCGACGCGACGGTGGTGCCGTATTCGACGATCCCCCATTGGCCGGCTGCGAAGATCGTCGGCCACGCCGGCGAGCTGGTCGCCGGCGCGGTCGCCGGCCGCCGCGTCATCGCGCTCTCCGGCCGCGCCCACGTCTACGAAGGGCACGCGATGGCGGTGGCGACGTTTGCGACCCGCGTGCTCGGCCTGCTCGGCGTCAAGGTCCTGATCCTGACCAACGCCGCCGGCGGGATCAACACCAGCTTCGCCCAGGGTGCGCTGATGCTGATCAGCGACCACATCAACCTGATGGGCAGCAACCCGCTGGTCGGGCCCAACGACGAGCGTTTCGGGCCGCGCTTCCCGGACATGACGATCGCCTACTCGCCGCGCCTGCGGCAGGCGGCGCGGGCGGCCGCCGCGGCGACGCGCATCCGCGTCGAAGAGGGCGTCTACGTCGCCGTCACCGGCCCGAGCTACGAGACGCCGGCCGAGATCCGCGCTTTTCGCGTGATGGGGGCCGACGCCGTCGGCATGTCGACGGTGCCCGAGACGATCGTGGCCCGGCACATGGGCATCGAGGTCGCCGGCATCTCGTGCATCACCAACATGGCCGCCGGCGTGCTGCCGGAGCCGCTGGTGCACGAGGAAGTCATCGCCACGACGGCCCGGGTCCGCGACCAGTTCATTGCGCTCCTCACCGGCCTGGTGACGCGTATTTGAGGCTCCACGTGCAGGTCGACGAACACGTCCTGGTCGAAGCGGCGCGCGCGGCCCGCCGGTTCGCGGTGGCGCCGTTCTCGCACTTCGCGGTCGGGGCGGCGCTCGAGACGGCCGACGGCGTGGTCGTCACCGGCTGCAACGTCGAGAACGCGACCTACGGCCTGACCGTCTGCGCCGAGCGGATCGCGCTGTTCAAGGCCCTCTCGGAGGGGCACCGCCGCTTCACGCGCGTGGTCGTGGTGGCGGCGACGGAGACGCCGACGCCGCCCTGCGGCGCCTGCCGCCAACTCCTCTGGGAGTTCGGCGGCGACCTCGAGGTCGTCCTGGCCAATGAGACCGCCGTGACCGGCCGACACCGGATGGCGGCGCTCCTGCCGCACCCGTTCGATGCCCGGCTCCTGAGCGAGCCCGGCGCCTGACCGAGTACAATCAGGCCCGTATGTTGCCGACGATCGAATGGCAGGATGACGCGGTCGTGATGATCGACCAGCGCAAGCTGCCCAGCAAGGAAGTCTACGTCCGCTGCAAGACCGCGAACGAGGTCGCCAAGGCGATCAAGACCATGGTGATCCGAGGCGCGCCGGCGATCGGCGTGTCGGCGGCGATGGGTCTGGCCCTTGGCGTGAAGAAGAGCACGGCCACCGGGACGCGCCAGCTCCTGACCGAGTTCCTCAAGTCGTGTGACGTCATGGCCGCGACGCGGCCGACCGCGGTCAACCTGTTCTGGGCGATCGAGCGGATGAAGCAGCGCTTCAGCGCGCTGGCCCAGGCTGGCGGATCGGTCGCCGACCTCCAGGCGGCGCTGGTCGTCGAGGCGCAGCTGATCCACGACGAGGACGTCGCCAGCTGCAAGGCGCTCGGCGCGTTCGGCGCCACGCTGGTACCGGCCGAGGCCACGATCCTGACGCATTGCAACGCCGGCGCGCTGGCGACGGCCGGCTACGGCACCGCGCTCGGCGTCGTCCGCGGTGCGGTCGACGCCGGCAAGCGCGTCAAGGTGCTCGCCGACGAGACCCGGCCGTTCCTCCAGGGCGCACGGCTCACCGCCTGGGAGCTGGTCAAGGACAACATCGATACCACCGTGATCACCGACAACATGGCCGGCGCGCTGATGCGCCAGGGCCTGGTCGATCTGGTCGTGGTGGGTGCCGATCGCATCGCCGCCAACGGCGACACCGCCAACAAGATCGGCACCTACACCGTCGCCGTGCTGGCCAAGGAGAACGGCGTGCCGTTCTACGTCGCGGCGCCGCTCTCGACCATCGATCTCGAGACGCCGAACGGCGATCGCATCCCGATCGAGGAGCGGCCGGCCCGCGAAGTCACGCACGTCGGGCCGTCGCAGGTCACGCCGAACGGCGCCAAGATCCGCAACCCGGCCTTCGACGTCACGCCGGCGCGCTACATCACGGCGATCGTGACCGAGAAGGGCATCGCCAGGCCAGACTACTCGGTCAGCCTGCCGCGCCTGTTCAGCGACCCGGCACAGGGCGCCGCAGACGGGCGCATGACGGTCGGCGCGGCCATTTAGTGGGCTGTCCTGGTGATTTCTAAAGTGGCTTCCGGGCGGGGCATCCCGCCTCGCTGCGTTGCTCATCGCTCACTTATGCCCAATAAGCTCGCTCTTCGCGCCTTGCGATCCGGGCGCCGCGCTCCGGAATCCACTCAACGAACGACCAGGACGGTCCACTAAGCCGTCGGTCGGCGGCGGCGAGGTGGCGGACGGGCGGGCGGACATCGGAATCTCGGGGCTAGGCCCCCACCGGCGCCGGCTGGAGCGGCCGTGCGATCGCGTCGAGCGCGACCAGCCGGGTCAGGATCGCCTTGAGGCGATCGAGCTTCAGCGCGTTCTGGCCGTCGCTCTCGATTGGCACGAAGCGGTTGCTGTCGGCGCCGCCCTCGCCGCGCTGCTCATCGAGGCGCAGGCGCCGTCGTGTCCGCGTCCGGCGGATGTCGCGCTGTTGCCGTCAGGCGATCTGCGCG
>JANOIR010000265.1:0-3755 GCA_031407765.1 Vicinamibacteraceae bacterium
GACGTCGTTGCGGGCGGCGAGTGGCGAGGCGACGTCCTTGCGCAGTGCCATGGCCACGATGCGCGTCGAGTTGGGGTAGGTCCAGCTGTTGTCGAAATCGCCGTAGACCGGATCGAAGGCGCGGTTGGAAAGGAAGAAAAGGTACTTGCCGTCGGGATCGAAGACCGGCGTGAGGTCGGCGAAGTAGCCGGGCGTGACCTGGTGCCGCTTCGCCGCCGTCGTGTCGTAAAGGAAGATCGCCGGGTTGGCGGTTTCCTTGACGCCGCGCGACCAGGTCAGCCAGCGCGAGTCCCCCGACCAGCGCAGCGGAAAATTCTCGAGGCCGTCATGGCCGATCCACACCGGCACCTGATCGATCTGGGTGAGCTTGCCGCTGGCGACGTCCAGGAGCCGCACCGTCTCGGTCTGATCGATGAAGGCGAGCCGCGCGCTGTCCGGGGACCACTGCACCGGGTAGCGATAACCGGCGCCCAGCGTCGTGACCGCCTTCTCGGTGCCGGTGCCGTCGGCTGGCCGCAGCACGAGCTCGTATTCGCCGGAGCGATCGGACCAGTAGGCCAGCGTCTTGCCGTCCGGCGACCAGCGCGGATACCGCTCGGCCGACCCTGAGCTGCGGGTGAGGTTCATGACCGGGCCGTGCTCGGCCGGCACCGTGAACACGTCGCCGCGGGCCCCGAACACCGCGCGCTTTCCGGTCGGCGACGGGGCCGCATGGCGGATGAGATCGGCCACCGACTCAGGGCGCGGCTTGAGCGTGGTGCGATCGGTGATCACCTGGATCGCGACTTCGCTGGCCTTCTCGGTCGCGAGGTTCAGCAGATGGAGCCGGCCGCCGGCCTCGAAGACGATGTCGTCCGGCCCGATGGCCGGGAAGGTGACGTCGAAGTCGGCGAACTGCGTGACCTGGCGCAGGCCGCCGTTCTTGTCGCGCGCCCAGATGTTGGCGCGCTGGTTGGCGCCACGATCGGAGAGATAGTAGAGCGTGTCCCCGTGCCACATCGGGTGTTCGTCGTTGGCGTCGCTGGCGGTGACGTTGGCCGACGCCTTGGTCGCGAGGTCGAAGGTCCAGACGTCAGCGGCCCAGCCGCCGCGGTAGCGCTTCCAGGTACGGAAGGCCTGTGACTGCGGCAGATAGGCGACCTGCTTGGCGTCGGGCGCGTAGGCCGCGAACTCTCCGTACGGCACCGGCAGCTTTTCGGCCGGGCCGCCAGTGACGGCGACCAGATAGAACTGGTTGTAGCGCTGGCGTCCGCTCTCGCGCGACGAGGCGAACAGGACGCGCGTCCCGTCCGGGTGCCAGTCGAGTACGCGGTCGGTCATCGGGTGCCAGGTGAGGCGCGACGGCTCGCCGCCCTGCACTGGCACCGTGTAGACGTCGGTGTTGCCGTCGTAGTTGGCGGAGTAGGCGAGCGTCTTGCCGTCGGGCGAAAAGCGGGGGAACGACTCCTCGCCGCGCGGTGAGCTGAGGCGGACGGCGACGCCGCCCTGCTTGGGCGCCAGCCAGATGTCGCCGGCGTAGACGAAGGCGATCTGCGTCGCGGAGACATCGGGCTGCCGCAACATTCGCGCGTCGATCTGCGCCGAGGCGGGCGCGGCGGCGAACAGGCTGCCGAGGACGACGGACAGGGCCAGGCGGAACAGACGCATCGGTGGCGCTCCTCGTGTGTTGGCGCCGCCGTCACGCGGGCGGCGAGCCAGGGGCGGCTCTGATTCTAGTGCCGCCACCCCTCCGTGGTCCCCCCGGCTGGTCACGGGGGACGCCCGCTTGGTCCCCCGGGCCCGGCGGGCGTACGATCGCGGCCACCCATGAGCGCGCCCTACCAGGACATCGTCGGCCAGCTGCGGTTCGCGTTCCCAAAGCCGGTGTCCGACCGGATGCACGACGCCTATTTCGTGTTCTCGATCCTCCGCGCCCTCGACCAGGTCGACGCCCTCAAGTCGGCGGCGCCGATGCTGGGCAAGCGGGTCACGCTCGACTACGCGCAGGCGCTCACCCGGCGCATCGAGGAGATGCCACGGGCGCTCGAAGCGGTGACCGCGGAGCTGGTGCAGTACCTCTCCGGGATGTTCATCTGGGGCCATCCCCGGGCCCAGATCAACGTCGTGCCTCGCCGACCATCGCCAGCGTGATCGGCGGGCTGCTGCCCTCGATCTACAACCCCAATCTGGTCAGCGAGGAGTCGTCGCGGCAGGTGTCGCTGGCCGAAGTCGAAGTGGTCGCCAAGATCGGCCTCGAGAAGGCGGTGCCGGGTGTGCGGCGCCACGGTCTGCGCGGTCCGGCCGCGATCGTGTGCTCGGATCGCGCCCACTACGCCAACCTCACCATCGCCAACTGGCTCGGTCTGGGCGAAGAGGCGCTGGTTCGCGTCGCGACCACCGACGACAACCAGATACGGATCGAGGATCTGGCGCGGGTCCTCGATGGGCTGGCGGCGGCCGGCACGCCCATCGCCTGCATCGTCGCCACGAGGGGAACGACCGACGCCTTCGGCCTCGACGATCTCGCCGCCATGGTCCGGGTTCGGCGCGGCGTATCCGCCATCTGGGCCTCGCCGATTCGATCGGCATCGGCTACCACAAGACCGGTTTCGCCCCATACATCTCGAGCGCCGTGCTCGTCCGCGACCGCGCCGACTTCCATCGACTGGCCCGGAGCGACGAGGACACGCCCTACGTGTTCCAGTCAGGGCAGCGGCATCCCGGCAAATACACGCTCGAGACGACGCGGCCCGGCAACGGCATCCTCGCCGCGCTCGCCAACCTGCGGCTGTTCGGCCGCCAGGGGCTGCAGGCCCTGCTCGGGCATCTTGTCACGATGGCGGAGGAACTGCGCGAGCACCTCGAGGGCCACGTCTCGACCACCGTGCTCAACGGCAACAACTTCGGCCCGGTCACGCTGTTCCGGGTCTATCCCGATGGCGTCGACACGTTCAGCATGCCGCACCAGGAGCGCACCGACCCGGCGATGCGGGCCACGCTGCGCGCCCACAACGTCTACAACCGCCAGATCTTCGAGCGCATCCAGGCGGACGCGCTGCGCGGCACCGGCGTCGTCATCTCGATGACCGACTGCTATCGCGAGAGCGACTACGGCGAGCCGATCGTCGCGCTGAAGTCGTACATCCTCAGTCCGTTTTCCGAAGACGCGCACGTCGCGGCGGTGCTCGACTCCATCTGGCAGGCGCGGCGCGCCGTCGCCGCCGAGCCGCTGCCCGGCTGACGCCGGCGGGTCCGGTTGCGCACGGCGGCGCGCAGGTGCACGCCACAGAGGTGGCGGCCGCCCGGCCAGGGCGCGCGCGATCCCGCCGCCGCCGCCCCGGCCGATTGACTCGGTGATGCGCATTCCTGCCGCGTGGCGGCACCCCCGTGTGATCGGGGCGGTGATCGGCGCGAGCCTGCTCGGCGCCGCGCTCGTGCTCGTGCTGCGCGCGCCTCGTGTCGATCCGGACCGCGTCTATCGCATCGGCTACAACCACAATCCCCCCTTCCAGATTCACCGGGCGGACGGGCCGCCGACCGGCCTGGCCGTGGAGACCGTGAAACGGGCGGCGGCCCGTGCGCACGTCAGGCTCGAATGGGTCCACGACCCTTCTCCTCGAGCCGAGCTGCTGCGTCGCGGCGAGGTCGATCTCTGGCCGCTATTTACGGATCTCGCGGAGGGGCGCGCTTGGGCCTACGTGAGCGAAACCTGTATGCTGTCGCAAAACTATCTGATCGCCCGGCAGGGCGCCCTGCCGGCGCCCGACTTCCGCGGC
>JANOIR010000030.1:0-1699 GCA_031407765.1 Vicinamibacteraceae bacterium
CCGCGGGCGAAGAGCAACGTAGCGTCGCTGGCGTCCGTCTTCGGCTGTCCCCAGACACTGCCGGGGCTTGCCGCGCCTGTGCAGGCCAGCAGAAGTATCGCGACCATCTTCAGTGGCCGCGCGATGAGTCGAAGGCGAGTACCCATGGACGACCGATGTCGCATGATCCCCTTTTCGTCGGTCGAATGTCACGACGACCAGCCGAGGTCCCTGGTCGGCCTCGGAGCGCAACCTCCTCACCAATCGCGCAGGGCCGTCGTCGGATCGACGCTTGCGGCGCGTCTGGCCGGAACATAGGTCGCGACACCGGTCACGAGGCACACGACCAGCGCGACTCCCGCGATCGTCGCGGGGTCGTGACGGCTGACGCCGTACAGGATCGATTCGAGCCAGCCGCTGAAGAGCGCGGCGATCGCCGCGCCGCCAATCATCCCGCTGAGCGTCATCAGTACACCCTCGAGCAGGACGGATCGAAGCACGACACTCCTGGGCGCGCCGAGCGCCATCCGGATGCCGACTTCGCGGGTTCGCTCCACCACGTGGGCCGTCACGACGCCGTACAGGCCGATCGTGGACAGCAGCAGGCAGATGCCGGCAAACCCGACGAACAGCGCGGCGGTCACGCGTGAACGCGCGAGCGGCTCCGTCGAGAAGTGATCGAGCCGCTGCAGCGACGAGAACGTCGCGCCCGGCCACATCGCCTCGCCGGCGCGGCGAATCGCGGGCGCCAGGCCGACCGGATCGCCAGCCGTGCGGACGGCGAGATACGGCGGTGCGGCCTCGAACTGATCGCGCGGCCGGTAGGCCGTTGGCCGAAGGACCCTCAGCTCGCGATAGCGCGTATCGGCCGACACACCGACTACGGTGGTCCAGGTTCCGGCGACCTTGATCCGCTCGCCGACCGCGTCCTTGTCGGGCCACGCGAGTCTTGCCGCCGATTCACTCAGGATCACGACCGGACGTCCCAGGGCGCTGTCCTCGGTGGTGAACGCGCGGCCCCGGACGATCTCGATGCCGAGCGTCCGGAAGAAGGCGGGTGACGCGATGTCGAGATTGAGCAGCGGCTGGCGCGCTTCCTCCTCCGGCGCCTGTCCGCCCAACAGATACCGCGTATCCCAGCCAGACTTGCCGCCAAACGGCGGGCTGAGGAGCGGCGCCACGCCCTGCACTCCGGGGAGTGCCGCGACCGTCTCGATGATCCGGTCCACGCCGGCGTTGAAGACCTTCGGTGTGTCGTAGTCGTCCTGCTGCGGAGGCACGACCTCGATCATCAGGATGCGGTCGCCAGCGAGACCCAGATCCAACGTCTCGAGATTCAACTGGCTCCGTGCCACGAGCCCCGCGCCCAGGATCACCGTGACGGCCAGTGTGACTTGGGCCACCACCATGGCGCGCTGCGTGCGGCGCACCGTCCGGGTGCCCGTGCCGCCGCGAGTCGCCGCCTGAAGCGCGCGCGACGGCTCGGCACGCTGCTGGCCGTACACGCAGGCGATGGCGAACGCCGCGGTGGCGACGACGGCGAGCGCGACGGCGAAGGCCAGCGCGACGCCGTCCACCCGGATCGCGTCCGTACGCGGCAGTTGCGTGGACGCGAATGCCACCACCAGCCTCACCACGCCATAGGCGATGGCGACGCCAAGGACCGCACTCGCGGTCGCAACGATCGACGCGTCGCTCAACGCCCCGAGCAGCACGCGCC
>JANOIR010000314.1:0-2717 GCA_031407765.1 Vicinamibacteraceae bacterium
ATGCCACCTTCACGTCGTCGCCAGGGGGCGACGATTGTCGGCGAGTTGCCTGACACCCTGGAACTCGTCTACGCAAACCAAATCTACATCGCCAAGAAATGTCACCGAACGTTGAAAAGCGGCCACTGAGGAACGTCTGAAAACCGGCCACCCTGGTGGGGTGGTCAGTATCGTTCGAGTCGCCGTCGGCGACAAGTGGCGCAGGCTCTTCGTGGTCTCCGTTCATCAGGAAGAAGGCGCGGTGGGCGCTGTGGGAATCGCGCAGCGATTTCCAAGGGCCGGCGGGCGCGCGGTCTGGGCGCGTCCGCGGGCCCGGCAGCGTCCACGGTGCAGCCTCAGGCGTCCGTGGACGTGCCGTCCTCGCGGGTCCGGCGCTGGTGCAGGCGATAGCTCTTGCCCTGAAGGGCCACGATCTCGGCATGGGCGAGGAAGCGATCGAGGATCGCCGTTGTCGCAGGGACGTCGCCGAGGAAGACGCCCCAGTCCTGGGTCGGGCGGTTCGTGGTGATGAGCGTGGACGCGGCTTCGTGCCGGCGGACGAAGACCTCGAGGAGATCTTCGGCGGCCGACGGTCCCAGCTTCTTCATGCCGAAGTCTTCGAGCACGAGTAGGTCGACGCGCGTGAGCTGCTGGACGAGCGCGCGGCGCTGACCGGTGGCGTCGGCCTCGGCGAAGTCCTGCACGAGATCGAAGGCACTGCGCACGAGGACACGATGGCCGGCGCGGATCGCGCCGACCGCGATGGCGGTGGCCAGATGCGTTTTGCCGAGCCCCGGCGGCCCGATCAACAGGACGCCGCCGCGTGTGCGGACAAACTGCGCGGTCGCGAGCTCGACGAGCCGGGCCTTGGGCACCTTCGGATTGAAGGCCCAGTCGAAGTTGCTCAGGCCCTTGGGCTGGACGATGCCGGCCTGTTTGAGCCGTCGCGCGTACAGCCGATCGGCCCGACGTGTGAGCTCGTCTTCGACGAGGAGCTCCAGAAACTCGGTGTGGCCAAGTGGCGCGGCCTGGGCCTGCGCAGCACGGAGCGGCAAGGCGTCGACCATGCCGGAGAGCCGCAGATGACGGAGACGGGTCGCGAGCTGCAGATTCATCGAAACAACTCCAGGGTGTACTCGGTCAGGGGACGGATGGCCGGGTCGTCGGCGATCAAGGGTCGGCCGGGCTCGTCGGCGCCGTCGCCGGCGGCGAGTCGCGCCAGCTCTTTGTAGCGAAAGCGCGCATGGGTCAGCGCGACGGTGGCGGCGTGGAGCACGCGCTCGCGCGGGTGCCGGCGCGTCAGGCCGAGCACGCCTTGAATGAGGCGAATCGCCCGGACGCCGCGCGCAGTGATCGCGGCCTCGGCCCAGAGGCGCAGCGGCGCGCCGACCTGGCTGCAGCGGCCGAGCAGCCGCTCGACATACGCGCGTTGCCGCGTCGCGGGCTCGACGCCGCCACCGCCCGGTGTCGGCGCGTAGAGCCCTGCGGGCACCTTCGCATGCACGGCGACGAGCGCGTCGCCGTCGAAGACGCGCACGAGCGCGCGGTCCCACTCGGCGCGCACCTCGCGGCCGAGCAGCGCGAGGGGCAGCGGATAGTAGGCGCCCGCGACTTCGACATGGCCATCGGGATGCACGGTCCGCGTCCCGCTCGCGAAGATCGCGAAGGCGGTGGTCGCGAGCGGCTGCAGGGCCGGCTGCTCGGTCTCGAGGAAGTGTGTCCAGACCTGGCGGCGCGTTGTGCCGTGGATCCGCAGGCGCGCGATCGTGCGATTCCACTGCCGCAGATGCGCATTCTGCGCGTCGAGGCTGTCGAAGCGGTGCCCCTTCAGCGCGTTGTCCTTGACGTACCCGCCGGCGCGCTCCTGTTTGCCGTTCTGCTGGGGCCGGCGGGGCTGGATCGGCAGCGGCGTGAAGCCCCAGTGCTGCGCGAAGGCGGCGTACACCGTGTGGACGTCGGGATCGAAGAAGCACGCGCGGAGCACCGCGACCCTCTGATTGTCGACGCGGATCACGCGCGGCACGCCGCCGAGGTCGCGAAACGCGCGCTCTTGCACGCGGAGAAACGTCTCGAGCCGCTGGTCCCACACGGCTTCCTCGTAGCCGTGCCGCGAGTGGCTCAGCGTCAGCCGAAAGGCCCAGGGCCGTTTCCATTGCCCCGTGGTCGGGTCGAGCGTCGGCGCTCCGCGGAAGAAGTCGATCTGGCCCTCCTCGCCCGGCGCGCAGACGAACACGCCGATGGCGCGACGCGCCGTCGGGAGCGTCCGGATGTAGCGCTTGATCGACTCGTAGCTGGCGCCGTAGCCGACCTCTTCGACGAGGTCCTGCCAGATGCGCTGGGCGCTCAGACGGGCGTCGAGCTTCTCGCAGATCGTGTCGTGGTAGCGCGCGGCGCTGAACCGGCGGGAGCCGGCGAACGGCGTGGCCGGATTTGGCGTCGACCCGGCGAACGTTTTGGCCGGGTTTGCCGGGTCCTCTGCCTCGAACTCGGGCAGAACCGCGTCGGGGCTGGCTTCAGAGCCGGGGAACGTTTTGGCCGGATTTGCCTGCCGCAGACGGTCGTACCCCGAGACCGTTTCGCGGCGAACCCCGGTCTCGGCTTCGATCCGTCGGTAGCTCCAGCCCAACTCGAGGAGTGCGTGAACTTGTTGCTGTTTCGGCATTTGCAGGTAGTTGCCCATTGCATCCTTGAGAGAGGAATCCTCTCAACAATGCAATGGCGCCCCTACACGCAGTGGC
>JANOIR010000324.1:0-36140 GCA_031407765.1 Vicinamibacteraceae bacterium
GTTCCGCGCGCGGCGGTCACCTGTAGATGCGTTCCACGTCCAGGACGCCGGAGACCGCGCGCACCGACTTGATCACCTTCTCGAGGTGCTTCATGTCGCGCTGTGTTGGGTGGGCGACGCCGCCCTCAGCGGCGTCGCTCGCAGCCCCTCGGGCTCGCGGCGCGCGTCAGCCGACGCTGGGCGCGTCGGCTGGCACCGCGAGCGGGCTGCGTCAGCGACGAGGGCGCACCTGGGCGAAGACTTCCGTTCCGCGCGCGGCGGTCACCTGTAGATGCGTTCCACGTCCAGGACGCCGGAGACCGCGCGCACCGACTTGATCACCTTCTCGAGGTGCTTCATGTCGCTGATTTCGACCGTCATGTCGATGCGGCCGCGGGTATCGTCGGTGGTGGCTTCCATCGAGCGGATGTTGGTGTTCATGCCGGCGACCTTGGCGCTGACGGCCGCCACCATGCCCTTCTTGTCCTCGACCCGGATGGCCAGCCGCACGGTGAAGGCGCCGTCGCCCTGGCCGGGGCTGTCCCATTCCACCTCGATGCGGCGGTCGGGGTCGTACATCAGGTTCATGACGTTCGAGCACGACGCCGAGTGCACCGACACGCCCTTGCCGCGGCTGATATAGCCGACGATCTTCTCGCCGCGGATCGGGTTACAGCAGCGCGCACGGACCACCAGCAGGTCGTCGATGCCCTTGACCTTGATGCGGTCCGGCCCCGGCCGGAGCGCCCGCTTGACCATCGAGGCGAGGCCGGTCTCGGGCGGCTTCTCGCGCAGTTCGTCGACGCCGACGATCTTCGACAGCACCTGGCGGGCCGAGATTTTGCCGTAGCCGACGGCGGCCAGCAGGTCGTCGACCCTCTGCAGACCGTGTTCGTTCGCGGCCTTGATCAGGGCCTCGTCGGTGAGGATCTTGGTCGAGATGTCGAAGCGCCGCGCTTCCTTCTCGAAGATCCGCTTGCCGAGCTCCAGCGATCGTGTCTTCTCCTCGCCGTGGATGTAGTGCCGGATCTTCTGCAGCGCCCGTGAGGTCGTGGCGTAACCGAGCCAGTCGCGGCTCGGCTTGTGGCCGGGCTGCGTCATGATCTCGATGATGTCGCCGTTCTTCAGGTGCGTCCGCAGCGGCACCATGGAGCCGTTGACGCGGGCGCCGACGCATTGGTGGCCGACGTCGGTGTGGATGGCATAGGCGAAGTCGATCGGCGTGGCGCCACGCGGCAGCGCCTTGACCTCGCCCCGCGGGGTGAAGCAATAGACCTCCTCGGGGTAGAGGTCGATCTTCAGGTGCTGGATGAACTCCTGCGGATCGCGGATCTCCTGCTGCCACTCGATCAGCTGCCGCAGCCAGCGGAAGTACTGCTCGTCCGGCTTGGTGCCGACGCGCCCTTCCTTGTACTTCCAGTGCGCCGCGATCCCTTCCTCGGCGATCCGGTGCATGTCGATGGTCCGGATCTGGACCTCGAACGGCAGCCCGCGATCGCTGACGACCGACGTGTGCAGCGACTGGTAGCCATTCGGACGCGACATCGCGATGAAGTCCTTGACGCGGCCGGGGATCGGCTGCCACGTCTGGTGGATGATCCCGAGCGCGGCGTAGCAGTCCTTGACCGAATCGGTGACGATCCGGATCGCGACCAGGTCGTAGACCTGCTCGAGCTCGATCTTCTGCCGTTTCAGCTTGAGGAAGATGCTGTACAGGCGCTTGATCCGGCCGTCGATCTCGCGGACCGGGACCTGCGCCTCGGCCAGCTTCTGGGTGATCGTCCGCTTCAGCTCCTCGATGACCGACTCGGTGACCCGGCGCTTGGTCTCGACCTTGGCCTTGATCGAGTCGTAGGCGATCGGCTCGAGGGCCCGGAACGCCGCCTCCTCGAGCTCGTTCTTGACCTTGCTCATCCCCAGCCGGTTGGCGATGGGGGCGTAGATGTCGAGGGTCTCCTGGGCGATGCGCCGCCGCCGCTCCTCGGGCAGGTGGTCGATCGTCCGCATGTTGTGCTGGCGATCGGCGAGCTTGACCAGGATCACGCGGATGTCGTCGACCATCGCCAGGAGCATCTTGCGGAAGTTCTCGGCCTGGCGGGCCTCGGTCGACGCGAACGGAATGGCGCCAATCTTGGTGACGCCCTCGACGACGTGGGCGACCTCCGGCCCGAACAGCTCCTCGATCCGGCCGATGGTCGTGAGGGTGTCCTCGACGACGTCGTGGAGCAGGCCGGCGGCGATGGCGACCACGTCCAACCGCATGTCGGCGAGCAGGCTGGCCACTTCCAGGGGGTGGACCAGGTACGGCTCGCCCGAGTGGCGTACCTGTCCCTTGTGCTCGAGGGCCGAGAAGACGTACGCCCGCCTCAGCAGCTCGATGTCGGCGTCAGGGGTGTTGGCCCGGACCTTGTCGACGAGATCCTCGAACCGAATCATCGCGGTGGTGTCTAAGGGAGACGGACCCGGCCTCCATGATACCGTGCCGGTTCGATCGTCCCGGGTCGCTTGACCATGTCCGGGGCGCTCACTATACTGCCCGGATTGCCGCATTTTCCGGCCTGATCTAGAGGAACGTATTGCTATGTCGAGGGGATTTCCGACGAGCCACGGGGTCATCGTCGCCGCGCTGAGCCTGAGCCTCGTCGGCTGCGGTCAGCTTGGCAGGCTGAAGGCCAGCAAGCACTTCAAGGACGCCAACGCCCTGTACGCGCAGCAGGACTACCGCGGCGCGGCGGCGGAGTACAAGCACGCCATCGAGGCCAACCCCGACCTGAACGAGGCCTACTTCTTCCTGGCCAACAGTTACGACAACCTGTACAAGCCGGCGCGCAAGGGCAATCAGCTGAACGACAGCTACCTGCCGGACGCGCTCAAGTACTACAAGATCGCCTCGGAACGCCTGATCGACCCGAAGCCCGAGATCCAGCTCCTGCGCAAGCGCACCCTGCAGTTCATGGCCGCCCTGTATGCCAAGGACAAGCTGAATCAGCCGGACGAGGCCGAGCCGGTGGTCAAGCAGCTCATCGCCATGGAGCCGGGCGATCCGGGAAGCTACTTCGCCCTGATCAAGATCTACGAGGGCGCCGGCAAGATCGAGGATGCCGAGGAGATCCTGAAGCAGGCGCAGGCGGCGTCGCCCGACAAGACCGAAGTGTGGTCGGAGTCGGCCCAGTTCTACAACCGCAAGGGCGAGTTCGATCGGGCCATGGAGTCGTTCGAGCGGATCACGCAGATCGAGCCGAAGAACCCGCAGAACTTCTATCAGATGGCGGTGTTCTACGAGGAGAAGGTCCGCAAGGACTTCACCGTCAAACCGCCCCAGGCGCTCGCGTACGCGCTGAAGGGCCTCGAAGCGGTGGACAAGGCGTTGGAACTGCGCCCGGACTACTTCGAGGCGCTCACCTACAAGAACCTGCTCCTCCGGCAGGAGGCCCGCTTCGAGAAGAGCCCGGCCAAGCAGCAGGAGCTCATCAAGCAGGCCGACGAGTTCCAGAAGAAGGCCATCGAAGTCCAGGCTCGACAGCGGGGCGCTCCGGCGGCTCCGGCGGCCGGCGGCAAGAAGTAGTTTCTCGTCCGGGCGACCTGGGCACCCAGTTCGGATGTCGCGGCCGGTTCTGCCACGGGGTGGATCCGGCCGTTCGCGTTTTCAAGAAGATCGCATGGTCCTTCCCGCGTGACGGTGTGGGTCTCGGCGCTGCCACTCGCCCTTGCCATCGCCAGCACTGCGCTCGCGGCGCAGGGGTCTGAGGGCGGCCGGCTCTTCGTGGCCGCCAATGCCCTCTATGCCCAGCAGCGCTGGGCGGAGGCCGCCGCGGCCTACGAATCGGTCCTGGCCGTCGATCCGTCGCTGGGCGAGGCCCACTTCTTCCTGGCCAGCGCCCAGGACAGCCAGTACGCATCGACGCGGCGGGGTCAGCCCGACAACGACCGCCTGCTGGACGCGGCGCGCGACCACTACGTGAAGGCCGCCGCCCTCCTCGTGCGTCCCGACCAGGCCCTGCTGCGAAAACGGAGCCTGCAGTACCTGGTGATGCTCTATGCGAGCGACAAGTTGAATCAGCCGGACGAAGCGGAGACGGTCGTCAGGCAGCTCATTGCCATCGAGCCGGGCGACACCGGCAGCTATTTCGCGCTGCTGAAGATCTACGAGGGCGCCGGCAGGATCGCGGACGCCGAGACCGTCCTCGGGCAGGCCCAGGCGGCGGCGCCCGACCGGACCGAGGTCTGGACGCAGTCGGCCCAGTTCTACAACCGCAGGGGGGAGTTCGATCGCTCGATGGCGGCCTTCGAGCGCCTCACCCGGATCGAGCCGCAGAACCCGCAGCATTTCTACCAGCTGGCGGTTTACTACGAGGAGAAGGTGCGCAAGGACTTCTCGCTCGGGCCGCAGCAGGCCAGCGAGTACCTCGCCCGGGGCGTGGCGGCGATCGACAAGGCGCTCGAGCTGCGGCCCGAGTACTTCGAGGCGTTAACCTACAAGAACCTGCTGCTGCGCCAGCAGGCGCGCTTCGAGACCGACCCCGCGCGGCAGCAGGTGTTGATCGACGCCGCCGAGCAGTTGCAGAGTCAGGCGATTGACGTCCGCAACCGCCAGACCGGCGGCCCGCGCCGCCCGTGACTGACGGCGTCGCAGACTAGCCGCCGGCCGTGGCGACGCCCGCCCGGGCGCGCATGCCCTCGGTGACGACGCCGACCTTGGCGATGCCGGCGGCCTTGGCGGCGTCGATGACCTGGACCACCTCGTAGTACGGCAGCGACGGCGCGCCGACCAGGAACAGCGTCTTCTCGCGGCGTGCCGCGAAGATCTCCCGCAGCCGCAGCGTCAGGCCGGCCAGCACCACCGGCTCCTTGTTGATCGCGATCCGGTGGTCGGCCGTCATCTCGACGACGATCTGCGGGTTCGGCACGAGCCGCACGGTGGGCCCCTGCGTCTCGGCTGGCAGGTCGATGTCGGTGCCCTTCTGGGTCATCGGCAATGCTGCCATGAAGATCACGAGGAGGACGAGCAGGACGTCGATCAGCGGCGTGACGTTCATGTCCGCGCTGCTGCGGGGCGTGGACGGCGCGAGGACAGCCTCCGCGCCGAGGTGCTTCCTGGTCACTTGAGACACGACTCCCCTCCTCCCGAGCACACCTCGGGCCGCGTGACGACGATCGGTTGTCGATGACGAACCCCACTGCCCACACCGCGGGAGCGGTGCGCCCGCCCGACGCCGCCCCGTGAGGGGCGACGCGGCGGGTCTTGCAGTGTTTAGTTCCCGGAGGAGGGCGTTAGTTCCCGCGCGACGGCAGGCCGGCCTGGGCGCGCATGCCTTCGGTCACGATGCCGACTTTTTCGAGACCGGCGCCCTTGGCGGCGTCGATCACGGCGACGATCTCGCCGTAGGGGAGCGTCGGCGCGCCGACGATGAACATCGTCTTCTCTCGCCGCGTCTCGAAGATGCCCCGCAGCATCGTCGTCAGGCCCGAAATATCGACCGGCTGCTTGTTGACGGCGATCTTGTGATCGGCGGTCACTTCGACCACGATCTGGTCGGCCGGCGCCTGGGTCTGCTGGTTGCTCGACTCGAGGGGCAGGTTGATGTCGGTGCCCTTCTGCGTCATCGGCAGCGCGGCCATGAAGATCACCAGCAGCACGAGCAGCACGTCGATCAACGGCGTGACGTTCATGTCAGGCGTCGGCTGCGGCATCTCCGCGGAGATGACCGTGTCGGCGCCGAGATGATGATGAGCGTGTGCCATCAGTTGCCTCCCGCGCCGGCTTCACCGGGCTTCTTGCGTGTGTCGACGATCAGGCCGACATTCTCGATCTGCGCCTCGTGGAGCTGATCCATCATCGTCATGACCGCGCCGTAGGGTGCGTCGGCATCGGCCTTGAGGTAGACGACCTTCTCCTTCTTCTCTTCCAGCGCAACGCGGATGCGGTCGACGAGGTCGCGCGCGTCGACGAGCGCGTTGTTGACGTAGAACTCCTTGTTCGAGGTCACGTGCACGACGGTCTGCTGCTGCGTGTCCGGCTTGTCGACGACGTGGTCGGCCGTCGGCAGCGTGACGTTCACGCCCTTCTGCAGCAGGGGCGCGATGAGCATCATGATGATGAGCAACACCAGCATGATGTCGACGAGCGGCGTGACGTTGATCTCGGAAATCGGCCCGCCTTTGCCGCTTCCCAGGCTCATTGACATATCGGTTCTCCTCGGCGCTGACGCCGCCCTTCCGTGAAGGACGGCGTCGGTCACGCGCGAGACTGGAGACTCAGGAGGTCTTCTTGATGAAGTAGTCCACCAGCTCCGACGAGCTGTTGTCCATCTCGACGTTGAAGTACTCGACGCGGCCGCTCAGGTAGTTGTAGAACCACACCGCAGGGATGGCGACGACCAGCCCGAGCGCGGTCTCGACGAGGGCTTCCGAGATACCGGCCGACACCGAGCCGATGCCGCCCGACCCCGAGGCCGCGATGCCCTGGAAGGCCGAGATGACGCCGACGACCGTGCCGAGCAGCCCGACGAAGGGCGCCGTCGAGCCGATGGTGGCCAGGGCGCTGACGCCCTTCTTCAGGTCGTTGCCGGTGAGCGCTGTAGCGCGCTGGATGGCGCGGCGGACGGTGTCGAGCAGATCCTCACGATTGAGCTTCTCGCCACCGGCGGAGTCGTGCTGGAACTGATATTCCTGCAGACCGGCCAGCACCACCTTGGCGAGGTGGCTGTAGCGGTACTGCTTCGACTGTGACAGAGCGATGGCTTCCTTCAGGCGCCCTTCCTTGAGGTGCTTGGCGACCTGCGGAGCGTACAGCTTCGACTGCTTGCGCGCCTGGGAGAAGGTGTAGATGCGCTCGACGGCGACGCCGACGGACCAGAAAGACATGATGAAGAGAACGAAGGCCACCCCCTTCGCGATCCAGCCCATCTGCGCCCACATGTGAAAAAGATCCATCGTTGTAGCCTCCGGTGCAGTCGAAGAAACAGGCCGCGGACGGGACGCGCCGCAGCCTGCGGTCTCTCAATAAACGTAAAATGCGCGGTGCGAGTCGAACGGTGTCGGGTCGGTCGGCTCGCTAAGACTGGAGCGTGAAGTTGACGGTCACGGTCATGATGACCGGCACCGGCACGCCGTTCAACAGGGTCGGGCTGTACTCCCACTGCCGGACGGCATCGAGCGCCGCCTGGTCGAGCAGCGGGATCGAACGCAATACGCGCGCATCCTGCACCTTGCCCGAGGGGCTGATGGTCGCTTCGATGATCACCACACCCTGGACGCGGGCCGACTGGGCAATCTGCGGGTAGACCGGGTTGATGTTGCGGGTCTTCTGCGGCGCGCGGATGTTACCGCCGACACGCACAGGCGCCGGGGGCGGCGGCGGCGGCGGGGCTTGCGGCAGGCCTCCGACGACGCCACCGAGCGACCCGCCCGGGACACCGCCGACGACGCCGCCAGGGACGCCGACCGACGGCGGGGCCGCCGGCGCCGCCTCGGGCTTGATTTCGGCCGGAGCCTCGACGGGCGCGGCGTTCGGGTTGACGTTGGTGGGCGTCGCGGTTGGTGCTGCGGCCGCCGGCGGGGGCGGCGGGGGCGGCGGCGGCGGCGGCGGCGGCGCGGACACCGCGAACGCCATCATCACCGGAGGCACCGGGAGAATGTCCGCGGCGAGCAAGGGGACGATGATCACACCACCCACAAGGACGACGTGCACAAAAATGGACACGGGAACCGTGTACCACGCCTGCGACCCTACCTTGATGGATGGTTCGACGACATCGCCGAACATGTCCTTCGGCACAGACCTAGCCTCCTCGAAAACGCCCAATCCGACCCGAAAACCCGTGTGGGAGCGGGGATTATATCAGCGCCACACGAGTCGTCAACGAAGCGGGCTCCAAGCACCCGAATGCGCCTGCGATGCCCGTCCTTCCGTTAGACACCACCATGCCACGTTCGGGCCCCGGAAAAGTTCCATCCGTTTGTAAAAAAGTGTGACGGCCGGGCCGGCTCGACAGGCCACCCGCCCGCAGCTATGCGCCAGCGCCGATGCGCATCCCGTAGAACGATCGCCAGACGAACACGACCGACGTCGCGAAGAACACGGCGGCCAGCGCGTGGCTGACCCCGGGTCCGGCATCCGCGGTGAGCTTGACCGCGAGCTCGACCGCCAGCAGGCCGAACAGCGTGGTGAACTTGATGACCGGGTTCAGGGCCACCGACGAGGTGTCCTTGAACGGGTCGCCGACCGTGTCGCCGACGACCGTCGCGGCGTGCAACGGCGTGCCCTTGGCCTTGAGCTCGACCTCGACGATCTTCTTGGCGTTGTCCCAGGCGCCGCCGGCGTTGGCCATGAACACCGCCTGGTAGAGACCGAACAGCGCGATCGAGATGAGGTAGCCGATGAAGAAGTAGGGCTCGACGAAGGCGAACGCCAGCGTCGAGAAGAACACCGTCAGGAAGATGTTGAACATCCCCTTCTGCGCGTACTTGGTGCAGATCTCGACGACCTTCTTGCTGTCTTCGACCGAGGCCCTCTCGACGCCGTCGAGCTTGATGTTGGCCTTGATGAACTGGACCGCGCGGAAGGCGCCGGTCGTCACCGCCTGCGTCGAGGCGCCGGTGAACCAGTAGATGACCGACCCGCCCGTGATCAGGCCGAGCAGGAACGGCGCGTGCAGCAGCGAGAGCTTGTCCAGGTTGGCGGTGAGGCCGGCGGTGAGGCCCATGATGATCGAGAAGATCATCGTCGTCGAGCCGACCACGGCGGTGCCGATCAGGACCGGCTTGGCCGTCGCCTTGAAGGTGTTACCGGCGCCGTCGTTCTCCTCGAGCAGGTGCTTGGCCCGCTCGAAGTCGACGGTCATGCCGAATTCCTTCTTGATCTCGTCCTTGACCCCGGGGATCGTCTCGATCATCGACAGCTCGTAGACCGATTGGGCGTTGTCGGTGACCGGGCCGTAGGAATCGACGGCGATCGTCACCGGCCCCATCCCGAGGAACCCGAAGGCGACCAGGCCGAAGGCGAAGACCGCCGGCGCCTTCATCACGGCCTCGAGCCCGTAGGCGCTGACGAAGTAGGCCATCGACATCAGGGCGACGATGCTCATCCCCAGCCAATAGGCGCTGAAATTGCCGGCGACGAACCCGGAGAGAATGTTGAGGGAGGCCCCACCCTCCTGCGAGGACGACACGATCTCCCTGACGTGCGACGACTCGGTCGACGTGAAGACCTTGACCAGCTCGGGAATGACCGCGCCGGCGAGGGTGCCGCAGCTGATGACCGTGGCCAGCTTCCACCACAGCGTGTCGTCCCCACCGAGGGTCGGGATGAGCAGCTTCGAGGCGCCGTAGGTCAGCACGATCGAGACGATCGAGGTCAGCCAGACCAGCTGCGTCAGCGGCTGCTCGAAGTTCATCACCGACGCGGTGGCGTAGCGCCCGCGCGCGATGGCCTCGTTGACGAGATAGGAGACGCCGCTGGCGATCACCATCACGACGCGGATCATGAAGATCCACACCAGGAGCTGCACCTGGACAACGGTCTCGGGGACCGCCAGCATGATGAACGTGATCAGCGCCACGCCGGTGACGCCGTAGGTTTCGAAGCCGTCCGCGCTCGGGCCGACCGAATCGCCGGCGTTGTCGCCGGTGCAGTCGGCGATGACGCCGGGGTTGCGGGCATCGTCTTCCTTGATGATAAAGACAATCTTCATCAGGTCCGCGCCGATGTCGGCGATCTTGGTGAAGATGCCGCCGGCGATGCGCAGCGCGGCGGCGCCAAGCGATTCGCCGATGGCAAAGCCGATGAAGCACGGGCCGGCGTAGTCGCGCGGCACGAAGAGCAGGATGCACAGCATCAGGAACAGCTCGACCGAGATGAGCAGCATCCCGATGCTCATCCCGGCCTTGAGCGGGATGGCGTAGCACGGGAACGGCTTGCCTTCCAGGCTGGCGAACGCCGTGCGCGAGTTGGCGAAGGTGTTGATGCGGATGCCGAACCAGGCGACGCCGTAGCTGCCTGCGATCCCGACCAGGCTGAAGCCGAGGATGATGGCGACCTTGATCGCCGGCATCTGCAGCAGCAGGCCGAAGTAGAGGACGATCACCGAGCCGATGAACAACTCGAGCAGCAGGATGAAGCGTCCCTGCGTGATCAGGTAGGTCTTGCAGGTTTCGTAGATCAGCTCCGAGATCTCCCGCATCGAGCGGTGCACCGGCAGCCGCTTCAACTGCACGAAGATCACCAGCCCGAAGACGAAGCCGGCGAGCGTGACGATGAGCCCGAGGCTGAGGAGCGTGTGGCCGTCGAGATTGCCCAGGCTCTCGAAGCGGACCTGCGAGAGGTCCGGGAGCACCAGGTTGGCTTCACCGCCTCCGGCGTGCGCCGGCGGCGTCGCCGACGGCAACGCGGCGTGGCTGCCGGGGTCGGCGGCGGCAGGTGTCTGTGCCGCGACCGGGGTGGAGACGAACAGCGCGAGAGTCGCCGTGAGCGCGATGCATGCATTCCTGAAAGAGATAGGCATCATCATAAAAACGCGGCACTGTAGCATAAGCCTGCGCGGACCCGCTACTCGGGCGGGCCCGGCCGGATGGTGACCGAGCCTGGCAGCGCCATCCCCCCGGTCAGGAAGACGCGGATGCCCTGCTCGACGCTGAGGTCGGGAAAGCGGAGGGCGCTGACCGGCACGATCACCACGTCACCGAGATAGAGGTGATTGGTCGGCACGTAAACGGCCGCCATCGCCGCGGCCGGCTCCGTGCCGGCGCCTGGCACGGTGAACTCGCGGGTCAGGAACCCGAGAAGGCTGCCGCGCGCCGGATCGCTGACCATCACCACGCGCTTGAAGCCGGACTCGTTGTCGGGCGAGAAGGCCAGGATCAGCTGCTTGACCGGCGCGTAGATGGTCCGGAAGACCGGCACCAGCAGCAGGTAGTGCTCGGCCCGGCGCATCAGCCGCCGGCCGATCACGTTGGTGGCCAGGACGCCGGCGAGCAGAACCAGCAGCAGCGTCGTGAGCAGGCCGAGTCCCGGCACGTGCCGCCCCAGGAGCCGGTCGTAAATCGGCGCCATCACGCCGTCCACCGCGTCGAAGATCCAGTAGAGCGTGGCGACGCTGATGACCAGCGGCACCATGACGAAGAACCCGGTCGCGAAGTAGCGCCGGAGCTGGGCCATCACGCCAGGCCTCCGGTCAATGCACGAACCACAACACGACCGCGGCAAGCGCCAGTCGGTAGTAGGCGAAGACGTCGAGGCGGTGCGCGGCGAGGTAGCGGAGCAGGAAACGGATCGAGAAGTAGCCCACCACGCCGGAGGTGACCGCGCCGACGACGAGGACGGTGACGAGGTCGGACGTCAGCGCGAGGTGCCGCAGTTCGAGGCTCTCCTTGCCGAGGGCCGCCATGACGGCGGGAATGCCCAACAGGAAGGTGAATCGCGCCGCGGCGTCGCGGCGCACGCCGACCAGCATGCCAAGGGTGATGGTCGCCCCGGATCGCGAAATCCCCGGGATCAGGGCCGCTGCCTGGGCGAGGCCGAAAACCCCGGCGTCGACCGGCGTCAGATCGTCGACGCCGCGGGTCCGTGGTCCCAGCCGCTCGACCAGCAGCAGGCCCAGGGCCCCGATCGACAGCGTCACCACGGTGACGATCGGCACGCGCGCGTGGGCTTCGATCCACTTCGAGAACAGCAGGCCGGCGATGACGATGGGGATGGTGCCGATGGCGACGAGGCGCATCAGCCGCGCCTCGGGCGCCGAGGTGAAGAGGCGCGGCAGCGCCGCGGCCATCGCCAGGAGGTCATCGCGGAAGTAGATGATCGTGGCGACCAGCGTCCCGAGGTGGGTGGCGACGTCGAAGACGAGGCCGAACGGCTCCTGCCCCCAGCCGAACGCGGCGCGCCCGAGCAGCAGGTGCGCCGAGCTCGACACCGGGAGGAACTCCGTGATGCCCTGGACGGCGCCCAGGAACGCGGCAATCAGGATCGACATGCACGCCCTCAGCGGGCGTTGGCCTTGCGCGTCGTCCGGGTCGTCGTTTTCTTGCCGCCGCCGCTCGCCGCTCCGCTCGCGGCCGCGGACACCGAGACCCCAGCCCCGGCCGAGGGGCCGGCCGCGCGCTTGCTCATCAGGATCGCGACCGCCGCGGCGATGAAGATGGTCGAGTAGGTGCCGCTGATGATGCCGACCAGCATGGTGAAGGCGAAGCCATGCAGCACCTCGCCGCCGAACAGGAAGAGCGCCAGCACTGAGAGGAACGTCGTGCCGGCGGTGATGATGGTGCGGCCGAGGGTCTGGTTGACGCTCTGGTTGACCACCTTCTCGAGATCGTCGCGTCGCATCGTGTGCATGTTCTCGCGCACGCGGTCGAAGATCACGATGGTGTCGTTCACCGAGTAGCCGGTGATGGTGAGGAGCGCCGCGATCACGTTCAGCGACAGGTCGTAGCCGAAGAAGACCAGGAACGCGAGCGTGACCAGGATGTCGTGGAAGGTCGCGGCGATGGCGCCGAGCGCGAAGGTCAGGCGGAACCGCAGCGCGATGTAGGCGGTAATGCCCAGGATCGAGAGCAACGTGGCCCACAGGCCCTTGCGCTGCAGGTCCTGGCCGATCGCCGGGCCGACCACTTCGCGGTTGATTTCCTTGAAGGGGCCGAGGTTGGCGGCCTTCACCGCCTCGTTGAGTGCCTTGGCGTCCTTCTCGAGGCTGAAGCCCTCTTCGACCCCCGGCGGCTGCGGCAGGCGGACGAGGATGCTGCGGTCATCGGGCTTGCCGTACTGCTGCACCACCTTCTCGCCGGGCACGCCCTCGATCGCCTTGCGGACGGCGTCCTCGCCGATCGGCTTGTCGAACTGGAAGACGACGATGGTGCCGCCCGAGAAATCGATGCCCAGCGGCAGGCCGCGCTGCACGATCATCACCACGCCGGCGATGATGATCAGCGCCGACAGCACGAGAGCGTGCCAGCGCCACTTGATGAAGTCGTAGTGGGTGTTGGAGAAGATCTGCATGGCCGGCCTAGATGCTCAGCGACTGCGGCTGCTGCCGCCTAGACAGGATGAACTCGAACAGGGTCCGTGAGACGAACACGGCCGTGAAGACGTTCGAGAGGAGACCGAAGAACAGCGTCGTGGCGAATCCACGGATGGGCCCGGTGCCGAACTGGAAGAGGAACCCGGCGGCGACGAGCGACGCGATGTGGGTGTCGACGATGGTCCACCACACGCGATCGAACCCCGCGGCGACTGCGGCGCGCGGCCCCTTGCCGGCACCCAGCTCCTCCTTGATGCGCTCGAAGATCAGCACGTTCGAATCGACGCCCATGCCGATGGTCAGGATGAAGCCGGCCACCCCGGGCAGCGTCATGACGGCGCCGGCCATCGACATGAAGGCCAGCAGGATGAGCAGGTTCAGCACGATCGACAGGATGGCATTCATGCCGCTCAGCTTGTAGTAGACCAGCATGAAGGTGGCGACCAGCACGAGCCCGCCGAGCGAGGCGGTCACGCCGGCGCGGATCGAGTCGGCGCCGAGGGTCGGACCGACGGTCCGCTCCTCGAGGTAGGTAAGGCCGGCCGGCAATGCGCCGGAGCGCAGCATCAGCGACATGTCCGCCACGTCCTGAGCGGTGAAACTGCCATAAATCTGGCCGTTGTCGGTGATCCGGCCGTTGATCGTGGCCACGGTCTCGACCCGACCGTCGAGGATCACGGCCATCGGCTTGCCGATGTTCGCCCCGGTCAGGTTGCCGAACTTGATGGCCCCGGCCCGGTTCATGGTGAAGCCCACCGCCGGCAGGTTGTTCTCGTCCACCGAGGCGCGGGCGTTGCTGAGGTCGCGGCCGGTGACCGGGGCCACCTGGCGGACCATGTAATAGGAGATCGACCCGGGGTTGGTCCGTTCGGCCCCGGTGACCACCTCCATCTCAGGCGGGAGGGTGCCGCCGACGGACTGCAACAACGCCTCCTGCGAGGCTGCGGGACCGGATTCGACGATCTTCAACTCGAGCAGCGCCGTCGTGCCGATCAGGCGCCTGACCTGCTCCGAATTTTCGACGCCCGGCAACTGCACCAGGATCTGGTCACCTGTCGAGCCGTACGGCGCGACGACCGGTTCGGTGACGCCAAAGGCGTTGACGCGGCGCTCGACCGTCTGCAGTGCCTGCTCGACCGCCTGGGCCTTCAGCGTCACCGCGATGTTGGGCCGCATCTCGAAGGTGTAGCCGCCGGCGCCGCCGGTCCGGGTGTACTGCCCCGCCAGCCCGGCCTGCTCGTCGGCGAGCGCCCGGAACGCCGAATCGATCGCTGACGGCACCCCGGCGACGATGATCCGCGTCGGCCCGGGCACCGTGATGGCCGGACCGGCGATGTTCTTCTCGCGCAGCGCGAGACGCAGGCGCTCGGCGGCGTCCTCGCTCGTGTACTGCAGCGCCTCGTCGGTCTTGACCCGCAGCACCATCTGCACGCCACCCTTGAGGTCGAGACCCAGGCTGATGCGGCCGCGCCGGCCGGGCGTGTCGAATGGCGGGTAGATCATCGCCGCGGCGAAGGCGATCACACCGATGATCGTGAGGAGCTTCCAGTTGAGATTCTTCATGGCTGGCGCACGGCGCGAGCACGCGGGCGCGGCTGCGCCCCGGCCCGCCGCCGTCTAGAGCGCGCCCTGTTCGGGCACGACCGGATCCTGTCCCTGATAGCCGGCGACGGAGGCTTTCGTCACCTCGACGTTGAGCTTCTCGGCGATCTTGATGTGCACCGAGGCGTCGCCGACCTTGGCGATGGTGCCGTAGAGGCCGCTGGTGGTGACCACCTTGTCGCCGACTTTGAGGCTCTCCTGGAACTCCGCCACTTTTTTCTGGCGCTTGCGCATCGGCGCCAGGATGACGAAGTAGAAGATGCCGAGGATGAGGGCGAAGGGTGCGAGCTGCACCCAGAAGGGGCCGCCCCCTTCTTGTTGAGCGCCCATGGCGATGACGGCCGCGGGCGCGGCAAACAGATGGGTGAGCAGTTCGGGCGCGATCATCGAGTGAGCGGGTGGCGGGAGAACGTCCGGTGGAAGTTCTGCCTGAACTCCTCGAACGACCCGAATTCAATAGTCTTCCGCATACCCTCCATGAGGTCAAGGTAAAAGAAGAGGTTGTGCATGGACCCGAGCGTCGCGCCGAGCATCTCGCCGGACGCGGCGAGATGCCTCAGGTAGGCACGCGAAAAGTGCCGGCAAGTGTAGCAGCCGCAGGCCTCGTCGACCGGCGCCGGATCGTCGGCATAGCGGGCGTTGCGGATATTGAGCGGGCCGTGGCGGGTCAGCAGCTGGCCGTTGCGGGCATTGCGGGTCGGGAGCACGCAGTCGAACATGTCGATGCCGCGGGCAACCGACTCGACGAGATCGTCAGGCATCCCCGTGCCCATGAGGTACCGCGGTCGATCCGCCGGCAGGTGCGGCGTGGTCTTGCCGACGAGGTCGTACATCACGTCGACCGGTTCGCCGACGCTGAGCCCGCCGATCGCGTAGCCCTCGAAGCCGACCGCGATGGTGGCCTCGGCGCTGACCCGGCGCAGGTCGTCGTGCACGCCGCCCTGCACGATGCCGAACTGCGCCTGCCCCGGCGTCGACGGCACCACGCCGGTCTCCCCCGCCGCGATCGCCAGGTGCCGGGCGCGGGCGCGGGCGGCCCAGCGGGCCGTCCGCTCGAGCGAGCGCGCCGCGACGTCGGGTGTCGCGGGAAACGACGTGCACTCGTCGAGCACCATCGCGATGTCGGCGCCGAGCCGGGCCTGGATGTCCGCCGCCGACTCCGGCGTCAGCAGATGCGTGCTGCCGTCGAGATGCGATCGGAACTCCGCGCCGGCTTCGGACAGCGTGCACCGATCGCCCAGGCTGAAGACCTGGTAGCCGCCGCTGTCGGTCAGCGTCGGCCCGTCCCAGCCCATGAAGCGGTGCAGCCCGCCGTGCCGCGCCACCAGGGCGTCGCCCGGACGCAGATACAGGTGATAGGTGTTGCCGAGAACGATCCGCGCGCCCATCTCGGCGAGATCGCGCGGCAGCACGCCCTTCACGGTGGCGCGCGTCCCCACCGGCATGAACACCGGCGTCTCGACCGGCCCGTGTGGTGTGTCGAGGACGCCCCGCCGCGCCATGCCGTCGCGATGCGTGACGCGGAACGCGAAGCCGGAGGCCATCGTCAGGAGAGGCTACACGCAATTGACAATTGGACATCGCGGACTGACGATGGACCCTCCATGAAGCGTCTGCGCGTCGGCGTCATCTACGGCGGTCGGTCAGGCGAGCACGAGGTGTCGCTGGCGTCGGCGGCGGCGGTCTTCGCGCACCTCGATCGTCAGCGCTACGAGCCGGTGCCGATCCGGATCGAGAAGGACGGACGCTGGGCCCTGGCCGAGCGGGCGCCGAGTGCGATGTCGGCGGCGGAGGTGATCGAGCACGCGCGCCTCGAGGCCGGCCGCGCGCCGCGGGTGGCCCGCGAGGTGCACCTGATGGCCAGGCCGTGCGACGAGCCGCTGCTCAGCATCGACCGCCCCGCTCACGGCAAGACCGCGCTCGACCGCGGCCACAGTGGTGACGGCGACGGCGCCGTCGTCCAGAGCATGGGCCTCGATGTCGTCTTCCCGGTGTTGCACGGCCCCTACGGCGAGGACGGCACGGTGCAGGGCCTGCTCGAGCTCGCCAACCTGCCCTACGTCGGCTGCGGCGTGCTGGCCTCGGCGGTCGGCATGGACAAGGCGATGATGAAGGTCGTCTTCGCCCAGCACGGGCTGCCGCAGGTCGATCACGCGGTGGTGCTGCGGGCGGAGTGGGTGCGCAATCGGGACGCCGTCCGCGCGGGGCTGCTGGGGCGGCTGGCGATGCCGTTCTTCGTCAAGCCCGCCAACCTGGGCTCGAGCGTCGGCATCTCCAAGGTCCGCGACGCCAGCGAGCTCGACGCTGCGCTCGACCTCGCCGCCGGCTTCGATCGCAAGATCGTGGTCGAGGCCGGCGTCGCCAACGCCCGCGAGATCGAATGCGCCGTCCTCGGCAACGACGCGCCGGAGGCGTCGGTGGCCGGCGAAGTGGTCCCGTCGCGCGAGTTCTACGACTACGAGGCCAAGTACCTCGACGACGGATCGAAGACGATCATTCCGGCCGACCTCGCCGCGACGCAACTCGCCGACGTGCAGCGCATCTCGAAGGCGGCGTTCCTGGCCATCGACGGCTCTGGCCTGGCCCGGGTCGACTTCCTCCTCTCCCGCGACGATGGACGCCTCTACCTGAACGAGGTGAACACGCTGCCCGGGTTCACCACGATCAGCATGTATTCGAAGCTGTGGGAGGCGAGCGGAGTGGCCTACGCCGCCCTGATCGATCGCCTGATCGAGCTGGCCCTCGAGCGCCACGCCGCCAAGCAGCAGTTGCGCACGAGCGTGCTCTAGCAGCCCGTGGTGGAAGTGGCGCGAGGCACCGAGACGGGCGAGGCGCCCGGCGATCAAGGCGCGAGGAGGGAGAATATCGGGAATATGCGACCGACGAGCAACGCCGAGCGCCGGGATGCATCGCCCGTCGAATGCCGCGGCACTTCCACCACGGGCTGCTAGCCCCATCCGCATGAGCGTCCGCCGCGCGTTGCCGGTCGTCGCGGTCTGGATCGGGCTAGCCGCGGTGCCGGCGTTGTCCGGGCAGTCGCCGGGACGACAAGCGCCGCCGCCATCGCCCGCCGTCCCGGCCCCGGCCCCGACCCAGCTGCCGGGGCCGGTCCTGACTGGCGCGGATCGGCTCGGCCGCGCCTACGACGCCATCTTCGACGCCGACTTCGATCGCGCCAGGACGCTCCTCGCCGACGCCTGTCCCCCGGCGCCGCGCGAGGCGTGCCTCGTGATCGAGGCGACGCGCCAGTTGTGGCGGATCCAGATCGATCCGGAGGATCGCAGCCGTGACGCCGCCTTCGGCGCCGCGGTCACGGCGGCGATCACCGCCGCCGAAGCATGGACCAGTCGCGAGCCGAGGCAGGCCGAGGCCTGGTTCTACCTGGGTGGCGCCTTTGGCGCCCGCGTGCAATGGCGGGTACTGCGGCAGGAGCGCCTCGGCGCGGCGCGCGACGGCCGCGAGGTGAAGAACGCCCTCGATCAGACACTGGCCCTCGCGCCTGGGCTGGTCGACGCGCAGTTCGGGCTCGGGCTCTACGAGTACTACGCCGACATCGCCCCGACAGCAGCCAAGATCCTCCGCGTCCTGATGATGCTGCCCGGCGGGAACCGCGCCCGCGGGCTCGAGCGCATGCAGCGGACCCGCCAGGCCGGCCAGCTCCTCTCCGACGAGGCCGCCTTCCAGCTGCACGTCGTCTATTTCTGGTACGAGAACCGCGCAACCGACGCCCTCGGGCTCCTCGGCGAGCTGGTCCGCCGGCATCCGCGCAATCCCTACTTCCGGCGCGCGATCGCCGACGCCGAGGCCGTCTACCAGCACGACATGAGCGCCTCGCTCGCAAGCTGGCGCGAGCTGGCGCGCCTCGCCGACGCCGGCAGCGTGAGCGAGGCGGCGCTCGCCCGCCCGGACGCGCACCTCGGCGTCGGCAGCGCGCTCGACGCCATCGGCGACACCGATCTGGCCGTCGCCGAGCTGACCAGGCTGCGCGCCGCGGCGCCGCTGCGCCCCTGGGGCATCACCCACCGCATCGCGCTCGCGCTCGGCCGCGCTCACGATCGTCTCGGCCAGCGCGCCGAAGCCGAGGCGCTGCTGCGCCAGGTGGTGGCCGGCACCGCACGGCACGATCCGCTGGAACTGGGCGAGGCAGCGCGCAAGATCCTGCAGAAGCCGACGCCGGAACCGAAGGGCCGCGCGCATCGGCTCGGCCTCGAGGCCTGGCGTGCCTTCACCGCCGACGCGTCGGCGCCGGTGCTGCCGCGCTTCGAGGAAGCGATCGCGCTCGATCCCGACAACGGCGTCACGCGCCTGCACTACGCACAGGTGCTCGCCGCGCGCCAACGCTCGACGCGGGCGATCGAAGAGCTCGACGCCCTGCTCGCGGTCGCGAAGACGACGCCGCCGACGTCGATCGCCGAGGCGGCACTGCTCGCCGGACGCCTCCGCGAGCAGCAGCGCGATCGCACCAACGCGATCGCTGCGTATCGTCGCGCCGCGACGACGTTCGGTGCGGCTGCAGAGACGCGCAATGCAGCAACGCGGGCGATCGAGCGTCTCGAACGGGCGCGTCCGGCGCCGCCCTTTCGTTGAAGTTTCGGCGCGAGTGTTCCGATATCCTTGAGCATCACCCCCTCATTTGACACGTGAGGGTGGATGTGATGACTCGACCGAACAGATCGCGTGATCGAGCGGTCCGAACTTTTGACATTTGTAAAAGTTTGTGCTTGACACGCCGTTTTTCTCATCCATAATCTACATCTTGTGTGCAGGTGGATCGCTCAGCCCACCTGTTGGGATGGGAACTGCAAGTTGAAATGCTGAGCGTCACAAAACCAGGAGGCTACATGGCGAAGAAAGCTGCGAAGAAGGCCGCTAAGAAGACCGCGAAGAAGCGGTAGTCGAGGCCCGCATTGACCCGGCGCGCGCGTGAGACGCGTTCAGCGCCCGGTCAGGCACCCGTGCGGGGCCACGCAGGAAGCGGACCCGCAGCCAACGCGTCGAGAGCGCCGGTCTCCGGTGTGTCGTGCCAGAGGGCAGACGGCACGGAGCACGCGGCGAGACTCTCGGACCTCAAGACCCTGGATCTGAGAAGGACGAAGGGACCCTAATGAAGGGGGGGACTAGTCACATGGCAAAGAAGGCAGCCAAGAAGGCAGCGAAGAAGACGGCCAAGAAGCGTTAGGCCGTTTCCGCTGACCAACGGCGCGAGGGGATGCCGTGCATCCTCTCGCGTCGAAAGCAACATGAAGGCCCCTCACGGGGCTTTTTCTTTGTACGGCCGGATAGCAGCCGCCCGCTCGAGGGGCTGCCCCGGCGCCCGCGCGTGAGAGCGCGGGCGCAAGACCAGCTAACGCGTCGCCGCCGTCGGCGCACTCGGACGCGGGGTGCCATCCCAGTATCTGGTTGGCGACGCCGCCCTCAGCGGCGTCGCGGGCAGCCGTGCGATCCGCGGCGCGGTTCAGACGGCCCTGGGCGGGCCGTCTGGCGCCGCGAGCGGCTGCATCACGTCGCCGATCGCGCGCCCGGCGTGCTCACGGAGTCGATGCCGTGGCCGGCGCCGGCCGTGGCGTCCCATCCCAGATGCGGATCCGCACGATCGTGTCGTCCTGCGTCAGCTTGTCGACCACGTCCATGCCCGCTACGACGTGACCGAAGATCGTGTACTTCGCGTCCAGGTGCGGCTGCGGCGAGTGCGTGACGAACCACTGGCTGCCGCCCGTGTCGGGCCCCGACAGCGCCATCCCCACCGTCCCGCGCAGGTAGGGCAGGTCGTTGAGCTCGTCGCGGATCGTGTAACCGGGGCCGCCGTTGCCGTCGCCGCGCGGATCGCCGTCCTGGACGACGAAGTCGGGCACGACGCGGTGGATGCGCAGGCCGTTGAAGAAGCCGCGGTCGGCCAGGCGGGCGAAGTTGTGCGTGGTGATCGGCGCGTCGACGACGGCGAGGGCGATCTCGAACGAGCCCTTCGACGTGTCGACGTACGCGCGCGGCGAGACCGTGGGCGAGCCGAGCGCCACGTACTCGGGCAGATCCAGCCGCGTGCCGGCGGGCCGCTCGGGCGCGGCCGCGGACGCCGGATCGAGCGTGTGCAACATCGTCCGCGCCTTGAGCCGCACCGCCCAGTCGCGATCGGCGAGCGCCTCGGTCAGCGCCGTCTTCGCCGCGTCGGCCTTGAGCGCCACCAGCGCCTCGAGCACCGCGACCTTGGCGTCGGTGTCGACGTCGCCCTTCGACGCCTGCCACGCCGCGGCCAGCACCGTCGCGGCATCGGCCGGCTTGGCGTCGCCGAGAATCTCGGCGGCGGTGGCCCGGACGATGACGTCCTCGCTGGTCAGGCGGGCCCGCAGCAGGCGCTCGACCGTCGCCGACGCTTCGGGCGTCTTCGCTGCGGCCAGCGCCTTCATCGTCGCCGGCCAGGTACGGCGATCGGTGTCGTCGAGATACGGCTTCCAGGCGGACTCGGGGACGCCGTCGCCGAGGGCGCCGAGTGCCGTCGCGACTGCGACCCGCACCGTCCAGTCCGGATCCGCATCCATTCCCGAGAGGACCTGGAGGAAGTCGTCTCCTTCGATGGCCGCCAGCGCCGTCACCGCCGCCGCCCGCATCGTCGGCGACGGATCGCCGAGCCGATCGAGCAGCCCATCGATCGCGGGCGCCGCCTTGAGCGCGCCGAGCGCCGTCACGACCTCGAGCTGCAGCACCCTGTCGAGCGTGGGCTCGTCGAGCAGCGCGACCAGCGGCGCCACCGCGCGCGGATCGCCGAGCCGGCCGAGCCCGCGCACCGCCTGCAGCCGCACCGCGACGCGCGGCGTCGACGAGGCCAGCACGTCGAGCAGCGGCGGCACGGCGATCGCCGGCTGCTTCGACAGGCCGAGTCCCTGCGCGGCGAAGGCGGCGGTGTAGACGCCGTTGCTCTTCAGCAGGATCTGGAGCGGACCGAGCGTCCGCGGATCGTCGGTCCGGCGCAGCGCGAAGGCGAACGGCCACCACTCGCTGCGCGGACGGCCCTCGGCGTCCACGATCGCCGGGAGCAGCACGTCGGCAGCCTTGAGCCGCACCAGCGCATAGATCGCGAGCCGGCAGGCGTCGACCTCCGGCGCCAGCGGCCAGCCGAGCTCGTCGGCGGGGACGCTGGCGAGCGTGCCGCTGCCGATGAGACCGGTCACGTAGGCGCCGATCGGCGCCGCCGCCGAGGCGTCGCCGATCAGGCCGAGCGCTTCGGCGGCGCGGCCGCGGACACGCGGCGAGGCGTCGCCGGTGAGCGCGGCCAACAAGGCCGGCACGGCGGCTTTGTCGGCGAGCAGGCCGAGGCCGAAGGCCGCCGACTGGCGCACCTCGACTTCCGGATCGGTGAGCAGCGCCTCGAGCGCCGGACGTCCGGCCGCGTCGCCGACACGCCCGAGCGCGAACGCGGCGCGGCGGCGCAGCCGGGCATCACCGCGTTTGGCGATCGCCGTGAGGTCGCGCGGCGAGTCGGCCGCGTCCCGCAGCACGCGCAGATCCTCGAGCCGGATGATCGTGCCGGTGTCCTCGGCGTAGCTCGGTGTCGGCGGCACGAGCACCGGCGGCGCCGTCTCCTTGCACGCCGCCTGGCCGAGCGCCAGCCATCCCGCAACCGCCAGCGCCGCCGCGGCGCGGCGGCGTCCTGCCGCCCGCGCCAGTCCGTGTCGTCGATGCATCAATGCGATCCTCAGGCAAACCTCGGAACCGGGCGGCCACGTCGGATTCGATCGGGTTGGGGCTGGAAGTGGCGCTCGCCGCGATGTCGCCCGGAGGTCGATGCGCACGGGCCCTGGCCCCCGGATCGTATCAGATATACTTCGCTGCCTTGACCCATCGGCATATCGCGATCGAAGGCCCGGCCGGCGTCGGCAAGACCGCGCTGGCCGAGCGGCTCGCGACGCGCCTCGACGCGGCGCTGGTGGTCGACGAGTCGGCCAACCCGTTCGACGGCGAGGCGCAGGGTGGCCGCACCGGCGCCGCCTTCCAGTCGCAGCTCTTCCGCCTGCTCACCCGACATCGCCAGCAATCCGCGCTCAAGCAGGCCGACCTCTTCGCCCAGTCGACAGTCAGCGACTACCTCTTCGACAAGGACAAGATCTACGCCTACCAGACGCTCGACGACAACGAGCTGTTCATCTACCAGCGGCTGTTCGAGCTGCTGAGCGCCGACATCGTGGCGCCCGACCTCGTCATCTATCTCCAGGCGCCGACCGACGTCCTCCGCCGGCGGATCAAGGAGCACCGAGAGGGGCGGGCCCGAAGCGCCGCGCTCGACCGCCTGGCCGAGCTCAACGAGGCCTTCAACCACTTCTTCTTCCACCACACGGCGACGCCGCTGCTGGTGGTCGAAACCTCGCAGCTCGACCTGTCCTGGCCGGATCCCACCCTGGACGACCTGCTTCGCCAGATCGAAGGGATGAGCCGCGGCACCCGCTACTACGTCCCCCGGGCCTGACCTTCGCCAGCCGCCCGCGTACGGCAGACCAACGTATACTCAGCGGTCGATGGCGTGGTTCAAGCGTGACCGGAAGCCGATGGCGCCGGCCGAGAAATCGAGCCGCGTGCCCGAGGGCACATGGGTCAAGTGCCCCGAGTGCGGGCAGGCGATCTTCAACAAGGACCTGGCGGCCAACCTCCACGTCTGCCCGAAGTGCGCGTACCACTTCCGTCTCGGGTCGCTCGACCGCCTGCGCAGCCTGTTCGACGGCGAAGTCTGGATCGAGCACGACCCGGGCCTGCGATCGACCGACCCGCTGTCGTTCATCGACACCAAGCCCTACACCCAGCGCCTCAAGGCCGGGGCCAAATTGACCGGCATGCTCGACGCCGTCCTCTGCGCCACCGGTCGGATCGACGGCATCGAGACGTCGGTGGCGGCGATGGAGTACAGCTTCATCGGCGGCAGCATGGGCGTCGTCGTCGGCGAGAAGATCACCCGGTCCATCGAGCGGGCCATCGCCGCCCGGCAGCCGGTCGTCATCGTGTCCTGCTCGGGCGGGGCGCGCATGATGGAGGGCATCCTGTCGCTGATGCAGATGGCCAAGGTCAGTGCCGCCCTGGCCCGCCTCAGCCAGGCTCGACTCCCCTACATCTCGGTGCTCACCGATCCGACAACCGGGGGCGTGACCGCGAGCTACGCCATGCTCGGCGACGTCAACGTCGCGGAGCCGAAGGCGCTGATCGGTTTCGCCGGGCCGCGCGTGATCGAGCAGACCATCCGGCAGACGCTGCCCGAAGGCTTCCAACGCAGCGAGTTCCTGCTCGCCCACGGCATGCTCGACCTCGTCGTCGATCGCCGCGAAATGAAGGCGACGCTGGGTCGGCTGCTGCACCTGTTCCTGGACGACGCGACGCCGGTGCGCACGTTGCCGGACGCGACCCCCGCCGCCTCCGGGGTGTGAGGCAGTCCGTGGCGGTGTCCGCCTACGACCGTCTCCTCGGCCCCGATCGCGCGAGCTGGAAGCTGGACCTCTCCCGCATCCGGGCGCTGGTCGCCGCCCTCGACCACCCCGAGCGCGCCTTTCCGACCGTCCTCATCGCCGGCACCAACGGCAAAGGCTCGGTCGCGGCGATGGTCGAGCGCGCCCTGCGCGCCGCCGGGCTGCGCACCGGCCGGTACACCTCTCCGCACCTGGTGCGGCCCGAAGAGCGGGTCGCGATCGACGGGCGGCCGATCGACTCCGCCGCCTTCGATCAGGCCATTGCGGACGTCCTGACGGTGGAGGCCGCCTGCCTCGCCGACGGCCGGCTCGCCGACAAGGCGAGCTTCTTCGAGGCCATCACGGCGGCGGCCTACGAGCTGCTGCGTCGGGCCCGGGTCGACGTCGGCATCATCGAAGTCGGCCTCGGCGGCCGATTGGACGCCACCAACGTCTGTGAGCCTGTGGCCACCGCCATCGTCTCGATCGATCTCGATCACCAGGTCTGGCTCGGCGCGACCCTGGCGGCGATCGCCGCCGAGAAGGCCGCCATCAGCCGGGCCGGTGTCCCCCTGATTGTCGGCGACCTCACCGACGAGGCGCTCGACGTGGTGGTGCGCACTGCCGACGCCGCCGGCGCACCACTCGTCTACGCCGCCGAGGGTGTCGAATGCGTGGTCAGCGGCGAGTCGGACGGCCGTCTCACCGTCACGCTCGAGACGGCGACACGCACGTACGGCCCGGTGCGGCTGGCGCTCGCCGGCATCCACCAGGCCGCCAACGCGTTCGTCGCCGTGGCGCTGCTCGAGGCGCTCGACGACGCCGGCCTCCACGTCGATCGCAGCGCCGTCGAGACTGGCCTCGCCGATGTGCGGTGGCCCGGCCGGCTCGATCGCGTGACGCTCGCCGACGGCCGGCGGGCGCGCCTCGACGCCGCGCACAACGCCGCCGGGGCGCGGGCCCTCGCCGCGGCGATCGGCCGTCCGGCCCCCGGCGCACCGCGCCCGACGCTGGTGTTCGCCGCCTCGAACGACAAGGACGCCAACGGCATGATTCGCGCGCTCGCGCCAGCCGTCGGCGACATCGTCGTCACGACGTTCGCCGACGCGCGCGCGGCCGGGGCCGAGGTGCTCGCGGCTCAGGTGCGCGCCGCGCTCGGCGACAGCACCGCTCTGGCGGCGGCGGACGTCGCCGCGCGTGTCCACGTTGCGGCGACTGCGGCCGTTGCGCTCGAGACGGCGTGGCGGCTGTCGTCCGACATCGTCGTCGCCGGATCGATCTTCCTGCTCGGCGAGGTCTATCCGCTCCTGGGTCGGCCGGACCCGTTCGCGGCCGAGGGCTGAGGGTGGGAATGCTATCCTGCGGCGTCGTGCTGGTCTCTCTCCGCTCGCTCGTGCGCGCCGCCGCAGCGCTGATCCTGTCGGCGCTGATCGCGCCGGCCGCGGGCGCCCAGCCCGCCACCCCGGTGCCAGCGGCCGCAGGGGCAGCCGACGTACGGCTCGGCTCGGCGGCCCGCCAGGAACGCCTCGGCCTTCACCACGTCCGCTACTCGGGCGCGGTCGAGATCGAGTTGGTCTCGCAGGGCATCCGCTTCTCGGCCGACGTCGCCGACTACTACGACGACCAGCACCGGCTGGTCGCGGTCGGCAACGTCGTGTTCGTCACCCAGTCGAGCCGGATCTCCGCGGATCGCGCCGAGTTCGACACCCGCTCGCGGACCGGCACCTTCTTCAACGCCTTCGGGTCGGCGTCGGTCAGCGACAAGGTCGACAAGAGCTTCTTCGGCGGCCAGGAGCCCGACGCGTTCTTCTACGGTGAGACGATCGAGAAGCTGGGGCCCGATCGCTATCGCATCCGCAAGGGCGGCTTCACCACCTGCGTCCAGCCAACCCCGCGCTGGGAAGTGACCGCGAGCACGGTCACGCTCACGGTCGACAAGCGCGCGGTGCTGAAGAACGCCGTCCTGAGGGTCAAGGACGTGCCGCTGTTCTACGTGCCGGCGATGTATTTCCCGATCAACAAGGAGGACCGCTCGACCGGCTTCCTGATGCCAGTCTACGGCACCTCGACGATCCGCGGCTCGTCGCTGAGCAACGCCTTCTTCTGGGCCATCAACCGCAGCCAGGACCTGACCCTGATGCACGACTGGTTCACCAAGACCGGTCAGGGTTACGGCGGCGAGTATCGCTACGTCGCGTCGCAGGGCTCGAACGGCGAGTTCCGCATGTACCGGCTCTCCGAGCGCGCGACGACGTTCCAGCAGAGCGGCAATGACATCACCCAGCCGGCGCGCGAGAGCTTCGAGATCCGCACCAATGTCGTGCAGGCGCTGCCGGGCGGCTTCAAGGCCCGCGGCAGCATCGACTACTTCAGCGACGTGACGGTGCAGCAGCAGTACCAGCAGGACCTCTACAACCAGTCGCTGCGCACGCGCAACTACCAGGGTAACGTCTCGGGCTCGCTCGGCAAGGGCAACTCGCTCAGCGCCACCTACGGCATCAACGAGATCTTCTACGGCGACGACGACTCGCAGACCATCGGCGGCCGGCCGCGCGTCCAGTTCACCCGCGCCCTGACCAAGCTCGGTCCGCTGCCCCTCTATTTCGCCGCCAACAGCGAGTACGCCAACATCGTCCGGTTCAACACCACTGACGACGTCAAGCGCGACGACCAGGGCCTGACCCGCCTCAACGTCAGCCCGTCGCTGCAGTTCCCGCTGACCAAGTGGCCGTTCCTGTCGATACGATCGTCGATCACCTGGCACAACACTTACTGGACGGAGAGCCTCGGCACCGACCGTCGACAGATCGACGAAGCGCTGTTCCGGCAGTACTACGACATGCGGACAAGCCTCACCGGGCCGATCCTGACCAAGGTCTGGAACACGCCGGACGCGGGCTACGCCGAGCGCATCAAGCACGTCTTCGAGCCGGAGCTGGTCGTGCAGCGGACCACGACCTTCGACGATTACGATTCGATCGTCAAGATCGACGGCGGCGACTACACCTTCGGTGGCACGACGCGCTACACCTACGGCATCACCAACCGCTTCCTCGCCCGCCGCCGGGCCGGGGCCGACGGCTCGCCGGCGCCGCGCGTCCGCGAGTTCCTGAACGTCCAGCTGCAGCAGTCCTACTACTCGGACGCGCGGGCCAGCCTCTACGACGGGAGCTTCAGCGGCGGCTTCTCGAACAAGCCCCCAAGCAAGTTCTCGCCGATCGCGCTCAACATCCGGGCCAATCCGACCAACGTGGTCGGCGCGTCCCTGCGGCTCGAGTACAACAACGAGTTCGGGGAGTTCGAAACCATCCAGGCCAACGGCACGGTCAACGCCGGCAACTGGCTGCAGACGACCGGCGGGTGGAGTCAGCGGAAGTACGTGCAGAGCCTGCTCGATCCGCTCTACCAGCCGCCCAACAACTTCCTGAGCTCGCGCACCAACGTGAATTTCAACGGTCACATCGGCGGCGCCTACCATTTCGATCTCAACATCTCCGACAAGACGCTGGTGCAGCAGCGGATCGGCTTCTTCTACAACGCCCAGTGCTGCGGCGTCGGCATCGAGTACCAGGCCTTCAACTACCCGAACGTCAGCCGCTTCATCGTGCCGCAGGACAAGCGTTTCAACCTCTCGTTCACGCTCGCCGGCGTCGGCTCCTTCTCCAACATCCTCGGCGCCTTCGGCATCGGCCAGGGCGCGACCGGGACCTCCGGCGGGCGTCAGCGGTAGAGTCAGCGTCAGCGTCTCATCATGGTCAACGTCCTCGTCACCGGCGGTGCCGGCTTCATCGGCAGCAATTTCGTGCGCTACGCCATCGACGCGCATCCCGACTGGCACGTCACCACGCTCGACAAGCTGACCTACGCCGGCCGGCTCGAGAACCTCAAGAGCCTGGAGGGGCACCCGCGCCACACCTTCGTCAAAGGCGACATCGCCGATGCCGCGGTCGCGGCGCCGCTCGTCCAGGCCGCCGACTACGTCGTCCACTTCGCGGCCGAGACACACGTGGATCGCTCGATTCTCGAGGCCGGCGAGTTCATCAAGACCGACGTCATCGGCACGTTCGTGCTGCTCGAAGCGGCGCGGCACGCGGCCAACCTGAAGCGCTTCGTCCAGATCTCGACCGACGAGGTCTATGGCTCGGTGCCCGAGGGATCGAGTCGTGAGACCGACGAGCTCCGGCCGCGCAACCCCTACTCGGCGAGCAAGGCCGGCGCCGACCGGCTCGCCTACAGCTTCTGGGCCACCTACGGCGTGCCGGTGATCGTGACCCGCGCCTCGAACAACTACGGCCCCAACCAGTTCCCCGAAAAGGTCATCCCGCTCTTCATCACCAACCTGATCGACGGCCGGCCGGTGCCGCTCTACGGCGACGGCCTCAACGTGCGCGACTGGCTGCACGTCGAGGATCACTGTCGCGGCGTCGACCTGCTCCTGACGAAGGGCGAGCCCGGCGAGGTCTACAACATCGGCGGCGGCAACGAGGTCAAGAACGTCGACCTCACGCACCGCCTGCTGGAGCTCGTGGGCCGGCCGACGACGCTGATCGAGCGGGTCAGCGACCGGCCCGGGCACGACCGACGCTACTCGCTCGACACCTCGAAGCTGCAGGCCCTGGGCTGGCAGCCGGCGCACGACTTCGCCGAGGGCCTGGCAGAGACCGTCGCGTGGTACCGCGAGAACGAATGGTGGTGGCGCCCGATCAAGGAACAGGACGCCGCCTTCAAGGCCTACTACCAGGCGCAGTACGCCGAGCGCCGCTCGCTCTGAGACCGCCGGCGTGGCAGCCTCCGGCCCGACCCCGCATCGGATGAGCGTGCTCGTCACCGGCGGCGCCGGTTTCGCCGCCGGACACCTGCTCGATGTCCTGCGCGCGCCGGATCCTGCCGCGACGCCGCGGATCGTCGCCTGGCATCGGCCCGGCGGGCATCCGCCGCCGGCGGCCGCGGCGAACGTCACCTGGCGCGGAGTCGATCTGCTCGACGCCGGCGCGGTCGATGCGGCCATCGCCGCCGACCCGCCCGACCAGGTCTACCACCTCGCCGGCGCCACGCACCAGGGCAAGTCGTTCGCGCAGCCGACCGACGTCCTGCGCGTCAACGCGATGGGGACCGATCACCTGCTGCGCGCGCTGGCCCGTCACGCGCCGCGCGCACGCGCGCTGGTCACGAGCACCGGCTTCGTCTACCAGCCGGGGGAGATCGCGACGGATGAGGACGCGCCGCTGCGACCGGCCAGCCCCTACGCCCTGAGCAAACTGGCACAGGAGATGGTCGCGCGCCACGCCGGCGCCACCACCACCGTCGAGGTGATCGTCTGCCGGCCGTTCAACCACCTCGGCCCGGGCCAGAGCGCCGACTACTTCGCGCCGAACTTCGCCCGGCAGATCGCGGCGATCGCCCGCGGCCAGTCGGATCCGGTGCTGATGGTCGGCAACCTCACCGCCCGCCGCGATCTCTCCGACGTACGCGACGTCGTCCGCGCCTACGCCGGCCTGATGGCGGGGGGCACCCCCGGCGAGGTCTACAACGTCTGTTCGGGACAGGCGGTCGCGGTGCACGACGTCCTCGACGGGTTGATCGCGCTCTCCGGCGTGCGGGTCGACGTGCAGGTGGCGCCGGAGCTGCTGCGGCCGGTCGATCAGCCGCTGCTGCTCGGCACCCGCGACAAGATCGCCGCCGCCATCGGCTGGGCCCCGGCTATTCCGCTCAGCGACACACTCCGCGACCTGCTGGCGGAGTGGAGCGCCATCCCGTCGCCGGACGCCTAGAACCTAGTATCGTCGCGTTCCGCTCGCGCCCTGGCCGATGCCGAAGGCGCCGAGGACGTTCGAGAACGATCCGAGACCGGCCAGCGTGAACGAGACGTTGAAGCGCCGGTCCCGGGTGACGGTCGTGATCGAGCTGCCGGTGTAGTTGAAGGTCTGATATTCAAGCGCCAGGCCGCAGCACTGGGCGTTGTAGAAAAGGCCCAGCCGCTGCTGCACCAGCTGACGATCCGAGACGTTCAGGTCGAACTGATAGCTGCCGCCGACGTGGCGTCGGCCTAGCGTCACGCTGGTGCGCGAGCTGAGAAAGTTGCTTGGCTGACGCGTCAGCGGGTCGAGCACGCTGGCGACGTAGAGCCGCCGGCTCCAGCCGCTCGACGACGACAGCCACGTCCCGGCGGATACGGTGCCGTTCAACTGCAACGCCTCGAGCGTCCCCCGCTCCGGGTCGTACTCGACCCGCAGTGTCGCGCCGGCCGTGTCGGTGGCGTTGGCCCGCACCGACATCGCGATCGGCGAAAAGCGGCTGCCGGCCCGGTCCGTGAACCCGCCGCTGTAGCTCGGATCGACCGTGCTCGCCTGCGGATCCGAGTAGTGGGTCTGCTGCAGCTGCACGGTCAGGAGCTCGCGCGTGCCCGCACCCTTGGCGCCGACGGCTGCGCCTGCCCGGCGCCGCGCCAGCAGCCGGTTGGTCAGCCCGTAGGTGATGCTGGTCGTCCCGCCATAGACGTAGTCGCCGCTCTCGATTGGCACGATGCGATCACGATCCTCGAAGCCGGTGGTCCGCTGCACGATCACTTCGGGCTCGATCACGTGCTTGAGCCGTTCGGCAAAGCCCAGGCCCGGTGTGTCCCAGACCCGCGTCAGGATCGGGCCGGTGATGGTCGCGCGCAGGTCAGCGTACTGGCGATAGAACGGGTCTGTGGTCTGGACACCGGACGCCAGGCTCTCGGTCCACCAGGTGTGATGCCAGGTGACCGACGAGCGCACCGACAGGAACGGCCACTTGGTCAGCGGGAACTGCAGCGACGGCGTGGCGTCGATGCGGCCCAGGCTCTGGTCGGCGGTGCGGGCGCCGTCGACGGTGTCGAAGCGGGAGATGCCGGCGTACTCGCTCGTCGCCGCGACGTAGAGCGGCAGGCGGCCCAGGCGCGTCAGCGCACGAGTGAACTGCACGCGCGGCCGGCTGCCGATCGTCCGCGAATCGTCGACGCCATAGAAGACCTCGGAGCTGGCGTAGGTTGCGCTGATCGAGTTGCCGCGCCCGACCGAGCCCGACACGTTGCCCTGGTAGCTCCGTGTCGGCGAGGTGGCGGCGTTGACGTCCTGCTGATAGCGCTGGCGGGCGGCGAGGTCGGTCGTGAAGTCGGCGCTGCCGCGGGCGCGGAAGCCACCCGGCAGCGCCTGGACCACCGCGCCGCGCAGGTCGACGCTGTCGGTCGCCGCCAGCGGCACGTCGACACCGTTCTGGCGGTAGGTCGTGGCGCGCTCGTCGAGCCGATAGATGCGGACCTCGCCGTTCGAGCCCTGCGACGCCACGTAGCGATACTCGCCGCCGTAGCCATGGCCGGTCTTGCTGAACCAGTCGTGCATCAGCGTCAGATCCTGGCTGCGGTCGACGGCCCAGAAGAAGGCGTTGCTGATTGTCGAACCGCGGATGTCGGAGCTCCCGTAGATCGGCAGCAGGAACCCGGTCGAGCGGTCATCCTGGTTGATGGGGTAGTACATCGCCGGCACGTAGAACAGGGGCACGTCCTTCACCTTGAGGACCGCGTTGGTGAGCACGGCGCGTTTGCCGACGGTGAGGGTGACGCTGTGGGCGGTGACCTCCCAGCGCGGCGTCGGCTGGATGCAGGTGGTGAAGCCGCCCTTGCGGATGCGGTAGCGGTCGGGACCGAGCTTCTCGATTGTCTCGCCGTAGAAGAACGCGTCGGGCTCCTGGCCGCCGAAGAAGCTCTTGTCGACCTTGTCGCTGACCGACGCCGATCCGAACGCAGTGAAGAACGTGCCGGTACGGGCCTGCGTGTCGAGCTCGGCACGCTCGGCCGAGATGCGGCTCGATGGCGTGACGAACACGACGTGGCCCTCGGCGGTGAGGCGGTGTCGATCGAGGTAGTAGTCGACGACGTCGGCGGAGAGCCGGACGCCTTGCGACACCAGCTCGAGTTCGACGGCGCCGGAATAGCGGATGTGATCGAGGCCGAGGCGCTCCTGGCGGGCCGCGGCGCCAAGGCGAATATCGGACGCGACCGGCGCGGCCTGGGCGGCGGCGGGCGGAACGGTGACCGCGAGAGCGAGGCAGGCGCCGGACGCGGCGCGCCGGACGCGCCTCAGGGAGAGCACGGCGCGAACGACGGCGCGCGGCGGGCGGGCATGCCCGCAGGATAGCACCGCGCACCGCGGGATCGATCGCGGCCGGTCAGTGTCCCATCAGCGCGGCGATCCGCTGTTCAGTGGGCGGATGGGTGCTGAAGATGGAGAGCAGGCCGCCAATCGCGAACGGCTTGATGATGAACATGTGCGCGGTCGCAGGATTGGCGTCGAGCGGCAGCCGCTTCGATCCCATCTCCAGCTTGCGCAGGGCGTTGACCAGGCCGTGCGGCCCGCCGGCGATCTCGGCCCCGCCGGCGTCGGCGGCGAACTCGCGCGAGCGCGAGATCGCGGCCTGGATCAGCATGGCCGCTATCGGCGCGAGGATCATCGTCGCCAGCATGGCGATCGGGTTGCTGCCCCCTTCGCGATCGTCCGATCGGCCGCCGCCGAAGAACATCGCGAACCGCGCCGCGAACATGATCGCTGCGGCGATGGTCGCCGCGATTGAGCTGATCAGGATGTCGCGATGCTTGACGTGCGCCAG
Organism: Vicinamibacteraceae bacterium; assembly: GCA_031407765.1. Taxonomy (GTDB): domain Bacteria; phylum Acidobacteriota; class Vicinamibacteria; order Vicinamibacterales; family Vicinamibacteraceae; genus JBDSLU01. Next base: position 32,636 of record JANOIR010000324.1, read on the forward strand.
CTCGTGCGCGACCACGCCGGCCAGCTCATCTTCCGTCAGGAGGTGCAGGATGCCTTCGGTCGCGGCCACCGCGGCGTGCGCCGGATTCCGACCGGTGGCGAAGGCGTTGGGCGAGGCGTCCGGGATGATGTAGACGCGCGGCATCGGCAGGCCGGCGCGCTGGGACAGCCGCTGGACGATCTGGTGCAGCGGGTGCCCCGCCCCGACCTCCTTGGCGCGATACATCGCCAGCACGATCTTGTCGGAGAACCAGTAGGAGCCGAAGTTCATCACGACCGCTATGCCCAGCGCGATCACCATCCCCGACTGGCCGCCGAAGAGGTCGCCGATCACCAAGAGAAGGCCACTGAGTGTGGCGAGCAGTATCGTGGTCTTGACCGTGTTACCCATGTCTCTATCCTAGTCCCTGAAAAACGGCGGTCCCTGACGTATCGAAAGCAACATGCGATCCGGCGGCTATCGCCGAGTCACCCCACCTGTTCATAGAGACGCTGGCAGGCCGGTGACGGTTCGAGTGGCGGCGGGTTGACCGACTCGAGATGCCCAGGCGCTGGGTCGGTCACGGATATAATCGAGGTCTTATGGGAAGGGTCGACGTCGTCGTCGTGCTGGTCCTCAGTGCCGCTGGCGCAGCGGCTCAGCCGGTCCCGCAGCCGTTCCCGGCCCCCACTCGGCAGGCGGCGCAGCCGGCGACGCGGCCGGCCGCCCCGAGCCCGGCGCCGCAGCCGGCCAGCCCGGCATCGACCCGCACGTCCGGGCCGGCCACCGCCGGCGAGGCACCCCCGAGCGAGGTCACCCTCGGCGTGGCGATCTTTCCGACTGCGCAGTTCCTCGGCTCGTTCAACGCCGGGCAGGGCCAGCGCTACTACCTGTTCGGCGCCACCGCGAGCTTCGCCGAGGTTGTCACCTACTACCGTGGCGTCCTGAAGGACAGGGGCGAGCTCGTCTTCGACGCGCCCGCGGTCCACATGTTCGACACCGGGCGCTTCCGCGAGGAAGCGATGGCCTTCCCGCCGAGCGTCACGGTCAAGGACTACACGTGGGGCGGCAAGGGCGGCTACCTGAACCCGATCCGCGGCGGCCACCCGGCCCGGTTCCCGACCATCCTGCAGATCGTCCCGTCACCGTAGGTTTGCGGCCGGTCCCCTCAGGACCGGCGGCGTCCGCACGCGGGCGGCGGACGCCCTACGGCGTCTTGACGTAGATCTCGCCGCCGAACTCCTTCGACTTCTCGCGCATCCCGGCTTCGACCGCCTCGCGCGTCTCCAGCCCCTTCGACGCGGCGTACTGCCGCACCTGCTGGGTGATCTCCATCGAGCAGAACTTCGGCCCGCACATCGAGCAGAAGTGCGCGACCTTGGCGCCGTCGGCCGGCAGCGTCTCGTCGTGATAGGCACGAGCCGTGACCGGGTCCAGCGCGAGCGCGAACTGATCGCGCCACCGGAACTCGAAGCGCGCCTTCGACAGCGCGTCGTCCCAGGCCTGCGCGCGCGGATGGCCCTTGGCCAGATCGGCGGCGTGCGCGGCGATCTTGTAGGCGATGACGCCGGCCTTGACGTCGTCACGGTTGGGCAGCCCGAGGTGTTCCTTCGGCGTGACGTAGCACAGCATCGCGGTGCCGTACCAGCCGATCATCGCGGCGCCGATCGCCGAGGTGATGTGGTCGTAGCCGGGAGCGATGTCGGTCGTGAGCGGGCCGAGCGTGTAGAACGGCGCCTCGCCGCACCACTCGAGCTGCTTCTCCATGTTCTCGCGGATCAGGTGCATCGGCACGTGGCCGGGCCCCTCGTTCATCACCTGGACGTCGTACTCCCAGGCGATCCGCGTCAGCTCGCCCTGCGTCTTCAGCTCGGCGAACTGCGCCTCGTCGTTGGCGTCGGCGATCGAGCCGGGCCGCAGGCCGTCCCCGAGCGAGAACGACACGTCGTAGGCCTGCATGATCTCGCAGATCTCGCGGAAGTGCGTGTAGAGGAAGCTCTCCTGGTGGTGGGCCAGGCACCACTTCGCCATGATCGAACCGCCGCGCGAGACGATCCCGGTCAGGCGCCGCGCCGTCATCGGCACGTAGCGCAGCAGCACGCCGGCGTGCACGGTGAAGTAGTCGACGCCCTGCTCCGCCTGCTCGATCAGCGTGTCGCGGTAGATCTCCCAGGTCAGCTCCTCGGGCCGGCCACCGACCTTCTCGAGCGCCTGGTAGATCGGCACGGTGCCGATCGGCACCGGCGCGTTGCGCAGGATCCACTCGCGCGTCTCGTGGATGTCCTTCCCGGTCGAGAGGTCCATCGCCGTGTCGGCGCCCCACAGCGTCGCCCAGCGCAGCTTCTCGACCTCGTCCTCGATGGACGACCGCACCGCGGAGTTGCCGATGTTGGCGTTGATCTTCACCAGGAAGTTGCGGCCGATGATCATCGGCTCGAGCTCGGGGTGGTTGATGTTGGCCGGAATGATGGCGCGGCCGCGGGCCACTTCGTCGCGGACGAAGTCGGCGGCGAGGCCCTCGCGCGTGGCCACGAACTGCATCTCCGGCGTGATCTCGCCGCGCCGTGCGTAGTGCAGCTGGGTCACGGGACCAGTACCGCGAAGGGCCCGGCGCGTCCGCGCCTGCAGCGCCTCGCTCATGTCGTTGCCCCCGCCCGTGTCGCGAGCCGGCGCGACGCGGCGGTCGCCTTCGGCGACAGCGCGGGCCCGGATCCACTCCCGGCGCAGCTCGGGCAGGCCCTGCCGCACGTCGACCCCCAGCGGGCCGCTGGTGTCGTAGACGTCGAGCGCTGGCTCGCTGCCCGACAGCGCGATGCGGCGGACCGGCACGCGCACGCCATCGGCGCCGTCGACGTAGACCTTGGTCGACGCCGGGAAGTTGTCGCCGTAGTCGCCCGCAGGGACGATCGACTCCGGAGCGGTCGGGGTGGTGGCGGTCGTGGTCGTGTTCGGGGACATGGCTCGCGGCGTTCTCCGGAAGGCGGGCGCAGGCCGTGAGCCACGGCGCCGCGCTCCCTCCGCCGGTGTGAACCGGTTCAGGTTCCAAGGGTCGTGTCTCAATCCGGCCGAACGCGGCGGATACCCCTGGCGGCTTAGGCGGAATGATAGCACCCGGCGCCGCCGCGAGTGCGGGCCGCGACACGAACGCCGAGGCCGCAGGCCGGAGGCGTCGTGAGGTTGACGGCGCGGCTACGCGCCGTCAATGAACAATCGCCGCCCGCGTGCGGGCGCCGCGGCGCGCCCAGCGCCGCGTGACGAATGGCGAGGACGAAGTCCGGAGCCATCGTCTGGTCGACGCGCGAAGGCGTCGGCAAATAGCAGACCGCACGCTCGAGGGGCGGCCCGCGGCCGCGCGTGAGAGCGCGGCCGCCAAATCGCCCGCCGGCCCGCGTGAGGCGCCGCCGCGCGCCCAGCGCGGCGAATTGCAGCCGAACACGCCAAAGGCCGGCCCGCGGCCGCGCGTGAGAGCGCGGCCGCCAACAAAGGCTGTGCGCGCGACCGAGCGGCGACGTTATTCTCAGCCAAT
>JANOIR010000037.1:0-46682 GCA_031407765.1 Vicinamibacteraceae bacterium
TTCAGCTTCGGGGAGCTCGGCTTCCAGGAAGTCGAGACGTCGAAGTACCTGACCGGCGTGCTCGAGCAGAACGGCTTTACGGTCGAGCGCGGTGTCGCTGGCATGCCGACGGCCTGGACCGCGCGCTGGGGCTCGGGCAAACCCGTCATCGCGCTCGGCGCCGATATCGACGACATCCCGCAGGCGTCGCAGAAGCCCGGCGTCGCCTACCACGATCCGATCGTCGCCGGCGCGCCCGGCCACGGCGAGGGCCACAACTCCGGCCTGCCGCTGCAGATCACGGCGGCGCTGGCGCTGAAGCGCACGATGGAGCGCGAGAAGCTGCCAGGCACGCTGGTGCTGTGGCCCGGCGTCGCCGAGGAGCTGCTCGCCGGCAAGGCCTACCTGGTGCGTGCCGGCGTGTTCAAGGACGTCGACGTCTGCATCTTCGCCCACGTCTCGGATAACTTGGGCGTGCGCTGGGGCGAGGCCACGGCGTCGTCCGGCCTGGTGTCGATCGAATACACCTTCACCGGCGAGACCGCGCACTCGGCCGGTGCACCGTGGCGCGGCCGCTCCGCGCTCGACGCCGTCGAGCTGATGAACGTCGGCTGGAACTTCCGCCGCGAGCACCTGCGGCTGCAGCAGCGGTCGCACTACGTGATCAGCAAGGGCGGCGACCAGCCCAACGTGGTGCCGCGCAACGCCAGCGTCTGGTACTTCCTGCGCGAGACCGACTACGCGCGGATCATCGATTTGCGCGGCATCGCCGATCGGATGGCACAGGGCGCCGCGCTGATGACCAACACCGAAGTGACGTCGAGGGTGATCGGCAGCGCCTGGCCGCAGCATTTCAACCGGCCGGTCGCCGAGGCGATGTTCACCAACATCAAGACCATCGGCCTGCCGCAGTGGGACGAGGCGGATCAGACGCTCGCGCGCGCCGTCCAGAGCGAGCTGGGCCAGCCGGCCAAGGGACTGGCGACCGAAGTCGGCGCTTTGACCGGCGCGGTCGCCGCCGAGGACAACTACGGCGGCGGGTCGGACGACATCGGCGACGTCTCGTGGACGGTGCCGACCGTGACGATCCGCTATCCGTCGAACATCCCCGGTCTGCCCGGCCACCACTGGTCGAACGCCATCGCCAGCGCCACGCCGATCGCGCACAAGGGCGCCACCGCCGGCGCCAAGGTCGTGGCGATGACCGTGCTCGACCTGCTCCTGCGGGACGAGCTGGTCGCGCAGTCCTGGGACTACTTCCGCACCGTGCAGACCAAGGGTGTCACCTACAAGCCACTCATCGCGCCGGCCGACGTGCCGGATACGACGATGAACGCCAAGACGATGGAGCAGTACCGTCCCGCGCTGGCGAAGTTCTACTACGATCCGACGAAGTACAAGACCTACCTCGAACAGCTCGGGATCACCTACCCGACGGTGAAGCCGAAGCCGTAGCCCCAGCCGAGGCGCGCCGCCTTGGTCGCGTCACTCGGCGCGCAGACCTTCGACCGGATCGACGCGCATCGCCCGCCACGCCGGCGGGACGCTCGACACGACCGCGGCGACGAAGAGCAGCGCACCACCCGTGGCCAGCGACACGAGATCGTGCGGCGTGATGCCGAACAGCACCGTCGCCAGCAGGCTCCGCGAGGCCTGGACCAGCCCGAGGCCCAGGATCAGACCGATCGCAACCAGCACCGCGCTCCGGCGGACGACGCCGGCGCCCACCGCCGCCGGCCGCGCCCCGAGGGCCAGGCGAATCGCCAGCTCGCGCTGACGCAAGGCGACCGACCACGAGAACAAGCCGTAGACCCCAAGGGCGGCGAGGAACGCGGCGAGCGCCCCGAACGCCGTCAACGTGGTCATCAGCAGCCTCGGCTCGGCGGTGCGGCCGCGCAGCCGGTCCGGCCAGGCCTCGACGGTGCCCAGCGGCGTGTTCGGGGCCACTGCCTTCAGCGCGTGCCGCACGGCCTCGACGGCAGTTGCGCGATCGCGTGCGGCAATGGCCACTATCACGCTGCGGAACGGAAACTGCCGCATCGGCGCATAGACCGCCGGCTCGACCGGGATCCCGAGCGCGACGTTGCGGATGTCGCGCACCACGCCGACGATCCGCGTCCGCGCCGGCGGGGTCCAGCGGCCGTCCGGCGGGCGTGTCCAGGTGAGATTGCGCGCCAGTGGGCCGACCTGCGCCGGCGTCTCCCGGAGCGTGCGGCCGACGGCCGACACGCCAGGAAAGTATCGCTTCGCCAGCGTCTCGTTGACGATGACGACGGCTTCGCTCTCGGGCGTGTCAGACACGCCGAACGCACGTCCGTCGATCATGGTCGCGCCCATGGTCTCGAAGTAGCCTTCGCTGATCGAGTGGTATTGCACGTGGGGACGATCTTCGGGCCGGCCGTAGGTTCGGTCGGCGGCGTCGAACGGATTGCGCCACCCGTGCTCCATCGGCAGGATGTTGGTGCTGCCGGCCGAGACGACCCCCGGGTGCTGCCGCACGCGCTCCACGACGTCGGCGTGTTGACGACCGAGCGTCGGCCACGGCCCTTGGCCGGTCTGGCTGCCCGGCCCGATAGGGAGCTGCACGTTGGCGAGCACGACCGACGCTCCCGTCACCCCGATCGGCACCCGCGTCATTTCGCCGACGGTGCGGATCAGGAGCGCCGAGCTCACCAGGAGGGCGCAGGCGAGCGCCACTTCGGCCACGATCAATGCCTGGTAGAGGATCCGCGTGTCACGCGAGCTGCCACGGCTGCCGCTCTTCAGGTCACCGCCTGTGTGGCGCCGCACCAGCACCAGCGATGGCACCAGGCCGAACGCCAACGTCATCGCCGCCACGAGCGTCGCGGCCAGCGCGAGGACGCGGCTGCTCACTGCGACGTCGGCGAGGCGCGGCACCTCGATCGGGGTCAAGGCGACGATGACGGGCAGAGCGACGAGTGCGACCAGGACGCCAGCGACGGCGCCGGCCGCCGAGAGGATCAAGGCCTCGGCGAGGAGCTGGGTCACGATCTGGCGCGGCGCCGCGCCGATGGCCACGCGCACCGCGATTTCGCGCTCGCGTGACAGCGCGCGGGTCAGGAGCAGCGAGGCGACGTTCAGGCAGCCGATGAGGAACAGCAAGGCGACCGCGCCGACGAGGACATAGAGAGCGGGGCGGTAGTAGCCCAGCTGATCATCGAGGAGCGGCACGACGGCGAAGGCCCAGCCTTTGTTGCTGCCTTCGAACTGCCGGCCGAGCCTCGCCGCCAGTGTGTCGGTCGCGGCCCGTGCCTGGTCGATCGAGACGCCGTCGGCCAGCCGGCCCACGCCCTCCATGAAGTGCGCACCGCGGCTGTGCTGCACGAGATCCCACTGCAGCCGCTGCCACACGTCCACGTCGTCCGGGAAGTGGAAGCCCGCCGGCATCACGCCGGCGATCGTGTAGGGCGTGTCGTCGAAGGCCAGCTGTCGGCCGACGATGCCAGGGTCGGCCCCGTAGCGCGTCCGCCAGAGCCGGTCGCTGATCACCGCGATCCGCGTCCTCGAGAAGAACGGGCCGTCTTTCGGAAACCCTTCGCCGATCTGCGGCCCGACGCCCAGGACCGTAAACGTGTTGCCGCTGGTCTCGATCGTCTTGACCCGCACCGGCTCCAGGCCGGGATCGCGCAGGCTGACATCCGGCCGCCACCACGCCGCCGCGTCGGCAAAGACTGGCAGCGCCTGGTGGTCCATGAAGGTGACCGGCGAGAACGGATCGTGTGCCAGCCCCTTCTCGGTGTTGGTGTCCCAGAGCTTCACCAACCGATCCGGGGCGCGAAACGGCAGCGGGCGCAGCACCACGGTGTCCACGATGGTGTAGATGACCGTGGCCGAGCCGGTGCCCAGGCCGAGCACGAGCACGACGACGAGGGCGAAGGCGGGGTGGAGGCGGAACTGGCGCAGGGCCATCCGCAGGGCGTAGACCATGGCGAGACTCCTGGATCGCGAGGCAGCGGCGGTGTCGTCGGCGGTACGCGCGTAGGGGGCGCGCGAGTCCGGAAGCGGCGTCCGGCGCAGCGGCGCCAGGCCGGAATGCTCGAGGGCGTCCACGGCGGCCCGACGCGCGTCGCCGTCGCTCTCGCCGCGAGCCCGCGCGGCGAGATAGAGGTCCTCGAGGTGCGTGGCCAGTTCGTCGATCGTCTGCGCCGACAGGTCGATCGCCGCGTTGCGCGCGTGGCGCGCCACCACTGCGGCCCACCCGGGATCGGGAGGAGGTGTGGTCATGGCGCCTCCTCAGGCGTAACGGACACCGGCCACCTGGTCCAGTGCGGTGATGAACCGGGCCCAGTCCGCGCGCTGCGTGGTCAGGACCTTCCGGCCCGCCTCGGTAATCCGGTAGTGCCGCCGCCGCCGCTGGCCGGCCTTTTCGACCCAGCGGCCGCTGATCCAGCGGCGGGCCTCCAGGCGGTACAGCGTGGCGTAGAGCGCCGCCAGCGTAAAGGTCAGGGCGCCGCCGGAGCGCAGCTCGATCTGCCGCCCGATCTCATAGCCGTGCAGATCGTCGGACTCCACCAACGCCAGGATCAGGAGCTCCGCGCTACCCCGTTTCGCCTCGTCGAATGCCGGCCGGTCTCCCATGGCCATCCTCCTTTATGTATAACGACGTTATACATCATCACGTGGAAGCTTGGACGTCTGGACCGTGGCCCGGGTTGGCTCCTGAACAAGAAAAAGATAGGCGACGCTGGGATCGGCAGGCCTGCGCTGTGGGCACAGCGGTCAGCGGCGTGGGCGCCGGACACGCCGGGCCAGCCCTTGCTCACCGAACCAGCCGCCGACAGCCTGCCGCAGCGTGCCGGCGATCAACCTACCTGCCACGATGTCGAAGTTCCGAACCAGCTTGCCCGACATGTCGGCGCGATCGTGTTTGAAGGTGCTGCTGCGGAGCAGGGTGACCGGGTGGTCGAGCGCCTTCATGAAGCCGTACTCGAGTGCGACGTTGGGGTTCAGCTCGCTGGCGACCTCGTCCTCGAGCACGGCGAGGCCGTACTTGGACCCGATGATGTGGACGCAGATGTTCTCCCACAACTGGTCGTGGTACGTCCGCTCGTCGGCAAAATGGGCGACCAGGCCGAAAGCGGCGGCTTCATTTCGGATGACCTCCCGGATCTTCCCGAGCAGCTGCAGCTGCTTGGCACGCATCGCCAGCTTGTCGGGGAACTTCATCATCACGAACGCGCTCTGCTCGAACGGCGAGTCGTCGCAGAAGCGGCGGATGTTCGGATGCAAGTGCTCGTAGCCAGCCGGCACGCGGACATCGTGCATGGCCGCCGAGCGCTGGAGGTGCGCCCGGACGGCGGTGTCGATCTGCGTGATGGCGGCATCGATCTCGCGCGGGCTGTCGCTGCGCCGGCGGATGCCGTAGATGTCCTGGATCACGGGATGCGAAGGCACCGCGCCGAACGTGACCGGGATGAGAAACAGCCGTGACGAGGCGCGGGCGGCGCCGATTTCGGTGAGCACGAAGGGCGAGGTCAGGGCGTTGGGTGACAGGACCACGACCACGCCGTCCGACGTCAGGAGCTTGTCCATCAGCTCGCGCCGCCACTCGACGCCAGGGATCAGCGAGTCGACGTCGATCGAGATCTGGTGCTTGAGCGCACGGAGCCCCGCCGCGAGCTGACCGGCGACGGCGGCATCCCGCGAGCTGTAGGAGATGAACAGGCGGGCCATGACGACCTCCGCTGAGGAGCCGGCGACGCGTGCCGACCGGGCGTTACGCGATGTGGGCGCCGACCGCGCCGACGTAGACGGCGTAGAGCGACTGGCTGGCGGTCATGAACAGGCGGTTGCGCTTGGCGCCGCCGAAGCAGACGTTGGCGCACACCTCGGGCAGGCGGATCATACCGATCGTCTGGCCGGCCGGCGAGAACACCTGCACGCCCGGCCGGGCCCCGGCCCAGACGTTGCCGTCGGTGTCGCAGCGGATGCCGTCGGCGCCGCTCCGCTGTTGAGTGCCCGGCACCATCGGCTGGACGAAGAGCTTGCCGTTCTTCAGCGTGGCGCCGTCGACGTCGTAGACCCAGATCGCGCCGTCGGCGACGTAGAGCTTCTTGTAGTCGGGCGAGAAGCAGAGGCCGTTCGGCATGTTCTGGTCGCCCATCGCGACCCGCGTGATCGCCGCCGTCTTCGGATCGACCCGATACACGGCCTCCTTGGTCTCGGAGGGCGCCTTGTTGCCCTCGTAGTTGCCGCGGATGCCCCACGACGGATCGGTGAACCAGATGCTGCCGTCCGGGTGGACGACCACGTCGTTGGGCGAGTTGAGCCGCTTGCCCTCGAACTTGTCGGCGATCACCGTGACCTGGCCGTTGGCCTCGTAGCGCGCCACCCGACGTCCGCTGTGCTCGCAGGAGAGCTGCCGGCCTTCGAAGTCGAAGGTGTTGCCGTTGCTGTTGCCAGAGGGGTTGCGGAAGGTCGTGACCCGGCCGTCGTCCTCGATCCAGCGGTGCTGCACGTTGGCCGGGATGTCGCTCCACACCATGTACCGGCCGACGCCGTTCCAGGCCGGGCCCTCGGCCCAGGACGTGCCGAAGTGGAGCCGCTTGATCAGCGAGTTGAAGACCACGTACTGCCGGAACGACGGGTCGAGGGCGACGATGTCCGGATCCGGGTACATCCGCGGTTCGGCGGCGTCCCAGGCGCGCGGCGTCGCGACCGGCGAGACGGGCGGAGGTCCACCGGCGGGCGGGGTCGCCGGCGGGCCCTGCGGCGCCGGCGCCTGGGTGGCCTGCGCGGCCAGCGGCGCGGCCGCGGCCGCGGCGAGGGCGGCGGTCAGGAAGCGACGGCGGTTGGCGCCGGCAGCCAGCTCGGATTTCATGGGACTACAATACGACCGCTCCTATGAAACAGCTTCCCGTCGCACTCCTCTCCCTGGGGATGGCCGTGGTCACCACGCTCGCGACCGCGCCATCGGCCCTCGTCGCCCAGTCCAAGCCGAAGATGCGCTACACCGCCATCCGCGCCGGAGACACCGTGGTGCTGACCGACGCCACGACCGACACAGTCGTGTCGATCCTGCCGTCGCTCGGCAACATCGCCTACGAGATGAAGGTGCGCGGGCACAACGTGCTCCGCTACCCGCACGCGACGATCGACGAGTTCCGGAAGGCACCCAACGGCCTCGGCGTCCCGTTCATGGGGCCGTGGGCCAACCGCCTCGACGAGCAGGCGTTTTACGCCAACGGCAAGCGCTACCCGTTCGACATGGCGCTCGGCAACATCCGCGGCCAGATCCCGATTCACGGCTTCATCACGACCACCGATCAGTGGAAGGTCGTCGACCTCAAGGCCACGGCCGGCGAGGCGTTCGTCACCAGCCGTCTCGAGTTCTACAAGCAGCCGGCGTGGATGAAGCAGTGGCCGTTCGCCCACACCGTCGACATGACCTACCGCCTGAAGGACGGCGTGCTCGAGGTCGTGACCGCGGTGACCAACCTGTCGGCAGAGCCGATGCCGCTCGCCATCGGCTATCACCCGTACTTCCAGCTCACCGACTCAAAGCGCGACGAGTGGGTGGTCAGCGTCGGTGCGAAGAAGCGCTACACACTCTCGCCGCAGAAGCTGCCGACCGGCGAGACCGAGCCGATCGAGAAGATCTTCGCCGATCCCGCCGCGGTGCCGGTGAAGGACTACGACCTGGACGACGTGTTCGGCGATCTGGTCCGCGACGCGCAGGGCCGCGCGACGATGACGGTGAAGGGCAAGGCGCAGCGGCTGGACGTGATCTTCGGCTCGAACTACAAGGCGGCGGTCGTGTGGGCGCCGAAGCCGCCGGCGGGCCAGGAGCGCAACTTCATCTGCTTCGAGCCGATGGTCGGCATCACCAACGCCGTCAACATGGCGCACAAGGGCACTTACAACGAGCTGCAGTCGATCGCCCCCGGCGCCACCTGGCGCGAGAGCTGGTGGGTCAAGCCGAGCGGGTTCGAGGCCGCCGCGACTGGCAAGTGAGATGGCGCGCAGGTTGGCCGGTCTCGTCGGGGCATTGCTCGCCGGGGCCTGGATCGGTCTTGAGGTCGAGTGGCTCTCGGAGAGCGGCGGCTGGCACGGCACGCAGGAGATGCACCTCGCAGCTGCGGCCGGCCGGGCGGCCCTCTGTGTATCGGTTGTCTTCAGCCTTGTCGAGGCCTGGCTCTGGCGCCGTCCCGATCGCTGGGTACTCCGGTTGGTTATGACCGCGATGGTCGGCGCCATCGTCTTCGTCGGTGTGGTATTCGTCCCGAACTCCGTGGCGTACTATTCCGCATTCCCCGAGCAGCGGGACCTAGCATTCGAGGCGGAAGGCTACGCGTTGAGGCTCGTGTTCTTTGCAGCGGAAATTCTGCTCATCATGTCTGCGGTTGTCGCCATCGGCTCCGGTATCGTCCGCGGCGTTCGGTGGCTCGTGAGCACCGACCTGCCGGGCGCGTCCACGCGGTCGATGGCCGACCGCTGAGCCAATCCAGCGGCAGGCGGCGCATCTGGAAACGTCGGGGACCTGTTCAATTTGACCGGTTCCGCCGTTGTGTGAGGATCAGACACCCTCCTCGAAAAGGATTCTCATGTGCCACCGCAATCGCCCGCTGGATGGTTCCGACGATCGCTACCTGCATGAGCGCTGCAAGGTCGCGCCCAGCCCTGAAGCCCAGGTACGGCTGAACGATCGCCTTCGCGAAGCCGCCGATCGCGCCGGCCTGCCGGCCGGCCAGGTCGGGCTCGTGCCGCTCGATCGCGGCGGCTACAACGACGGCCTGATCAAGCCCGGAACCGATCTGCCGCTCGGCACGTCGCTGCGGGTGGCGCGCCGCGGCGCGATCGAGCGGGCGCCGCTGCGCGGGCAGGTGCGTGTGCTCGTCGTGCTGGTCGACTTCTCCGACAAGCCGATGTCGGCGACCACGGCGCACTTCGAGGACCTGTTCTTTTCGACCGGCAAGCTGCCGCACGGCAGCGTCCGCGAGTACTTCAAGGAAGTCAGCGGCGGCAAGATCACGATCACCGGCGAAGTGGTCGGGCCGTTCCGCATGCCGCTGCCGCTCGCCACCTACGGCGGCGGCGGATCCGGCACCGACAACCCGGCCCCGAACGCGCGCACGATGTCGCGCGAGGCGGCGGTCCAGGCCGACGCGGTCGTCGACTACAAGCCGTACGACAACGACGGCAACGGCTTCGTCGACGCTTTCATCGTCGTCCACGCCGGGCGCGGCGCCGAGGAGACGCTCGATCCGAACGACATCTGGTCGCACAAGTGGGTGTTCGGTGGCGGCGCGCTGAACGCCGACGGCACCAAGGTGTTCGCCTACCTGACGGTGCCCGAGGACAGCAAGATCGGCGTCTGCGCGCACGAGCTCGGCCACCTGCTCTTCGGCTGGCCGGATCTGTACGACACCGATGAATCGAGCGCCGGCCTCGGCAACTGGTGCCTGATGGCAGGCGGGAGCTGGAACGGCGACGGCGACATCCCGGCCCACCCCTCGGCGTGGTGCAAGGCGTCGCAGAACTGGGTGACGACGGTCAACCGGACGACATCCGGCACCGTGACGATCGCCGAGGTGAAGACCGGCAAGAAGGTGTATCGGCTCTGGAAGGACGGCCTGATCAGCCAGGAGTACTTCCTGGTCGAGCACCGCGCCAAGACGAAGTTCGACGCCAAGCTGCCCGGTGAAGGGCTGCTCGTCTACCACATCGACGATTCGATCGAGGGCAACGACAACGAGCATCACCCGCAGGTGAAGCTCATCGAAGCCGACGGGCGCACGCACCTCAAGGACGGCGTCAACCGCGGCGACGCCGGCGACCCGTTCCCCGGCACGGCGAGCGCGGTCAATTTCACTGCCACGACGGTGCCGAGCTCGCTGGCCTACAGCGGCCTGGAGACCTGCGTGTCGCTGACCGGCATCGCCAAATCGGGCGCGTCGATGAAGGCCAAGGTTTCCGTGTCGTGTCCGCAGCTCGTCGCGCCGCCGCCCTCCCCGACGCGGCCGGCGACCCGCAAGTCGACCAACACGCGCAAGACGAAGAGGACGAAGCCTGCGAAGAAGGCGAAGCCACCCGCGAAGGGGAAGCCCACGAGGAAGACGAAGCCGACCCGGAAGGCCAAGCCGACCAGGAAGACGCGGAAAACCAAGGCGGCCGCGAGGCGTTGACCATGCAGGTCAAGGAGAACTGGTCGCACGTCGTCGGCCGCGTCGAGTCGTGGACGCCGCCCAAGGACGCCGACGGGCACGGCGAGCTGGTGGTACGCGTCGAGCGCGTCAGCGACGTGAAGGGCGAGAGCGGCAAGGCGTGGCCCAATCTGCTCGAGAAGGCCGAAGGCACGACGCTTCGCGTGCGAGTGCCGGGCTCGGCGGCCGGGCCCCATGTCGTCGAAGGGGCGACGGTCACGGTCGACGTCCGGCGCGGCCGAGAGCCAGGCATCGTGTTCGCCAATCCCGAGAAGATCCACGTGGGAAAGTCCCGGTGAGTCCTCGACACTAGGTCGCGGGGCCGCGAGCCGTGGCCGGCAGTTCGCCCACGTCCGGTGCGCCGTGCCCGGCCGAGCGCTTGGCGTGATAGCGCTTCACGAGCTCGGCCGCCAGCGCCGACTCGACGACGCCGTGCTCGAAGAACGAGGCATACTGCGCCTCGGGCAGGGCCTTCCGCTCCCGCTGGCTGACCCGGTAGGCCAGCATTCTCGCCGCCGTGAATCTCGTGGCCGGCAGGTCCGGCTGCGCGCCGCGATCGTCTTCGATCCAGTTGCCCTGATTGGCTCCCATCTCCGCCGCCAGGAGCGCCACCAGCTTCGTCTCGGTGGCCGCGGGATTGGCCGCGGCGAACGTGACCGTAGCCACGCGCGAACGGTGGTCTTCCTTCCAGCCGCGCGTCAGGTCCTCCAGCGGCGTCGCGGCTTCGTCCAGGAACGGGATCCAGTAGAGGCCGAACTCGAGGGGGCCCGCGGCGTGCCGACGCGTCCAGTCCTCGGTCAGGTAGTGGTCGCCCACGCCGTCCGGCCGGCGTTGGTTTACGTCGGCCGCGGGCACGAAGGTGAACTTGCCGAACACGTCCCGCGCTCGGACCACGCCGGTCCAGTACTGCTGGTAGGCCGTGCTCGACCGGGTGGTGCGCGCGGTCTGGCGGGTCACTTGCGCGGCGATGGCCGGCGCGCGATGGCCCGCGTGGCGCACCAGCCCCGCCAGCAGCCGCGCCTGTGAGGCCAGCATGTTCACGAGGCCCGCGCCCGGGCTGCCCGCGGCGGCGTCAGCGGTGGCCTTGAGGAGCGCCACGAACTCCTCCGGGGTGTCGGTGGGCGCGCCGGGATCGTTGATGGTGATGAAGTCCACGCGCCGGCCGTCGGGGGCGCGAAACGCCACCATCAGCCCGAGGAAGTCGGCCTCGGTTTCCGCGTGCGGGCACCCGAGGCCGTTCGACATGCGGCCGATGCCGATGCGGGGCGTCGCGCCGGTCGGCACGAAGATGCCGAGGCCGGCGAGCTCGGGCGGCAGCGTCTCGTTCACGTGCAGGAGGACCTTGCCGCCGCCGAGCTGCGGCTGGTGCGCGCCGCGATCCGGCTGCGCCACGCCCGCGTGATTGGCGACGAACGTCCGCTGGACACCGGCCACTTCTTCGGCCAGCGCTTCCAGGGCGCGGCGGTCATCCGGCGTCGGGTTGTAGCGCGGTACCATGGACCTGCCTCCTTCGGGAACTCGAGGGTTCGTCCCATTCAACGTGAAAGCCCGGAAAGTTGAACAGCCGGAGGCAGCGGAGACGACCCTCTTGACGCCGACGGCCGCCACTCACGTGTTCGGTTCTCACGGCTCCGTCGTTGCCTACTTGTTGCGTCGCGAGGCATGACGGCCGTCCGCTGGCAGGTCCACGGCAGCTCCGGCGTCAGACCTCTCATCCGCGGAGATTCCAGTGGCAAAAGCACGGAAACCAGGAGCAGGAGGCCAGGGGCCGACGGGCGGGAAGCGCCCCAGCGAGCCCGAACGCTACTCGCGCGAGCACCTGCGCCGTGACCTGCTGCGCGGCGTCGTCACCGAGCCGCTGCTGACGCACATCACCGAGGCGCCCCGGAATCTCTTCGACGTCATCATCTCGCTGAACGAGCTCTTCCCGGAGGGGCTGGACAAGGCCGCCGAGTGGGTCGAGCGCGCGTTGAAGGCCCTGGACCCGAAGCCTGAGCGGATGACCCGCGCCGCCAACTACGTGTTCGCCCGGCTCACCGGCCAGCAGATCCTCGAGCTGGCGGCCGTGTACCGCGAGTGGGTGAAGAGCCAGGGGGATCGCTTCAAGAGCCCGGTCTATCGCGTCTGGGAGGACGCCGAGATTCATCCGTGCCTGACGCGGTCCGTCGCGACCATCAAGGTCGATGCGTGCCATCGGGCCTTCAATTCCTACGGCGAGGGCATCGTCTGGGCGGTGGTCGATTCGGGCATCGCCCAGCATGAGCACTTCGGCCCCGACACGATCGACGCCTCCCTCAGCCAGACGTTCGTCGGGGGCTCCGCGACGGAGGACGCGTTCGGGCACGGCACGCACGTCGCGGGCATCATCGCCGGCTGCTGGAAAGCCGATCCCAAAGAGAAGGTCGTGGCCACCGAAATGCTCATCGAGGGGAGCGAGCAGACGGAGATCACGCTCGAAGAGCTCGGCGCGATCACCGGCATGGCACCCAAGGCAAAGCTCGTGAGCTACAAGGTGCTCGACGACACGGGGGCGGGCAAGACGAGCGCGGTGCTCACGGCCATCGACGAGATCCAGAAGCTCAATCAGCACGGGCGCCGCCTTCGGATCCACGGGGTGAATCTCAGCCTCGGCTACGACTTCAACCCCCGCTGGTTCGGGTGCGGCCAAAGCCCGCTGTGCGTGGAAGTGGATCGGCTGGTGCGATCCGGCGTCGTCGTCGTGGTGGCCGCCGGCAACTCCGGCTTCTCGGGCCTGAGCCTCACGGCCCGGAACACGACAGAGTTGGGGTACCGCGACATGAGCATCAACGATCCGGGCAACGCCGACCTGGCGATCACCGTCGGATCCACGCACCGGGACATGCCGCACACCTACGGCGTGTCGTTCTTCTCGTCACGCGGCCCGACCGGCGACGGCCGCCTGAAACCGGACCTGGTGGCACCGGGCGAACGCATCGTGTCGTGCGCGGCCGGCTCCTTTCTCGAGACGATGCGCGGGAAGGCGCCGGCCGGCAGCAAGATCCTCTATCTGGAGCAGAGCGGCACGAGCATGGCCGCGCCGCACGTGTCCGGCGCGATCGCCGCATTCCTGTCCGTGCGTCGGGAGTTCATCGGCCACCCCGAGAAGGTCAAGGAGCTCTTCCTTGCCAACACCATCGACCTCAAGCGCGAACGCGCCTTCCAGGGTCACGGGATGCTCGACCTGCTGAAGGTTCTGCAAGCGGTCTGAGCAGCCGCTGCCACACGCGACGAGGTGCATGCATGGAGACGATTCACGGTGTCGACTTCCAGTCGATCGAGATCGACCGCCGCGGCGCGCTGAAGAGCGGAGCCGATGAACTGGCGGCCCACGTGAAGAGCAGGAACGTCAGCGACGTCGTGCTCATCTGCCACGGCTTCCGCAACGACGTCAACGACGCCCGGCGGGTGTACACACGCTTTCTCGAGACGTTCGCCGACAATCGCACGCACCCCTCCCTGCAGACGAAGCTGGCCGGCCGCACCTTCGCCGTCGGCGGCGTGTTCTGGCCGTCGATGGTCTTCCCCGAACCGAACGACAGCGACGGTGCGGCCCTCTCGGCGGCCGATGCGCCGGCCGCCGATCGGGCACGGCTGGAATCGATGAAGTCCGGGCTCGACGCCCCGGCGGCGAAGAGGATCGACGACCTGCTGGCTCGCGTGGGACAAGCACCCGCCGATGCCAATGCGCGGCGCGAGATGGCCGGCATCCTGCTCGACCTCGTGCGCGACCTTCCGGTCGACGACGCCAACGAAATGCATGGCGCGCTCGCCACGGTCACGCCCGACGAGCTGTGCAAGGCGCTGATGGCCGACACGGTCACCGTGACGGCGCCAGCGGGCGGCGGCGGCACGATGGGGATCCCGACGCTCGGGGGCGGCGTGGCGGTCGCGGCCAGCGGGCAGGGGGCGGGCCTGGCCGACAGGGTGGTCGGCTTCGTTCCCAAGTTCCTCAACCTCACGACCTTCCTGCTCATGTTCGAGCGGTGCGGCACCGTCGGTGAGAAAGGCCTCAGTCAGGCAGTGCGGAAGATCAAGGCCGCGGCGAACCCGAAGGTTCACCTCGTGGGTCATAGCCTGGGCGGACGAGCGGTCACGGCGTGCGCCAAGGGTCTGCTCGACGCGCCGCCGATCCAGGCCGACACGATGATGCTCCTCCAGGCCGCGTACTCGCACTTCGGGTTGAGCGCGGCGGCCACCGACTCGAGCCCGATCCGGCATCCGCGCGGGCATTTCCGCGACGTGATCGAGAAGAAGGCCGTGCAGGGGCCGATCCTCACGACGCATTCGGAACGCGACGGGGTCGTGGCCCAGGCCTATACGGCGCTGGCAGCGATCAGCCTCAACAACGCCCGGGCGATCGGCGACGAGAACAGCCCCTTCGGCGGCATCGGACGCAACGGCATCCTGGACGCGGCGGAAGCCGAGCGGCTCGACTTGAACGACGCCGGTGTGGCCTACACGTTCGCCGCTGACAAGAAGATTCACAACCTCAATGGCAGCCGGAAGGTCAACGGCGTCGCCATCATCGACTCGCACGGCGACGTGACGAGCCCGGCCATCACCTGGGCCTTCGCCTCGCTCGTCGCCAGCGTGTGAGCGCCGGTCCGCCTCGACCGGCGCCTTGGGGATCAGCGAACGCGCGCCGCGTGTCTCAGCTTCGCGAGCTCGGTATAGATCGCCTTCCGCGCACGGTTCATGCCGCCGAGCGGCTGATGCGCCTCGAGGCAGCTCCACGGATTGAAGGCGATCGACTCGGCGAGCGCGATCTGGTCGGCCGACTCGAAGGCCTGCGACGGGATGCGGATGGTCGCCACCGTCCGGTACGGCGAGTCCTTTTCCTTCCACTCGACCATCGCGTCCTCGATGGGCATGTCCTCGGGGTCGGCCTGGAACTGGACGCAGAAGTCGAACGTCGCGTCGCCGTGCGCCAGGTGGTTGCGGAGGTTGTCGGCCAGGTAACTCTCGGTCAGGTGGCGCGGCTTTTCGCTCCGCCGCGGCGACGTCGGCTTCAGCACGTACTTCACCGCCTTGCCGGGGCCGAAGCGGTACGGTGTCGCGCTGAAGTACGGGATGTCCACGTGGCAGCTGTGGTGGGCCTCGGCGGCGGCACCGGCGGCGGCCGCCCGCGGATGCGTGGCGAAGTACGTCACCCGCTTCAGCCCCCCGGCTTCATTGGCCTTGAGCAGCTCGAGGAAGTCCGGCGCGTTGCTGGCGAGCATCACGGGATGGCTGAAGAGCACGAAGTCCTGCTCGGTCGAACCCGGCGTCAGGTTGACGCCCGGCACGCCCTTCAGCTTGATGGACATACCCCGGATGTCCTGCTCCGTGTCGTCTTTCGAGGTGGCGTTCGCGAATCGGATGAGCCCCTGGAAGGAGCCTGGGGTCGCGAACAGCCCTACCCGCAGGTCGGCGGGCAGCCCGTCGGGCACGGTGAGCTCGCAGCGGACGAGCGCCGTGGCCCGGGTCTGGTTGAACCGGCGCACCGGGCCGGTACTCCCGGCCCGGGCGAGGCTCGCCTCCTTCAGGAACGCGATGAAATCGGCAACGACGGCCTGTTCGTCCGCCGCGATCACTTCTTTTCCAAGCCCAACTCCCATCACACCCTCCCGGTCTGGACGGCCGCCGGCTAATCCACGAACGCGGGCGGATCGAACACCGACATGATCTGCGCCACCATCGCCTCGCGCGTCGGGAACCGCTTCTCTTCGTAGCAGCCGAGCGGGTTCTCCACCACGTTCACCAGGCAGCGGTTGCAGTAGGTGCAAGGCTCGTCGGCCCTGTCCTTGCCGCTGGCGAACACCTTGGGCAGGTCGTTGTTGGCCACCAGCGTGCGCGCCATGCTGACGCCGTCGCAGTCGCCGTCCTCGATCGCCTTCGCGATCACCGAGGCGGTCTGGAACCCGCCGGTGCAGATGATCGGCACGGTCACGGCCGCCTTGATCACGCGGGCATCGGGCAGGTTCTTACCCTCGATCTCGGCGACCGGGCCCGCCTCGCTGTTCCACCTGCGGCGTGCCAGCTGGCCCGACGCGCCGCGGAACAGCAGGAAGTTGGTGAACGTGCGCTCCCCGCTCGAAATCATGCTGTCGTAGCTCTGGGCCAGATCCTCCACCGGCAGGTCCGATCCGCACGGGTTCTGCGGATGCGGGAAGAAGGCGCCGGTCGACACATGGATGGCGTCGATGCCTGCCTCGACGAGCCACTTGCACACCTGGACCGAGTCCTCCAGCGTGTTGCCGGACGATCCGATGTGTAGCGGCGTCAGCGCGTCGGCGTACTCCTGGGCGCTGATCTTCATCTGGAAATGGAAGTCGTTGCCGACCTTGGCCCGCACGGCCTTGACGATGTCGAGCACGAAGC
This sequence comes from Vicinamibacteraceae bacterium, assembly GCA_031407765.1. Classification (GTDB taxonomy): domain Bacteria; phylum Acidobacteriota; class Vicinamibacteria; order Vicinamibacterales; family Vicinamibacteraceae; genus JBDSLU01. The sequence continues at coordinate 16,524 of JANOIR010000037.1, forward strand.
GAGCGCGGTTCTCCAGGGAGCCGCCGTACTCGTCCTCGCGATCGTTGATGGCCGAGCTCAGGAACTGGGTGATCAGGTAGCCGTTGGCGCCGTGCAGCTCGACGCCGTCCAGCCCGGCCTCGCGCGCGCGGCGGGCACCGTCGGCGTAGTACCCCACCACCTCCTTGATCTGGGGGATGGTCATCGCGTCGCACAGGAACCCGTGCAGGGGATCCTTCTTGCCGGTAGACGACAGGCCGCGCGGGTACTCGATGCCGTTGATGTCGCGCTGCCGGCCGCCGTGGCTCAGTTGCAGGATGAACTTGCAGTCGTGCTCGTGGACCGCCTTGCCGACGGCGCGCCAGAACGGGATCTTGTTGTCGTGGTCGATCATCGCGTAGTTGGGCACGATGCGGCCGCGCACGTGCACCGGCACGAACGACGAGATGATCGCGCCCACGCCGCCTTTGGCGAACTTGGTCTCCCAGTTGATGCGCACCTGGTTCCCCGAGCCGTCATAGTTGTCGAAGCGGCCGGAGATGTTCGACCGGAACAGCCGGTTCTTGACGGTGAGGTTCCGGAACGTCAGGGGCTGAAAGATCGCGTCGAAAGCCATGTGTCACTCCCTTTCCACGCCTAGCCGATCTTGCGCCAGGGATGAAACGCGTTGGTGACGCCGGCGAGCGCGGGCTTCACGCCGGGCTCGTGCCGCTTGATGATGTCGAGCATCGAGTTGGTCTCGATCCAGTCGATGCCTTCCTGCGTGTAGAGCGCCGGACCGTAGTCCGCCGACAGGAACCGGTCGCTCTTCAGACGCCTCGACGCCATCAGGATGAAGACGCGGAACGCGGTGTCGCTGAAGCCCATGTCCTCGGGGAGCGGCTCGGCCATGAGGCCCACCAGCAGGTCCACGCGCTCGATGTCGCCGCCGTAGACCTTCTTGATCTCTTCGGCCCATTCCTTGTTGTCGCAGAGCTCCTCGAAGGTCTTGACCGACGGCTTGTGGAACAGGCGGCGGAACTGGTTGTAACGCGGCACGCCACGCTCGCGGTCGCGGAGAATGTCCACCGCGGCCAGGTCGAGGCGCTCGCCCGTCGTGTCCTTGTGCAGGTTCTGCAGGTGCTTCGGGAAGTTGTGCAGCCGCAGCGCGCCGGGATGCGCGACGCCCAGCGAGTACCACAGATCGGCGCAGTCGAACTTCTCGATCACCTTCCGGCCCGCGCGCCCCGACACCTCGGGCAGCTCGAACGAGCCGAGCAGCTTGCCGTCTTTCACCGACCGGATCTCGTAGTCGTCCGGCAGGAGGGAGTGCATTCGGTAGACCGACGCGAACTCCTCGGTGAGCGAGTACGGGGCCGTGTGATGATCCGTCGGCGACCCCGGGATGCCGCTGAGCAAGTCGTTGTCGGCCAGGTTGCGGAAGACCTTCTGGAGGCCCGGCAGCACGCCGCCCCAGTTGGCGTTGAGCGCCAGCACGAGCAGCGGATGCGGCAGGATTGCCGGCGTCCACTCGAGGGTGTGAATCTTCGCCATCAGCGCCGCGTTGACGAGCCGCGCCTGCCGGAACAGCCGCTCGTCGCTCCAGTCGGCGTGCGCCTGCTTGAACATGTCGCAAATGGCGTTGTGCTCGCGGGCGAACACGCTGTGGAGCAGGCTCAGCCCCACCCACAGGTTGTCGCGGCTGCCGGTGAGCTCGGTGCCCGTGGTCTCGTCGTGGAACAGGCGGCCGTCGTCCTGCACCTTGATCCTGCCGCCGGTGCCGGTGCGGAGAATCTTCTGCTCGGCCTCGCTGCTGCCGTAGATGTTCGACCCGTCCCACCAGTGCGAGTTCAGGTTCACGTAGGCCGGCGGCCGGTTGGAGCCCGGCACCTTCGGCGGATCGACCGGCGTCTTCGGCACGTGCATCGTCCGCTCGAACCAGGAGTCGCCGTCGGCGATCGGCAGGTCGTAGGTGTCGTCGTTGGTGCCCTTGGCGTGCACGAACCAGTCGTGCACCTGGAACTGGATCCAGGCCGCCGCCAGCACGTTGAGGATGGTGGCCGGCTGGAACGTCGTTCGCGTGAAGAGCGCGTTGCTGACGTCGCGCGGATTGGGGTTGAGCAGGTTGGCGGTGTCGGGGAACGTCTCGGTGAGCGGCACGTTGCGGCCGAATCGCGTGCCGGTCGCGCCCATCATCGGGCACTTCAGGTCGTTGAAAGAGCCGTCCATGGTGCGGCCGGCCTTCTGCTCCTCGGTCGCGGTGCCCGGCTGCTCGGCGAGCTTCGGTTCCTCGGTGTCGACCAGGTTTTTCGCGCGCAGCTCGTCGCGAACCTCGACGAGGTTCTTCATCGCGGCGGGGCGGGGAAGCTCGTACCACTGTTTGTCGCGGCTCATCGGGCACTCTCCACTCGGATCTGGCGGTGGGACACGGACGGCGGACGCAGCGTCAGCCGATCGAACAGGTACAACGCACGACCCGGCTGAAGTGCACACACCTGCTGTGCGTCAGGCCGCCCTCGTCACCCGCGCCGCGCTTACGATGGCCAGCCGGACGGCGACGAAGGTGACGGCGCCCCACGCGAGCAGCGCGACGAGACCGATGATCGCGATGAGCCATGGACTACTGATGAGGTTGCCAAGCTCAGCTACGCGGGTCATCGGCCCTTCCAGGGCGGCGAGGCGTTCCATCGGCTTGCGGAGCTGGCTCAGCTGATCCATGGGCTGGCGAAGAGCCGCCACGGAAGACAACTGCTGATCCAGGCCCGCGACGCGCTCCAGCGCACCCTGCAGCCCCGCCACGGCTTCGAGGCTCGGACGCATGCCCGCGAGGCGATCCATCGACGGGCCCAACGCCGCGGTGGCCTCGAGACCCGGTCGAATGGCCACCAGTTGCGTCATCGGCGTTCCAAGCGCCGCCAGCGAACGCATGCTCGGATCGAGCGCGGCCACCGAGCCCATCGGCTCGCGCAGCGCGGCGACGCCCTTCAAGGTCGGGTCGAGCGCGGCCACCGACTCCATGGGGCCACGCAGCCGCTCGACGCCCTGCAGCGCCGGCACGAGAATGCCGGTCCCGGCCGTCGAGTCCTGAATCGCCTTCGTATTGCTCGCAATCGCGGACGTGCTGCCGCCAATCGCGTCGGTGTTCTGTCTGATGCCCATGGACAGTGAGCATCCACCGGCGCACACCGAGAGGGTCGCCGCCATCAGCACCCGCATGCGAGTCGTCATGTGTCTCTCTCCTGTCGAGGTCTATCTCGGCCTCTTAACGTCCACCTGGGCCTTTTCGAACTGGAGGGGTGCGGGTGTTCGAACGCGACCACCTCGGCGTTATGTTTCCCAATGAGCGAATCGGTCGTCCGCTTGTTCGAACGCCCGGCGGTGCGCTGGACGATGGCGGGAGTGGTCGGGTTCGGTCTCCTGACCGCGCTGTGGCTGGCGCTGACGCTCACGGCGGACCAGCCGGTCCGCTACACGTCGATCGAAGACCACTACAAGTACGGATCGATCGGGAGCGAGCCGGGCGTCTCCCTGCTGCGGCCGGTGGGCGGCGTGCTGCCGCCCTACTGGGTGTTCCGCGCGCTGCCGACCATCTGCAGCGATCGGCTGCCCGGCGGCTACGCCTCGTTCGGCTTCATCGTCGAACCCGGCCACGACCTGCCCGTCGGCGTCTCGCGGCGCCATCGCATCGGCATCGATCACGTCGGCCTCAACTGCGCGGTCTGCCACAGCGGCACGGTGCGCGATACGCCCACGTCGGCGCCCCGGATCGTGCTGGGGATGCCGGCGCATCAGCTCGATCTCCAGGGCCTCGTGCAGTTCGTGCTCGACTGCACCCTCGACAGCCGCGTCACCGCCGAAGCCGTGCGCGCGACGTTCCCGCGCGGCGGCGGGCCCGACACGTTCGAGCGCCTGCTCCTGCGCACCGGCCTGATGGACCGCCTCAAGCTGCAGACGCTCGACCTCAAAAACCGGATCGAGCCAATCCTCCGCGAGCGCGCGCCCCGGTGGGGCCGCGGGCGCGTGGATACCTTCAACCCGTACAAGGCCATTCAGTTCAACTGGAACCTCGATCGGCTGCCGGCCTCGGAGCTGGTGGGCGCGTCGGACTACCCGTCGCTGTGGAACCAGAAGCCGCGCGAAGGCATGCACCTCCACTGGGATGGCGACAACGACTCGGTGGACGAGCGCAACCTGAGCGCCGGCCTCGGCGCCGGCATCACTCCCGTGACCGTCGATCACGCCGGGTTGAAGCGCGTCCGCGACTGGATCTGGACGCTGCCGCCCCCGGCCTACCCGTATCCGGTGGACGCGGCGCTGGCCGGGCGGGGCGCGACGGTCTACCAGCAGCACTGCGTCAGCTGCCATGGGGACCACCGGTTCCGCACCGGCATCACCGTCGGCGATCGCATCGGCCAGGTCGAGGACATCGAGCAGATCAAGACGGACCGCTCCCGGCTCGATTCCTACACGGCCACGTTCGCGCTCAACCAGTACGGGCTGTTTCCCGACTCGCCGTATCGCTTCACACGTTTCCGGAAAACGCATGGCTACGCCAACCAGCCGCTCGACGGCATCTGGCTGCGGGGCCCGTACCTCCACAACGGCTCGGTGCCGACGCTGCGCGATCTGCTGAACCCGCCGGCACAGCGCCCGGCCATGTTCTATCGCGGCAACGACGTGTTCGACGCCGTGGGCGTGGGCTTCGTCTCGAACGTCGCGGAGTCTGGCGGACGACGCTTCACGCGCTACGACACCACCCAGCCCGGCAACGGCAACATGGGCCACGAGTACGGCACGACGCTGTCCGACGCCGACAAGGCCGCCATCGTGGAATACCTCAAGACCTTCTAGTGTCGGGACACTAGAGCGCGGAGCGCAACGATGATCAACGACACCACCGCCGGCCGCTGGTTCAGACGCGTGATGTGGCTGGGCATCCTGGCCAACCTGGCGCTCGCCCTGCCGACGATCGCGGCGCCGGACATGATGATCGAATTCACCCGGCTGCCTACGGCGACGCCCGTGCTGTGGCCGCGATTCGCCGGCCTGCTGCTCGTCATCCTCAGCGTCTTCTACACGCCGGCCGCGACCGACATCGACCGCTATCGCATCGTGGCGTGGTTCGCCATCGGCAGCCGCGCGGCGGGCGTGCTGTTCTTCGTCCCGCAGGCGGCCTACCGCATGCTGGGACTCTTCGACCTCGTGTTCCTGGTTCCCCAGCTGCTCCTGCTGCTGGTCGCGGTCAACGGTGCCGCCGGCGCGCTGGCGGCGAAAGCCGCCGCGTCGAGGATCTGATGGAGGTCGAGGGCCTGATGGATAGTCGTCGTTTCGGGGGCCGCTTCTGGCGCCGCCTCGCCTTCGGGTTGCTCGTCGTCGCGGGCACGGCGTCGGCGATCCTGGTCTACGAGCGCTTCTTCCGCGAGGAGCCGGCGCCCTACTTCGCTTCTGACGAAGATCATTTCCTCTTCGGATCGATCGGGACCGAGTCGGCGGAAGGCGTCCCGTACTGGATCTGGCTGGTGCTGCCGCGGGTCTTCCCGGACCTGCTGCCGGCGCCCGGCGGGTATGGCTCCCTCGGCTTCCTGGCGAAGGATGGCCGCGAGCTGCCGATCGGCTTCTCGAAGGCGACGGTCGGCTTTCCGCGCGTCGGCATCAACTGCGCAGCCTGCCACGCCGCCAGCTATCGCACGCGCCCGGACGAGCCGCCGACGATCGTCGCCGCCGCCGCGTCGCACCAGGCCTCGCCGCAGCAGTACGTCCGCTTCCTGTTCGACGCCGCCGCCGACCCGCGCTTCAACGCCGACACGCTGCTCGCCGAGATTTCACGGAACACGCGGCTGTCGCTGGCGGATCGGCTGCTCTACCGGTTCGCCATCATTCCCACGGCCCGTCGCGAGCTGCTCCGGCAGCGCGCCTTCCAGGAAGGGTGGATGCGGTCTCGGCCCGACTGGGGCCGCGGCCGGATCGATCCGTTCAACCCGGTGAAGTTCCGGATGCTGCAGCAGCCCATCGACGCCACCATCGGCAACTCCGACATGGTGCCGGTGTGGGCCCTCGAGCGCCGCAACGGACAGGCGTATCACTGGGACGGCTTGAACAACGACCTGCGCGAAGTCGTGGTGTCATCGGCGCTGGGGGACGGCGCCACGAAGCAGTGGGTCGATCGCGACCTGGCGCGGTGGAACGACGCCGATCCGCGCACGCGCTCGAGCCTGCGCCGCATCACCGACTACATGTTGAAGGCGCCGGTGCCGAAGTATCCCTACCCGATCGATCGCGCGCTGGCGCAGACCGGCGCCAGCGTGTGGGCGACGGCGTGCGCCGAATGCCACGGGCCGGGTGGCCGGCGCACCGGCACGATCATCCCGCAGCCTGAGGTCGGCACCGACCGCCATCGCATGGACATGTGGACGAAGGCGTCGGCCGCGTCCTACAACGCGTTCGGCGAGGGCCGCAGCTGGAAATTCTCGAAGTTCCGGAGCACCAACGGCTACGTGGCCATGCCGCTCGACGGTCTGTGGCTGACGGGGCCGTTCCTCCACAACGGCTCCGTGCCGTCGCTGGCCGATCTGCTCGAGCCGGTGGAGGCGCGTCCCAGGATGTTCTGGCGCGGCTACGACGTGTACGACCCCGCGCGCGTCGGCTTCGTGACCACCGGCCCCGAGGCCCAGCGCGAGGGCAGCCTCCTCGAGACAAGCCGGCCGGGCAACAACAACGCCGGCCACGCCTACGGCACGGAACTGCCTGCCCCCGCCAAGCGCGCGCTGCTGGAATACTTGAAGACGCTCTAGAGTTGAGCGGCGCCCCTGCCCGGTCAGGTGTATATGTCGCCAGCAGATTTACCGTCAAATTGCTGGCGTGATTGCCAGGGGTCTGCCCCTCCTGCGTGCGCGATCATTTGCGGCCTCAGAGGATTGTGCAGCTTCCACTGTTCGGCGAAACGGCCGAGTGTCTCGATGTCGGCGACTCTGACGCAGCTACCCTTCTCGTACAACGCGTCATACTGCGGCATAAAGGCCTGATGATTGAGCGGCATCGGCTCCGTACACCCCGAGAGGCGCCGGCTCAGATCTGATGTTCCTTGTGGGTGCAGCCCTCGAACACCGCCGACATCAGCTGCCCGTTGTCGCCCAGCTCCTGTTCGAGGCCGATCCTGGTCGAGTAGTAGCCCGAGATCGTCATGCCCTTGATCGCCGTGAAGAACGGCACGCCCGGCCGATCCTCGGCGGCGTGACCGCTTGCCGCGGCGAGCTTCGTCAGCAGCTCGGTCTGCTGCGCCGACGTCGCCGCGGTGAACGCCTTGCCGAAGAGCGCGGTGCTGCGCGTGTCCATCCAGGACAGACCGGTCAGGAAGCGCTCCTTGTCGGCCGGCTGGGTGTTGGCCAGGATGTTGTCGACGAACCGATCGACTAGCGCGGCGCGCGCGCCCGGCGTGTCGGTGGTCGGGATGATCAGCTCGGCCAGCGTCGCCACGGTCTCGAGCTGGGCCGGCGTTAGCGCCTTCGGCGTGAACGGCGCCGCCGCGGCCTGCCCGGTCACCGCTGCGGCGACGTGCGTGTGCATCGCCGGGTTCTGCGCCAGAAGGTCGAGGCGATCCAGCCACAGGGCCGTGGCGGCCGCGCCCGTGCCGGCGGCCAGGCCGCGCAGCGCCCTGCGCCGGCTGATGACGCGGTGTTCGTTCGGAATCATCACAGCACTCCCTGCTTCATCTGGTCGGCCAGGTAGTCGGTCGCGCGCCACGACAGCGCGAGGATGGTCAGCGTCGGGTTCTTCTCCGTGGCGCTGGCGAACGACGCCCCGTCGACGACGAACACGTTCGACACGTCGTGCATCTGGTTGAACCTGTTGAGCGCCGAGCGCTTCGGGTCCTCGCCCATGCGGCAGGTGCCGTGCTCGTGAACGGCGGAGCCGTTGCGATCGAGCGCGGCACGCTTGTAGTTCACCAGCTCGATGCCCGACGCCTTGGCCAGCTCCTCGATCGTGTCGGCCATGTGCTCAGCCATCTTCCGCTCGTTGTCGCCGATCTCGTAGTCGATCCTCATGAGCGGCACGCCGTAGCGATCGTTTCCGGCATCGCCGACCGTGATCCGATTCTTCGCGTAGGGCAGCGCTTCACCGAAGGGATGGATTTCGACCCAGGCCGGGTGTCGCCGCTTGATCTCCGTCTTCAGCGATGTGCCGAAGCCGGGGATGGTCTCGCTGCCGTTGTGGGCACCGGTGTCGCTCGCTCCCGTATTCCAGAACTGGACGCCGAAGCCGCGCAGGTAGTCGCGCGTGTGGCCCTCGCGGTGGTTGAAGCGCCGCAGATAGATGTGCTCGCCGCCGATGCCGCGATCGTTGCGGGTCGGGGCGCCAGCCAAGGCGGGCATCCAGCCCACCGAGTTGAGGCGGATCTGCTCGCAGAGGTAGCGGCCGATCACGTCGGAGCTGTTGCCGATCCCGTTGGGATACGCCGTCGATTTCGAGTTCAGCAGGATGCGCGTCGAGTCGACGCAGCTGGCTCCGACGACGACCACCTTGCCCAGCACCTCGTACTCGGCGCCGGTCTTGCGATCGAAGTACTGGACACCTCGCGCCTTGCCCTTGTCGTCGACGAGGACGCGGGCGGCGACGGCGTTCGATCGAATCTCGAGCTTGCCCGTCTTCACCGCGAACGGGATCAGGTGATCGGCGGAGTTGAAGAAGGACGCGGTGTCGCAGCCGGCGCCGCACCCGCCGCAGTAGTGGCAGGCCGGAAAGCCGCGGGTCGGCTTGGTCATGTTGGCGCGCCGGCCGGCGACGATGTCGATGCCGAGGCCCTTGGCCGCCTTCTGCAGGATCCGCTCGGCGCAGCGCGGCGCCGGCGCCGGCTGGAGGAACGTGCTGCCGGGCAGCGAGTCCGAATCATCGGTGCCGCCGCAGACGCCGATCAGCTGCTCGACCTTGTCGTAGTAAGGCGAGATGTCGGTGTACGAGATCGGCCAGGGGATCTCCCAGCCGTCCTTGGTCGCCGCCTTGAAGTCGAGCTCGGCGAGCCGCAGGCTGACGCGGCCCCAGACGTTGGTCTTGCCGCCGAGGCCCCACACCCGTGAGAGATCGAAGTGCTTGCCGTCGGGGACCTTGTAGGGCTGCTCCTTGGTGTCGAGGAAGAACGCTTGCGGCGCCTCGCCGCGGGCCCGCCGCTCGCGCGCCTCCCACGGCCGCACGTGCGTCCAGAACTTGCCGCGATCGAACTTGTCCCCGGCGTCGAGCATCAGCACCTGGACGCCCTTCCGGGTCAGGTTCCACGCCGCCATCCCGCCCGAGGCGCCGCTGCCGATGACGATGACCGGGTAGACCTTGGGGCTCTTGATGACCTGCATGGCGTCAGACGCCTCGCTTCAGCTGTTCCGCCAGGTGATCGGTCGCACGCCACGACAGCGCCAGGATCGTGAGCGTCGGGTTCTTCTCGGTGGCGGTGGGGAAGGCTGAGCCATCCACGACGTAGACGTTTGGCACGTCGTGCATCTGCATGAAGGCGTTGAGCGCCGATCGCCTGGGATCGTCGCCCATGCGGCAGGTGCCGTGCTCGTGGATCGCCGAGCCCATGCGATCGATGTCGGCGCGCTTGTAGTCGACCAGCTCGGCGCCGGCGGCCTTGGCGATGGCCTCGCAGGTGTCGGCCATGTGCTCGGCCATCTTCCGCTCGTTCTCGCCGATGCGGTAGTCGATCTTGAGCAGCGGCACGCCGTACTTGTCGTTGCCGGCGTCGCCGACCGTGATCCGGTTGTGTGCGTAGGGGAGCACCTCGCCGTACGGGTGCATCTCGAACCAGGCCGGATGCCGTCGTTTGATCTCCTGCTTGAGCGTCGCGCCGAAGCCGGGGATCAGCTCGCTGCCGCCGTGCGCGCCGGTGGGACTGGCGCCGGTGTTCCAGAACTGCATGCCGAAGCCGCGCAGGTAATCGCGGCGGTGGCCGTCGCGATGGTTGAAGCGCGGCATGTAGATGTGCTCGCCGCCGATGCCGCGATCGTTGCGCGTCGGGCCGCCGGCCAGCTGCGGCAGCCAGCCGCGGACGTGGAAGCGGATCTGCTCGCACAGGTATCGGCCGATGACGTCCGAGCCGTTGCCGATGCCGTTCGGGTACGCCGTCGACTTCGAGTTGAGCAGGATGCGTGTCGAGTCCACACAGCTCGCGCCGACCACGACGACCTTGGCGAGCACTTCGCGCTCGGCGCCGGTCTGGCGATCGAAGTACTGGACGCCCCTGGCGCGGCCCTTGTCGTCGACCAGGACGCGGGCGGCGACGGCGTTCGAGCGGATCTCGAGCTTGCCCGTCTTCAGTGCGAACGGCAGCAGGTGGTCCGCGGCGTTGAAGAAGGAGGCGGTGTCGCAGCCCTCGCCGCAGGCGCCGCAATGATGGCAGGCAGGGAAGCCGCGGGTCGGCTGCGTCATGTTGGCGCGCCGGCCCGGGACGACGTCGATGCCGAGACCTTTCGCGCTCTTCTGCAGGATCCGCTCGCCGCAGCGCGGCGCCGGCGCCGGCTGCATGAACCGGCTGCCGGGCAGCGAATCCGAGTCGTCGGTCCCGCCGCAGACCCCGATCAGCTGCTCGACCTTGTCGTAGTAGGGCGCGACGTCGGCGTACGAGATCGGCCAGGGGATTTCCCAGCCGTCCTTGGCCGCTCCCTTGAAGTCGAGGTCGGAGAGCCGGAGGCTGACGCGGCCCCAGATGTTCGTCTTCCCGCCGTGGCCCCAGACGCGATACAGGTCGAAGTGGCGGTCGTCCGGCGTCGCGTAGGGCTGCTCCTGCGTGTCCAGGAAGAACTGCAGCGGTGCGTCGCCGCGGGCCCGGCGCTCGCGGGCCTCCCAGGGGCGGACGTGCGTCCAGAACTTCGCACGGTCGAACTTGGTGCCGGCGTCGAGGACCACCACGTCGATGCCCTGGCGCGTCAGGTTCCACGCGGCCATGCCCCCGGAGGCGCCGCTGCCGATGATGACGACGGAGTGGATTTTCGGCGGTCTGATGATCTGCATGGACTGCGGTCGGCGCCGGACGCTGGCTAGCGGTTACGCTTCGTCGAGGGACGATTTCGGCCCGATATATTGCATGCGGACGAGCTTCGCCGTCGTGATCATCTGGCCGGCGTGGCGCGTGCAGTGCTCGGCGCCGTGAAAGAGCAGGCCGAGGACGGTGGTCGGCAGCTGCTTGCGGCCGACGGCGCGCGGCGTGGCCAGCTCGGACACCGCCGTGCCGCGCACCTGGCCGAGGGCGGCGGTGATCCCGCTCCGCACCAGGCCCACGAGCTCGGCGGCGTCCGCGGGCGGATCGCCGGGAGCTCCCTCCGCCTTCATGTAGACGATCTGCGCCTCGGAGAGCGCCTGTCCGCGCGCGTAGGTGAACAGACGATCGAGCGCGCCGGCGAGGTGTCTGGCGTGAAACCCGATCGAGGCGGCTTCCGCCGGCATTGCCCAAATCTGGTCGACGGCGAGGGGAGCGAGGGTGGCCTCAGCGTCCTCCTGCGCCTGGAGAAGCGCGTGGACGACGGGCTGCAGCTCGGCCGGGTAGCCGTCGACGGCTCCGCGGAGCCACACCTCGGGCAGGGAAGTCGTGCTCATGCGAGCAGTCTACCGCGGCACGACTCCGGAGTCTTTCGGCCCAGGAACGATTCCGGAGTCGTCCGGGCTGGCCTTTCGAAGCCGTGCCTTGACTTCACCGTGTCCGACGGGCTGTAGTCGAGCGCCAATGGACAGGCCTGCCACCAACCTGCGCTGGTACATCGGCGGACTGCTCTTCCTGTCCACCGTCATCAACTACATCGATCGCCAGACGTTGAGCGTGCTGGCGCCGTACCTGAAGATCGAATACACGTGGACCAACACCGACTTCGCGTGGCTCATCATCGCCTTCCGCGTCGCCTATTCGATCGGGCAGACGCTGGCCGGCAAATGGCTGGATCGCGTCGGCACACGGACGGGCCTGTCGCTCGCGGTGCTCTGGTACTCCATCGCCGCGATGCTGACCTCCCTGGCGGTCGGCCTGAAGTCGTTCATGGCGTTCCGCTTCCTGCTCGGCGCCGGCGAGGCGGCGAACTGGCCGGGCGCGACGAAGGCGGTTTCGGAATGGTTCCCCCGCCGCGAGAGCGGTTGGGCAGTGGCGCTGTTCGACAGCGGATCGTCGATCGGAGCCGCGATTGCGTCGGTGCTCGTCGTGTGGCTGTACCTCACCTTCGGGACGTGGCGGCCCGTGTTCGTCATCACTGGATCGCTCGGCCTGATCTGGCTGTGGCTCTTCCGCCGCGCCTATCACCCGCCGGAGACGCATCCGTCGATTTCCGCCGAAGAACGAGCCTACATCCTGGCGGACCGGGAGCCGCTCGACCCTGAGCTCGCCGCCCGCCCCGTGCCGACCGCGCAACTGCTCGGGCTGCGACAGACGTGGGGCATCATCGTCGGCAAGATGCTGACTGACCCGGTGTGGTTCCTGATCACCGACTGGTTCGCCATCTACCTGGTCTCGCGCGGCTTCAACATGGAGAGCAGCGTGCTCTGGTTCTGGGTGCCGTTCCTCGCCGCGGACGCCGGCAACTTCCTCGCCGGCGGCATTTCGAGCCGCTTGATCAGCCGCGGCATGCCGGTCACCACCGCCCGCAAGATCGTGATCGTGGTCGGCGGCCTCGGCATGAGCACCCTGATGGCCACCCTGCTGATGGACGACCTGCCGTCACTGCTGGCCTGCTTCGCGGTCGCCACCTGCGCTTACGCGGCGCTCTCGACGATGGTGCTGAACCTGCCCGCCGATCTCTACCACCCGCGGGCGGTGGCGTCCGTCAGCGGCCTGAGCGGCACCGGCGCGGGGTTGTGCACACTCGCCGCCACGCTGGCGACCGGCTACATCGCGGACCACTACTCCTTCGGGCCGATCATGATTGTAGCGAGCCTGGTGCCGCTGCTGGCGGTCGTCGCCGTGCTGACCCTCGTGCGCGACACCGGCAGCGCCGACGGCGTGCTCAGGCGGGTCTGAATCGCTTAACCGAGCCGCCCCGACTCGGGCTACGGCTTTGCCGGCGAAGCCTGGCGCGCGAGCTCGTCGACCAACGCGACGACGCGCGCCCGGATGGCCTCGTCGGCCGCGGCGAAGTTCGCGCTGGGCGATGGGATGTCGTCCCACGTCCGAAGGGCGCCCTTCGGCTTGGGCAGGCCAGTCAGGTCACAGCCGAGCGAGATCACCAGATCGGCTTGGGCGAGATCTTCGCCGGTCACTTTGCGCGGCGCATCGGTCGGGGCCGCAAGCCCCTGCCGCGTCAGATGCGCGGCGACGGCCGGCGCGACGGACGCATCGGGCTCGGTCCCGGCGGAGGTCACGAGAACCCTCAACCCCCGTTCCGCGGCGAGTTGCCGGAAATAGGCGGACGCCAGCACGCTCTTGGCGGCCCCATGGGGACACATGAAGAGAACCCGTCGAGCCGTGCCGGGTGCTGGCTCGTGCTGGACCGAGCCCGCCTGCAACGCCGCAGGCCCTGCCGTGAGGAGTGCGACCACCGAGACGAGGATGCAAAGGCTGCCCGCAACGTTCATCGTGAACTCCTGCTTGCCGCGAGGTGTTTCAGGGACTCAGCCGCGCATGCTGGCCAGCACGCCGGGGTCGACCAGCGAGGCCGAGGCCTGGTCGAGATACAGCGTCGTCCGGTCGTGAGTGCGCAGGATCGACGCCGGCACGTCCGGCCTGATCGGGCCGGTGATCACGGCGGCCACCGCCGCCGCCTTGCGCTGGTCCGGCACCATCGCCAGGATTTCGCGGGACGCGAGGATCTGGCGGACCGACATCGAGAGCGCGCGGCTCGGTACGTCGTCGATGGTCGGGAACCAGCCTTCGCCGACCTGCTGGCGGCGGCACGCCTCGTCGAGCGCAACCACCAGGTAGGGCTCGGTCGTCTCGAAGTCGGCCGGCGGATCGTTGAACGCGAGGTGGGTGTTCTCGCCGATGCCGACGAAGGCGACGTCGATCGGCGCGCGCTGGAGCGCCTCGCCGACCGTGCGGCGGACGGCGTCCAGATCACCCTCGCCGTCGAGCGCGTGGAACGTCGGGATGCCGGTGCGGTCGACGAGGTGTTCGCGCAGGACGCGGCGGAAGCTGGCGGGGTGATCCGCGGCGAGGCCGACGTACTCGTCGAGGTGGAAGAGCTCGACCTGGGACCAGTCGACGCGAGGGCTCGCGACGAGGTGGCGCAGGAAGGCGAGCTGCGAGTTGCCGGTGGCGGCGATGACCCGGGCGTGGCCCCTTGCGTCGATGGCCTGCACGAGAAGACGTTCGGCGTGCGCCGCCGCGGCGGCGCCCATCGCATCGGCATCGGGGGAGAGGTGAATTCGCACCCGTGGAGTCTACGATGAGTGGCATGAAGCGCCTGTCGTTCGCCGTTTCCATCATCGTCGCCGGATGCGTGGTTGCCTTGACCGCCCAGCAGCGCGGCGGTACCGCCCCGACATCCGCGGCCCGCCCCGTGCCGCCGCTTCCCAGGCCCGAAGACGTGGCCGCGCCGCCCGGCTGGAAGCCGGACGGGCACATCCCGCCGCGGATGCCGATCACGCTCGCCCGGCTGCCGCGGACGGCGATTACCAGGGCGAAGTATCCGGCCATCGACATCCACGTCCACGCGCCGGACCTGACGACCGACGCGGCCTACAAGGAGTTCGTGGCGCTGCTCGATCGTGCCGGCATCGGCGCCATCGCCAACATGGACGGCGGCACCGGGGCGCACCTGGATGCGGCGTTGAAGGCGGGCGCGCCATACCGGGATCGCGTCGCCAACTTCATCACCTTCAGCGCCGACGGCATCAACGAGCCGGGCTGGTCGGAGAAGTTCGCCGCCGAAATGGAACGCGCGTTCAAGGCGGGCGCGCTCGGGATGAAGGTGTGGAAGACGCTCGGCCTCACCGCCAAGAACCCCGACGGCACCTACATCCAGGCCGATGATCCACGGCTCGACCCGATCTGGGCGACGGCCGCCAAGTACGACCGGCCGGTGATGATCCACATCAGCGACTCGATCGGCCGGTTCTTCCCGATCAGCCCGAAGAACGAGCGCTTCGAGGCCGGCCTCTGGGCGAAGCCCGGCGACACCGAGGGCAACTACTACCAGAACGGCTACCCGACGCACGACGTCATCGAGAAGGCGCGCGAGAACATGCACCGCAAGCATCCGAAGACGCGCTTCGTCCACGCGCACATGGCGATGCTCTACTACGACCCGGCCAAGGTCGCGAATTTGCTCGATACCTACCCGAACGCCGACGTCGAGATCTCGGCGTCCGTTCAGGATCTCGGGCGGGCGCCGCGGCTGTGGCGCGAGTTCATCATCAAGTACCAGGATCGCGTGCTGTTCGGTTCGGACGGCGGCCCGGAGCGCGGCATCGACGACTTCTGGACGCCGCACTGGCGCTTCCTCGAGACCTACGACGAGCACTTCGAGCATCCGGCGCAGATGCGGACCGAGGGCGGCTCGCCCGGGCACGGCCGCTGGAACATCTCGGGCATCGGCCTGCCCGACGAGGTGCTGCGCAAGATCTACTACCAGAACGCCTTACGGCATCTGCCGTCGTTGCGTCCGTCGATCGAGCGGCAGCTGCGCTAGGGCCATCTTGCTCGAGGGAGTGTCTACGTAGCCATGCGTGTTCTCGCGATGTTGCTGTCGGGGCTGCTGTTGGGGGCGAGAGCCGACGAATCGTTCGTCCTGTCGGTTACGGCCTACCCGGGCGCGGTCAGCCTGTCGGATCCCGTCTTGCTCGTCATCACGCTGCGAAACCGCTCGGACGAGCCCCGGTACGTACATCGCAACGTTCAGCGACACCTGGATTTCGCGGTCTTCCGCGAGGACGGAGATCATGTCCGCAGGTTTATCCATCCGTTCATCATGCCCCTGGAGGTCACCGATAACCGGGACTGGGTAAGAGTCGAAGCGAGGCAGGCGCTGCGCTGCACGGTCGAGGTGCGACCAGCCCAACTCGGCATCGAAAGGGCCGGTGTGTTTTCCCTGAGGGGCTTCTGGGCGGCAGACTGCGTGAAACGGCCGGAGAAGGGAGTGGAGAACGCCATTCACTTCGAGCACGCTGCGGACACGTTCTTGACCGTCACAGCCGCCAGGGCGCCCTCTGACCCTCAGCCAACGCAGGGATCCTTCGTCGGGCTTTCGAGCTGCCTCTCGGCAGAGGCCGAGAGGCGGTAGTCAGCGAAGCCTAGTTTCTGCGTACCTGACCGCACATAGCTCGGAACACCTGCTCCGAGCCCTAGCTTCGGCACTCAGCTTCGGCGCATGTCGGCTGACGTCCCGCCGGCAGCAGGTATGTAGCAGCGCAGCGCGTAGTCGAGCAGCATGCGGTCGGCGCTGAAGCGCCAGCCCAGCGTCCGGATGGTGCGCTTCATTCGCGCGATCCAGCCGCGCGGCAGGCCGTCGCGGTCGCGATCGTAGAAGAGCGGCACGACCTCGTTGACCAGCGTTGCCATCAGCGCCTCGGCGTCGCGCGCGTCGTGGACGTCGGGGTTGGTGTGCGTGTCGCCCTGGCCGATCGCGAACCCGTTCAGGCCGTCGTAGGCTTCCGCCCACCAGCCGTCGAGGATCGACAGATTGAGGCCGCCGTTCAGCACGACCTTCTGCCCGCTGGTGCCCGACGCCTCGAGCGGCCGGCGCGGCGTGTTCAGCCACACGTCGACGCCCTGCACCAGGTGACGGCCGACGTCGATGTCGTAGTCCTCGATGAAGAGCAGCCGGCCGGCGAAGCGCGAATCGCGCATGAGGCGGGCGATCTCGGCGAGGAAGCCCTTGCCTGGCGTGTCACGCGGATGCGCCTTGCCGGCGAAGATGAACTGGATCGGCCGCTGCGGATCGTTGACCATCGACACGATGCGCTCCATGTCGCGCAGCACCAGCGTGGCGCGCTTGTAGGTCGCGAAGCGGCGCGCGAAGCCGATCGTCAGGGCGTCGAGGCTCAGCGCCTGCCGCGCCGCTTCGACCACCTCCTCCGGCTCACCGCGCCGCAGCGCCGCTTCCGCCGCGCGTCGCCGGGCGAACTGGATCATGCGGGTCCGCAGCGTCGCGTGCGTCTCCCACAGCTCGCCGTCGTCGACCTGGTCGATCGCCTCCCAGCTCTTCGGATCGGCACAGCGCTGCGGCCAATCGGCGCCGAGGTGGCGGTCGTAGAGACGGTGCATCGGCGCGGCCAGCCAGGTGCGCACGTGGACACCGTTGGTGATGTGGCCGATCGGGACGCGCTCCTAGGTCTGGCCCGGATAGAGGCCGGTCCACATCGCCCGCGACACGCGCCCGTGCAGCGCCGACACGGCGTTGGCGCGGTGCGACAGCTTCAGCGCCAGCACGGTCATGCAGAACGTCTCGTGGTGGTTGCCCGGATCGACGCGGCCGAAGGCCAGCAATCCCTCGCGGTCCAGGCCCATCGACTCGCGCAACGGCCCGAGGTGCTCCTCGACCAGATCTGGTGAGAAGCGATCGTGGCCGGCCGGGACCGGCGTGTGCGTCGTGAAGCAGATGTGCGAAGCGACCATGCGCAGCGCCTCGTGCGCCGACAGCCCCTCGCGCTCCATCCGCTGGCGCCCGAACTCGAGCGCCGCGAAGGCGCTGTGGCCTTCGTTCAAGTGCGCGACGCCTGGCGTGTAGCCCAGCGCCCGCAGCGCCCGCGCGCCGCCCACGCCGAGGAGCAGCTCCTGGCGGATGCGGGCCCGCTCGTCCCCGCCGTAGAGCCGCGCCGTCAGCTCGCGATCCTCGGGCGGGTTGCCTTCGACGTCCGAGTCGAGGAGCAGCAGCGTGGTGCGGCCGACCGGGACGGTCCACACGCACGCCGAGATCGTGCCGGTGCGGGTCTCGACGCTGACCGTCACCGTGCGCCCGTCCTTCGTCGTCGCCGGCCGGATCGGCAGCGTCGCGGCGTCGACGTCGAGGTATTCCTCCTGCTGGCACATGTCGGCGTCGAGGCGCTGCCGGAAGTAGCCCTGGTCGTAGTAGAGGCCGACGCCGACCAGGGGGATGCCGAGGTCGGACGCCGCCTTGATGTGATCGCCGGACAGGATGCCGAGGCCGCCCGAGTAAATCGGCAGCGACTCGTGCAGCCCGAACTCGGCCGAGAAGTAGGCGACCGGTCGGGTCCGCAGGACGCCGGCGTGGCGCTCGCCCCAGGTGTCGCGCGAGCCGAGGTATTCCTCCAGGCGGCGGTAGGCGTAGTTGATGCGGCCGTGCAGCGCCAGCTGCGAGGCGCGCTCGTCGATAGTCGACACCGGCAGCTGCTGCAGCAGCGCGACCGGATTGTGTCCGAGGCGCCGCCACAGCCCGGGATCGAGGTCGCGGAACAGGCTGGTCGTGTCCTGATCCCAGCTCCACCACAAGTTGCTGGCCAGGCGCCGCAGGCGCTCCTGCGTCGGCGCGACGAACTGCCCCTGCGTCCGCGCCAGGCTGACGACGTGTGAGAGCTGGTGGCCGGCGTTGTTGATCGCCGTGACCATCGCCGGATCGAAGGCCCGGGCGGTCACCGTCTGCACCACCAGGACGCCCTGCAGCAGGCCGCGATCGACCAGCGGCACGCCGAGGAACGAGCGATACGGATCCTCGCCGGCTTCCTTGAAGTACTTGAAGCGCGGATGCGCGGGCGCGTCGTCGACGATCAACGGCCGCAGCTCCTCGGCGACCAGGCCGACCAGGCCCTCGTCGAGGCGCATGCGGATGCGCCCGACGCTGTCCGGCTTCAGGCCGACGGTGGCGGCGAGGACCAGGTTCGAGCGATCGGGGCCGAGGAGGTAGACCGAGCAGACATCCGTACCGAAGCGGCGCTGAATGAGCTGGACGACGTTGGAGAGGGTCTCGGCGGCGTTGCCGGTCACGGAAGCGAGGCGGCCGATGTCGTCGAGGGTCCAGGCGATCGACGACGGGGGCAGCGGGGCGGCGTGGCTCACGGTTCGGGTCCCTTCTTCTGTCTGCGGCGGGTCCCCTCAGGACCCGCCGCGGGCCGCCTTCTGGGCGGGCCGGCTGCTAATCGCCGCGCTAGGCGCGCGGCGGCGCCGTCCCGCAGGCGGCGCTGCGAGAGCTCGGAAGCACGGAGCAAGAAGCGTGCTCTGCCGCGGTCGAGCTCGAGTGCCGGCACTTCCGGCAGGCCGGAGCATTTTGCCGCGGGTTTGCGCCATCGGCGCGGCAATCTGCCGCCCGAGCGAGCCGGTGCGATATCAGACATATGTGTCCAAATTGCCTTGAAGCGGAGACAGGAATGTCTGTCGCGATCGACTGGCCAGCGGTCTCGTTGGCGTCGCTGCATGCGATGGCCCGTGCCGGGGCACGGGTGGGGCGGTACTCGCCTTGCAATCTGGGTCTGCGACCCGGCGAACCGCCGGCCGCCGAACAGGGCCTCCGCCTTCATGGATACCGAAGCATTGGTCGCGCGCATCAAGTCCGAGTTCAACGAGAGCCCCGGCATGTGCCTGACGCTGCGGCAGGGCGCGCGCTTGTGGGGAATCGCCCCTGAAGACTGCGTGAAACTGGTCGATCGGCTGGTACAGGAGGACTTCCTGCGCTGGACCAGGAATGGCGAATTGATCCGCTCCGAATCGGGCGGCTATCGCGACCGCGCCGACGCGGGGATCGGCGCCTAGGGCTCCCAGCTATTCCGATGGAGGTGACGGTTCTGTTGGCCAGTTTTCTCTGGGCGACAGGACTGTCGTATCGCTGCCGGCAGCCGCGGTCGAAGCCGGTACTCGATGGCCAGGCGGTCTTGAAGATGGCTACGCCGGCTTGAAGTAGAGGACGAGGGCCGCGCCGACCGACGCCAGCACGTAGCCGGCCCACAGCAGCGGGTTCGGGCTCTCCTTCGGCGGGTGCATGGCCATCGACACCAGCACGTTGACCAGCGGCGCGCCGCCGAAGACCAGCGGCATGACGTAGGCCGGCAGGCCGCCCGAGCGGAAGGCGAAGATGATGAACACCGCGCCGATCGCGCCGAGCATGCCGGCCCCGGTCGCGGCCAGCGTGCCGGCGGTGTTGAACCCCTTCAGGTCGCCCTGCGAGCTCAATGTGATCACCGGCACCAGCACGCCGACCAGGAAGTAGGCGATGCCGACGCACAGCAGCGCTTTCATCGGGCTGCCCAGCATCACCTGGCCGCGATGCAGCGTCGGTCCGTAGAGGCCCCACGACAGCGCGGCGCCGAGTGCGAAGAAGACCCACGTCATGGGGGCCGATGCTATCCTTACGGCCCGTGGTCAGTCCAGAGCGCGAGCCCAAGCGCGAGCTGAGTCCAGGCGGCACCGCGGGCGGCCTTGGGGCGTTCGTCGCCGGCGTGCTGATGGTCACGGCTGGCGGCTACCTGCTGCTCAACCAGGTGCAGGTGACGACCTCCTACTGGAGCTTCGGCGGCCAGGGCAGCTTCGGCTTGTCGCTCCTGCCGCTCCTCGCCGGCATCGCCTTTCTCTTCTTCAACGGCCACTCGCCGCTCGGCTGGCTGCTGACCGCCATCGGCGTGGTCATCATCCTGGCGGGCGTGCTGATGCACATGGACATCTACTTCCGCCAGACGTCCCTCTTCAACACCCTGGTCATGCTCGCCTTGCTGTTCGGCGGCGTCGGCCTCGTCGCGCGGTCGCTGCGCTCGTCGTAGTTGGGAGCGGGATGCTCACCGCCCTGCTCCTACTGGTGTTCTTTGCCCTGCACCAGGATCTCTGGCTCTGGCGCGCCTCGCGTCCGCTGGTCTTCGGCATCCTCCCGGCCGGTCTCGCCTACCACGCCGCCTACACGCTCGCGGTCTCGGTGGTGATGGCCATCCTGGTGCGCCGGGCCTGGCCGTCGCACCTCGAGGATCCTCACTCGCCGAGCCCCGCGCCGCGGAGATCGGACGCGTGATCCCGCTCGCCATCGTCGGGCTCTACCTCGTCACGGTCGTCTACGTCGGCGTCTTCGCCTTCCGCCGTAGCCCCCGAAGTGGAGGCACTGGCCGGGCCGGCGCCGAGGACTTCTTCCTCGCCGGGCGCTCGCTCGGCCCGTTCGTGTTCGTGCTGTCGCTGTTCGGCACCAACATGACCGCGTTCTCGATCCTCGGCTCGTCCGGCCACGCCTTCACCAACGGCATCGTCACCTACGGCCTGATGGCATCGTCGTCGGCGCTGATCATCCCGCTCTCGCTGTTCTTCATCGGGACGCGGATCTGGTCGCTCGGCCACCGCCACGGCTTCATGACGCCGGTGCAGATGTTCCGCGACCGCTGGGAGTGCGGCCACATCGGCACGGTGATCTTCGCGGTGCAGGCGATCCTGCTCGTGCCCTACATCATCGTCGGCGTGATGGGCGGCGGCACCACGCTCGCCGCGCTGTCGGGCGGGCTCGTGCCGTACTGGGCCGGCGGTGCGGTAGTCGCGCTGGTCGTCATGAGCTACGTGTTCTTCGGCGGGATGCGCGGCACCGCCTGGGTGAACACGCTGCAGACGCTGATGTTCCTCGCCTTCGGCCTGCTCGCCGTGATCGTCGTCGGCGCCGGCATGGGCGGCTTCGGCCACGTCTTCGGCGAGATGCTCGAGACGCCGGCGCAGGCCGCGCTGCTCACCCGCGAGCGCGTCTCGCCCTGGTATTTCTTCAGCTACACCTTCATCCCGCTGTCCTCGATCGCGTTCCCGCACATCGGCATCTTCTGCCTGACTGCGCGCAAGCTCTCGCACTTCAAGCGGACCGTGGTGCTCTATCCGATCTGCATGCTGGCGATCTGGCTGCCGTGCGTCTTCCTGGGCGTCGCCGCCAACCGCGCCACCGACGTGCCGGCGATCAAAGCCAAGCTCGACGCGCGGGCGACACTGGCCACCGCCGGTCCGACCCTCGACGCCGCCGAACGGGATCGCCTGCGCCGCGCCGCCTCGGGCGACGACGTGATGCTGCGTTTGGTCGAGCACTACGCGCCGGTGTGGCTGATCGGGCTCCTCGGCGCGTCGGTGATGGCGGCGGTGATGGCCAGCGACTCGCAGATCCTGGCGCTGTCGACGATGTTCACGGAGGACGTCTTCACTTTCTATGGCGGCACCGCCCGCTTCGGACCGAACGTGCAGGTGCAGATGGGGCGGCTCTTCGTGGTGCTGCTGACGCTCGTCGCGTACGCCATCGCCCTGCGCGTGCCGCAGTCGATCTTCGATCTGGCCAGCCAGTTCGCTTTCGCTGGCTACTCCGCGCTCTCGCCGCTGCTGGTCGCCGCGCTGTTCTGGCGGCGCAGCACGAAGTGGGGCGCGCTCGCGGTGGTGGTCTGGGTGGCCATCGGAATCGCCACCGTCGCGGCGGTGCAGATGAACGTGCCACCGCCGGCCGGAATGCCGACCGTCCTGTGGCAGGTGGGCGAGCTCGCCGTGGTGTCCCGGGCTGCGGCCGGCATGCTGGTGTTCAACCTGCTTCCGGTGGTCCCGCTCACAATCGGATCAGTGCTGCTCATGTGGCTCGTGTCGGTGGTGACGCCGCCGCCAGGGCAACGCACCCTGGCGCGCTACTTCTGAGGCATGCTGTCCCGGTCATGACGCGCCGCCTCGTCGCCGTCGCGCTCGCCGCCGCTGTCGCCGGCCCCGTCTTCGCCGACGCCGCCTTCCCCGGCCCCGCCTTCTCCGAGGGGGTCACCGTCGGCTACGGCGCGCCGGGGCCCTCACTGGCCCAGCTGTCGGTGAGCTCGCCCTACCTGGACATGGTGGCCCGCTACCAGGCCGGCGACCAGCCGAAGGCGGTGGCCGACATGTCCGCGTATCCCACCTCCGGCCTGCGCGACCGCGCCCGGAAGGATCTGCGCGACCTGACCTGCCAGGTCCTCTGCGGCATCGCCGATTGCCGGCGCGCGCGGGCCGAGAAGCCGGAGGAGTTCGAGCGCGTCCTCGAGGCGTGGGCGGCCTCGATGCCGGCCGCCGCCGCCCTCCACGTCGACACCGCGATCCAGGCCCAGGCCGACGATCGGCCCGACGTCGCCGAGGCGCATCGCGTGCTGGCGCTGGAGCTGATCGATCTGATGGAGACCGAGCTCGCCGCGCCGGCGGGCACCTCGCCCATCACGCGGCCGCGCTTCACCGACGGGCCGGTCTTCGCCGGACCGACGCAGATCGGGCCGGATCCGCAGATCGCGCGGCGCGCCCAGGCCAGCCAGCTGATCACGCTGCTCTCCGTCTGGCTGCTGCAGCTCCGCGGCGATCTGGCGCAGATCCAGGCGCCGCTGTCGCGGGCGCAACAGCGCTTTCCCCAGGATCCGCTGGTCGCGCTGGCGCTCGGCTCGCTGCACGAGGCGCATGCGACGCCGAACGCGCTGGTCGAGGCCAGCGTCGGCCGGCAAGGCAACCTCGAGAAGTGGCGGCAGGAGGAGCGCGCGTTCCGGCTCGAACAGGCGCTCACCGCCTATCGTCAGGCGATCGCGCTCGACGCCGATCTCGCCGAAGCGCACCTCCGGCTGGGGCACGTGCTGCTGCTCGCCGGCAAGGTCGACGAGGCGGAGGCGGCGTTCGCCCGGGTGCCGGGCGCGACCGGCGATCGCCGCTGGCGCTACCTGGCGGAGATGCTCCGTGCCGATGGCTCCGAAGCGCGCGGCGATCGCACGACCGCGCAGCAGCGCTACCAGGCCGCACTCGAGGCGTGGCCCGAGGCGCAGGGCCCGGTGCTCGCGCTCAGCCGCCTCGAGGCGACCGGTGGGGACTGGCCGGCGGCGCAGGCGCGTCTCGCCTCGCTCGGCCCGCGCGCCGGCGGCCGGCCCGAAGATCCCTGGTGGGCCTACGGCTTCGGGCAGGCGTGGCGCATCGACGCCGGGCTCGCCACGCTGCGCCGGCTGGTGGTGCGATGAGTTTCGCGGTCCTGGGAAGATCGGGCCGTCGCATCGCTCACGGCGTCGCTGTCGTGGTCGCGTGCGTCGTCGCGGCGACCGCGGCGACGGCGCAGCAGGAGCCGCCGCCGCAGCCGACGCCATTGTTCCGGGCGGTCGCGAACGTCGTGCGGGTCGACACGCTCGTGACCGCGCGCGGCAAGCCGGTGGGCAAGCTGACCGCCGACGACTTCGAGCTGTTCGACGACGGCGTCAAGCAGCAGGTCACGGCCGCCAGCATCGAGGACGTCGACGTCGACGTCGTGCTCGTACTCGACACCAGCCGCAGCGTTGCCGGCACCCGGCTGCAGGCCCTGCGCGACGCCGCGTCGGCGCTGGTGCGCAACCTGCGAGCCGACGATCGCGCGGCCGTCGTGACCTTCGCCAGCGGCGTCACCGTCAACGCGCCGCTGACCACCGACCACACCGCGGTGTCACGCGCCCTCGAGACGGCGGAGGCGCGCGGCGCCACTTCGCTCGTCGACGCGGCGTGGACGTCGGTGCTGCTGGCGCATGGTCATGATCGGCCGACACTGGTCCTGATCTTCAGCGACGGCGCCGATACCGCGAGCTGGCTGCGTGTGTCGCCGGTGATCGCGCTCGCGTCGCGCGCCAACCTGGTCGTCGACGCGGTCGTCGCCGGCGGGGCGCGGCTCCTGCGCCAGCCGCGGCGAGCGGCTGTGCCCGACGCGACCACACCCTCCGCCAGCCAGCCGCGCGACGCCGGCGTCGAGAATTTTCTCGTCGATCTCACCAGCGTCACCGGCGGATCGGTGATCGACGGATCGAGCGGATCGCGGCTGGAAGCCGCCTTCGTCGCCGCCTTGCGCGAGTTCCGGACGCGCTACCAGCTGAGTTACACCCCGACCGGCGTCGACCATTCCGGTTGGCATTCGCTCGAGGTCCGCGTGCGCCGGCCCGGTGCAACGATCCGCGCGCGCCCGGGGTATACGCAATAGCTTCGCACCCCCATGGCAGCATCCCGACTCACTCCCATTCAGTGGCTGATTTGCACGATCGCGGCGATCGGCTTCGCCTTCGACATCTATGAGCTGCTGATGCTGCCGCTCATCATCAAGCCGGCGATCGCCGCGCTCAGCGCACCGCTGGTCGAGCAGCTCGTTGCCGGCGGGATGCCGCGGCCGCAGGCGATGGCGCTGTGGGTGCCGGGCGGCGCCGAGTACGTGGGCTGGGCCCGCACGCTGTTCTTCGTGCCGGCGATGGTCGGCGGCGTGTTCGGCCTGCTCGGCGGCTACCTCACCGATCGCCTCGGGCGTCGCCGGGTCCTCACCTTCAGCATCCTGCTCTACGCGCTGTCGGCGTTCGCGGCCGGCTTCGTGACCTCGCTCGAGCAACTCCTCGTGCTGCGCTGCGCGGTGTTCGTCGGCGTCTGCGTCGAGTTCGTGGCGGCGGTGGCCTGGCTGGCCGAGCTGTTCGACAACCCGCAGCAGCGCGAGCGCGTGCTCGGCTACACGCAGGCGTTCTCGTCGGTCGGCGGCATTCTCGTCGCTGTCGCCAACGTGACCGCGGCGAGCATCGCGACCAGCCTGCCGGCCATCCATGGCGGCCACGAGGCGTGGCGCTACACGCTGATCTCCGGCGTGATCCCGGCGCTGCCGCTGATCGCGATCCGGCCGTTCCTGCCGGAGTCGCCGGCGTGGGCAGCCAAGCGCGCCGCCGGTCAGCTGAAGCGTCCCAGCATCGGCGAGCTGTTCGGCCCGGGCCTGGCGCGCGCGACGATCGTCACGACGATCGTCTTCGCGGCGAGCTACGGCATCGCCTTTGGCGCGATTCAGCAGCTGCCGCAGATCCTCGGCGCGCCGACCCGCGGCCACGTCGAGATCGTTGCGGTGGCGAGCGCGGCGCGGCAGCAGGCGATCGCCGACGCCGTCGCCAAGGGCCAGCCGCCGCCGCCCGAGCCACGCCTCCGTCAGGTGGCCGGCAATGCCACCGATCAGGCCGTTGCCACGGTGTCCTCGTGGCAGGAGATGGGCGGCCTGGCCGGCCGCGCCGTCTTTGCGCTCATCGCCGCCTGGGCGATCACCCGCCGGTCGCTGCTGCGTCTCTTCCAGATCCCGGCGCTCGTCTTCGTGCCCCTGCTGTTCATCTGGATCTCGTCGAACCTCGCCACGCCCGATTCGCTGCTCTGGGTGAAGATCGGGATCTTCGTCGCCGGGTTCTTCACCGTTGCGCAGTTCAGTTTCTGGGGCAACTACATCCCGCAGGTGTTTCCACTGCACCTGCGCGGCACCGGTGAGAGCTTCGCCGCCAACATCGGCGGGCGCGTGATCGGCACGGCGGCGGCGTGGTTCACGCTGACCTTTTCGGAGGCGCGGCCGCCCGATCCGGCGAAGATCGCCGTCGTCGGCGCGATCGTCGCCGGCGTCTATGCCCTGGTCGGGGCGATCGCGACCCAGTGGCTGCCGGAGCCGGCGTCCGATGGCGTGGCCAAAGAAGGGCGCTAAGGGCCGCGCGGTGACGCGCGGTGCCGGCCAGGGTGGGTTCGACATGCAGGTGATCATCGTTGCCGTGGTCTCGTCCCTCTTCGTAGCGGCCGTCGCTACCGCCGCGGACTGGGTCTGGGCGTCGCAGCTGCTGCGCCACAAAGTGCTCTACGGCCTGGTGCACGGCGCCGGCCTGTGCGGTGCGATGGGCCTCGCCCTCGGTGCGGCGCACCGGCGGCCGTTCACGGGCGTGGCCGGCGGGCTCATCGCCGGCGTCCTCGCCGCGGCGTCGTACTACGGCTTCGTGTCCGTCCCGGGTTTCAGGCAGTGGGCGATCCTCGCGTCGTGGGCCGTCTTGTGGATCCTCTTCGGCTATCTCGAAGGGCCGTTCCTGCGCGGGTCGCGGGTCCCCGGCGCGATCGCACGCGGGATCGTCGCCGCGGCGGGATCGGGCGCGGTGTTCTACTACGTGACCGCCGCCAACTGGACGCGTTGGAATCCGCAGAGCATCGACTACCTCGATCACTTCTGGCGCTGGGCCGTCGCCTTCGTGCCCGGGTTCCTGGCGCTGCTCCTGACGGTAACGGTTCAGGTGAGGAGGACCGGTGGGCGCTGATCCGTTCGCATCGCCTCGAAGATGTGTCGTGGCCTACGCGGTGCTCGTGGCCGGCCTAGGGGTCGCCGCCGGCGGATCCGCGGCTCGCGCCGCCGATCCGCCCGCCTCGCCCTACGACGGACGCCTCGCCAAGGCCGTGTTTCGGAGCGAGCGCGTCGGTGACGCGATCGCCGAGGTCGCCTCGGCTGCGCCGGCCGCGTCGCGGGCCATGTTGAGCGAGGCCGCGGCGCGGGCTCGCCAGCCGGAGCCCGCTCTGGCGGCGCCGGCAGCCGCCAATCCGGTCATGGCTTCGCGGCTGGCGCGCCGCCGGGCCCTGGCGCAGGGCATGGTGGCGCTGGTGGGGACGTCCGAGGCGCGGGCCGAGAGCGTCGCGGCGTCCGACGCGCTGATCCCCGTGGCGGCCTCGGCGGTGGAAGACGCGCAGGGCATCGGCATGGCGGTCGGGCTGGCGGACCTGGCCGAGGGCTACCTCAAGGCGCACCGCGATTCGGCGGTGACGCCGTATCTCTACACCTATCTGATGGTCCAGAACCGGCTGGCATTCGAGCGACAGACCGCGGCGAAGGCGCTCGACGGCCAGAAGGCCTCGGCCAAGAAGTACCGGACATTCCGGCAGCGGGCCCTGGCCTCGACCGATCCGCTGGTCAAAGCCGTCGCCCAAGACGTCGACGCCCAGCTCTACCTCGAGCGCCCAACCCCCGAGCATCCCAGGAACTTTGATCCCGACGCCTGCTGCCGCGACAAATGAGCTCGGAGCCTGCTCGGAGCATGCTCCGAGCAACTTGCAGAAACTGCGCTATCGTTTCCGCCATGACTCGCGCACGCCTCGCTCTCGTCGCCGTCGTCCTCCTCCTCGCCTCGGCGGTCCTCCCGGCCCAGACCAACCGGGTCGAGAAGACCCTGCCCTACCGCCTCGATCAGACGGCCAAGCTCGACGTCAAGGTCGGGCCGGTGGCGATCGACAACGTCAAGATCACCGACATGGGCCGCGGCTTCGGACGTGGCGGCTTCGGCCCGAAGGGCATGCAGCCGTCTGAAGGGTCCACCACGCTTCGGCTCGCCTTCGACGTGAACAACCCCGACGAAGAGTGGGAGGTCACCTTCACGGTCGAATTCCTCGACAGGGCCGGCAAGATCGTCGACCGGGTCACCAAGAAGCACGCCTGGAAGGAAGAAGCGAAGATCTACAACCTCGATCATCCGATCCTCGAGTACGTGCTGCCTATGGTCGCCGACGTCAAGATCTCGATGAGCGGCCGCCTCGACTGAGGCCTAGTCGATCATGCGCCCCGTCCTGACGCGGCTCGCCTTCGTCCTTCTGCTCGGCGCGCTGGCGCGGCCGGCCGAGGCCCAGGCGCTGTTCACGTCGGCGTTCCCACCCGAGGAGTTCGCCGCCCGCCGCGCCCGCGTGATGAGCGCGGTCGGCGACGGCGTCGCCGTCCTGCAGGGGGCGGCCGAGCTGCCGTCGTACCTCGGCTTCCGGCAGAACAACCACGTCTTCTACCTGACCGGCGTCGAGGTGCCGCGGGCGATCGTCGTCATCGACGGGCGCCGCAAGCGGACCACGCTGTTCCTGCCGCCGCGCGACGAGCGCATGGAGCGCTCGGAGGGGCCGATCCTCGTGCCCGGCGACGAGGCGGCGCGGCTCACCGGCGTCGATGCGGTGGTGCCGCGCGACCAGTTCGCCGCGGCGCTCGACGCTGTTGCCGGCGCGGGCCGCTCGATCTACACGCCGCACCGGGGCGAGTCGCTCGGCGCGTTCACGCCGTGGGCGGTGAACCGGCACCAGCGGTTGTCGACCGCGGATCCCTGGGACGGGCGGGTGTCGCGCGAAGTGACGTTCATCGCGCGGATCAAGGCGCGCGCGCCGCAGTCGCCGGTCGAGGATCTCGACCCGATCCTCGATCGCATGCGCCTCATCAAGAGCCCGCGCGAGATCGAGGCAATTCGCGAGGCGACGCGCATCTCGTCGGCCGGCATCCTCGAGGCGATGAAGGCGGCCCGGCCCGGCCAGCGGGAACGCGAGCTGGCCGCCGTTGCCGACTACGTGTTCCGCAAGAACGGGGCGCAGGGCGTCGGCTACTTCGCGCTCGTCGCGACCGGCAGGAACGCCCACTATCCGCACTACCACGGCGGCGAGTCGGTCCTCGAGGACGGCGACTTCGTTCTCTTCGACTACGCCCCGGACGTCGCCAACTACACGTCGGACGTCACGCGGGTGTTCCCGGCCAATGGCCGGTTCACGCCGTGGCAGCGCGAGATTTACACGGTCTATCTGCGCTGCTATCGCGCGCTGATGGCGGAACTGAAGCCTGGTCGGACGGCCCGCCAGGTGCACGACGCGGCGTTTGCGAAGATGACCGCCATCGTCGACGCCACGACCTTCGCCGATCCGAAGGTCGCCAAGGCCGCCCGCGACTTCGTCGCGCTCTTCTGCCCCGAGCGCCGTGCCGACCGCGTCGGCCATTGGGTGGGGATGGAAGTGCACGACGTCGACGACGACGTCGAAGGCGACGTGCTGAAGCCCGGCATGGTCTTCACCATCGAGCCGGCGCTGACGATCCCCGAGGATCGTGTCTACGTCCGCCTCGAGGACGTGATCGTGATCACCGCGACCGGCTACGAGAACCTGTCCGAGTCGCTGCCCTACGAGATCGCCGACATCGAAGCCACGATGGCGGCGCCTGGCCTAGACGACCGCGCGCAGCCGGCCACCGCCGCGCGTCCATCGCCGTCGAAGCCGTCGACCCGTCCATCGCCCACACCCCGATCCCAACAGCCATGACCATCAACCGCACCCTCGCCGCGCTGGCGTTCGTCGCCTGCGCCGCACCAGCTTTCGCCCAATCGCCCGTCGAGGACGTGAAGGCCGCCGAGAAGAAGCGCTTCGACGTGACCGTCAAAGGCGACTACAAGGCGCTCGATGCGCTGCTCGCCGAGGACCTCATCTACGTGCACTCGAACGGCAAGGTCGACAACGAGAAGTCCTTCCTCGAGGGGCTGACCAGCGGCCGCAGCAAGTACCACAGCATCGAGCCCATCGAGATGAATGCTCGCGCGCTCGGCGACTTCGTGTTCGTCGACGGCCGCGCCAAGGTGAAGGTCGAGAGCAACGGTCAGGTCAACGACCTGCTGCTCACCTATCTGGACGTCTGGGTCAAGCGCAGCGGCACCTGGCAGATGGTGCACTGGCACTCGGCCCGGATGCCCCCGCCGGCGGGGGCGGCGCCGCCGCCCCCGGGCCAGCCCGAGGCGGCCCCCCCCCCCACCGCGCCAGGCCCGGGGGGGGGGCGGGTCCCCGCCCGGGAGCGCGACTCGGGAAAAGCTGTGGGCGGG
>JANOIR010000359.1:0-2025 GCA_031407765.1 Vicinamibacteraceae bacterium
GATCGATCGCTTCGTGGGAGAGCGCGCCGATGGCCGCAGCAGATGCGCGGCCGGCTTCGGCTCGCCGCGCCGAACGAGCGCTCACCGGTGCGGACGAGCGCGCAGCACGTCGGACTGGAACGCCCACAGGACGAGGACGATCGCTTCTCCGCCCGACAATAGCAATGCCGCGGCCGGCGCCACGGCGTCAGGACCACCAATGCTTCCGAGCCACGCCGTTGCTGCAGCCATGGCGGCGACGGCGGCGCACACGCCAGCCATCAACCCGCGTGGGCTGGCACCCGCTGCGGGGCTGGCATCGAGCCGCGCGCGACGGGCGACGTCGGCAGCGAACGTCGCCGGCACGGTCACGGCCGGCGCGCGCTGCAGCGTGATCTCGACGGCGAGGGCGGCGCAGGCCTCGCACTCGGCGAGATGCGCGAGCATTCCAGGCGGCCACGTCGCGTCTGAATCGGCGAGCAGCGCGGCGCGAATCGCATCACAGGTCATCGGCCTTGCATCCTTTCCCGCAGCAGCTGCGCCAGCCTGGCCCGCCCGCGATGCAGGTGCGTGCGCACGGTATTCACTGGGATGTCGAGCACCGCGGCAATCTCGTCGTAGCTGCGGCCTTCCTGATGGAACAGCACGAGGGCCGCGCGCTCAGGGGCCGGCAGCTCCCCCATCGACGCGGCGACCGCCGCCTCGAGCTCCCGACGCTCGAGCATCGCACACGCGGTCGGTCCGCGATCGGCCAGCCGCTCCTCCCACGCCGTGGCGGGATCGCTCAGCGACGCGGCGCGGCGATCGGGACGCTGCCGCCGCTTCCATTCGTCCTGCGCGACGTTGACCACGATGCGATACAGGTAGGTCGATAGCCGGGCGCGATGGCCGAACTGCGGCAACGCGCGGTGCAACCGAAGGAAGACCTCCTGCGCCAGGTCAGCGACGGCGTCGGTGTGTCCGACCATGCGCGTCAAGGTACGGAAGACCATCGCCTGATGCTCGCGGACGATGTCGGCGAAGTCCTCGGGCATGGGATCAGGGTCCTTAGACCGGTCTGATTGCCTTCGACGGACACGGAGACCGACCTCATGCACCCACAACTTATTCAGCTCGCCCTCCTCGCCGCGGCATTCTGGCTGCCCACGCTGGCGCTGGTGGCCCTCTACTTCTTCCGTAAGCTGCAGTTACAGGAACGCCTGCAGGCCATCGAACGCGGCGCCGACCTCACCATCGATCGCGAGGCGACCGCCGCTCGCACACGCCGTTCGGGCATCGTCTGCGTCGCCGGTGGCCTGGGCCTCTCGGGCGCGAATGTGATCGTCGCGATAGCCGCTTGGTCTCCGATGGCGCTGGTGGGACAGGCAGTCGCGATCGTCCCCTTCGCGATCGGCCTCGGTTTGCTCGTCGACTACCGGATCGCCAAGCGAGAGCTGGCGGGCTCGCGCAACGTCGCGGCAGGCCGGCCGGTCAGGGACGATCCGCGATGAATCCCGGCCTGTCTGCGTGCCTGATCGGCGCGATCGTCGCCGGCGTCGCCATCGCCGGATGGACGTCGACGCGCGAGACGGCGTCGCGGATGTGGCCGAGCGTCGTCGGCCTCGGCCCCGACCGACCGCGAACCTCTCGCCCCCACGGCGGGTCGCCACGGCGATGGCCTTCGGGATACTGCAGCTGACCGCGTTCTGGATCAGCCTGCAGCCGCTGGCGATCCTGCGCTGACGCTAGAACCCATCTCATAAACCCGCCGGCATTCGGCCGGCGATGCATCCCGTCTCGCGGCGTTGCTCGTCGGTCGAATATGTCCAATATTCTCCCCCCTCGCGCCTGGCGAGCCGGGCGCCTCGCCGCCCTCGGTGCTTCGCCGGGTTTATGAGATGGGTTCTAGTGTCCTGTCCGCGTGGAAAGAGACTAGCGCTTCGGCGTCGGGGCGGGCGGAGCGATGCGAGCGAGGCCGCCCATGTAGGGACGCAGCACCTCGGGGACGACGACCGACCCGTCGGCCTGCTGGTAGTTCTCGAGCACCGCGATCAGCGTGCGGCCGAC
>JANOIR010000374.1:0-20758 GCA_031407765.1 Vicinamibacteraceae bacterium
GCGCCCTGTTCCTGTTGTGGCCGATCCACCTGATCGCGCTCACCGGCCACCTCGAGAAGCTGTTCGTCGGGATGCTGCCGCTGACGCTGCTGGCCGGCCTCCGCGCCTTCGATCCGGGGCGCGCCCGAGGCTGGCTCGCGGCACCCGGTCTCGCGCTCCTCGGCGCGCTGCTTCAGAACGGCAACCAGTTCATCTTCGCGGCGCTTGGCCTGGCCCTCGTCGGCGTCCAGACCTGGCTGGCCGCGCCGCGGGCCGAGCGGGCCGGACGCACCACGCGTCTGGGTTTGGCCGCCGCGGCATCGGTCGTCATCTGCGGCCCTCTGCTCTGGACGATCGTGCAGGTGATGCGGGACCCGGCGCTCGAGGTCGCGCTCGGCGCCCACGCCGTCTACTACTCGCCCGATGCGCTCAGCCTGTTCCTGCCCGGCCCGCGTCAGCTCTGGGGGTTCTGGCTGTTCCCCGTCGACGGGCACCTGCGGGACTACGTGTGGGCGTCGACGCTGCCGGCTCTGACGGCGACCGGGGAGTGGTACGGCACCGGGCTCGAGACGGCCGTCGGAATCCCGCTCACCGCCATCGCGCTGTGCGTCTGGGGCTGGCGTCACGCCGCCGGCAGGGCCTGGATCGTGTTCGGCCTGGCCTTCGCGGTGCTGTGCCTCGGCCCGCGCCTGCGCGTCGGCGGCGTGGTGACGGCGGCCCGCCTGCCGTACGATGTGCTCCAGCGGGTGCCGGGGCTCGACGTGATGCGGACCCCGGGCCGGTTCATGCTGCTCGGCAGCATCGGCTTCGCGATCGGCGCCGGCGTCGGCCTCGATGCCCTGCTGCGACGCCGGCCCCGTCATGCCGCGCCCATCGTCGCGGTCGCGGCGGCGCTCGCCGCGATTGAGTGCTGGCCGAAGCCGTGGCCGCAGACGGCGCTCCCGGCCGTTCCCGAGTTCTACCGGCGGCTGGCCCGGGATCGATCAGGAGGTGCGGTCCTCGATCTGCCGCACGGCTTCGATCGCACGGATCGATCGTCGGCCTACATGTACTACCAGACCGTTCACGGTCACCCGATCGCCTGGTCGCACCTGTCGCGCATGCACCGTCGGTTCCCGAACGAGGGCCTGGATGGCTTGTGGCGCGACGACATGCCGGCGGGACCCACCGTGCGCGCCCGGCTGCGCGCGCTCGGCTACCGATACGTGGTCCTGCACCGCTACCCGTGGATCTTCCTCGGCGGCCGGGTCGCCGACGGCCTTCTCGGACAGCCCTGGGGTACGCCGACCGCTCCCGAGGCCGAGCGATTGATCCGCGAGGCGTTCGCCGGCGACACCCCCGTGCACACCGAGGCGCTGGTCACGGTCTGGGAAGTGCGCTGACACGCGGCGGGCTGGGGCGGCGGATATACTCACCGCCAATGTCGATGGCCGGCACTCCGCTCACGCGCGCGAGGCTCACGCCGCAGTGACCGCGGTCCGACGCGCCCTTGCCGGCGCTGCCGTTCCCCTCGGCTATCTCGCTCTGGCGCTCGCCGCGAGCTGGCCGCTGGCCCGCGATTTCGCCACCTACACGGTCGGCGACGTCCACTACGACGAACGCCACGCGATCTGGGTCCTCTGGTACACCGCGCAGGCGTTTGCCGGCCACGTCAGCTGGCCCGACACCACCCATCTCCTCTGGCCGCATGGCATCTCGGTGCTGGTCGACGGTGTCGGTCCGCTGAACGCCGTGCTCGCGCTGCCCTTCTGGCCGTGGGGCGCCGCCGCGGCGTTCAATGGCGCCGCCCTCCTCGGCATCGCGCTCAGCGGCTGGTGCTGCTATGCACTGGCCCGCGGCATCGGCCTCGATCGCGTCCCGGCCTTCGTCGCCGGCGCCCTGTTCCTGTTGTGGCCGATCCACCTGATCGCGCTCACCGGCCACCTCGAGAAGCTGTTCGTCGGGATGCTGCCGCTGACGCTGCTGGCCGGCCTCCGCGCCTTCGATCCGGGGCGCGCGCGCGGCTGGCTGGTAGTGCCGGGCCTCGCGCTCCTCGGCGCGCTGCTCCAGAACGGCAACCAGTTCATCTTCGCCGCGCTCGGCGTGGCGCTGGTCGGCGTGCAGTCGTGGCTGGCGGCACCCGCCGAGGAACGCCGGCCCCGCCTGCGTCGCATGCTGATCGCCGGGGCGCTCTCCCTCGTCATCTGCGCGCCGCTGCTGCTCGCCATCATCCGGGTGATGCGCGATCCGACGCTGT
This sequence comes from Vicinamibacteraceae bacterium, assembly GCA_031407765.1. Lineage (GTDB taxonomy): Bacteria > Acidobacteriota > Vicinamibacteria > Vicinamibacterales > Vicinamibacteraceae > JBDSLU01. Next base: position 2,216 of record JANOIR010000374.1, read on the forward strand.
TCGTCGCGCTCGGCGAGCACACCCGTTACTACTCGCCGGACGCCTTGAGCCTGGTGCTGCCGGCGCCGCACCAGCGCTGGGCCGCCTGGCTCTTCCCGAGCGACATGCACCTGAAGAACTACGTCTGGGCGCCGACGCTGGCCGCGCTCGGCCCGACCGAGGACTGGTACGGCACCGGCCTCGAGACTGCGGTCACCATCCCGCTCACGGCCATCGCCCTCGGCGTACTGGCGTGGCGGGAGCGCACCGGCCGACCCTGGGTGATCTTCGGGTTGGCCTTCGCGGTGCTGTGTCTCGGGCCGCGCCTGCGCTTCGGCGGCGCGATGCTGCCGCTGGCGATGCCCTACGACGCGCTGCAGCACCTGCCCGGCCTGGACGTGATGCGGACGCCGGGCCGGTTCATGATGCTCGGCAGCGTCGGCTTCGCGCTCGCCGCCGGCGTCGGCTTGTCGACGTTGATGCGACGGCGCCCGTCAACGAGCGCGGCACTCGTCGCTGTCGCCGCGGTCGCCATCGCGGCCGAATGCTGGCCGCGTACCTTCGCGCAGACCGCCCTGCCCCGCGTGCCGGACTTCTATCGGCAGGTCGCCGCGGGCACACGGCCGGCGGGACCGGTGCTGGATCTGCCGCACGGCTGGTACAACCGCAGCGATCGGGCCTCGGCCTACATGTACTACCAGACGATCCACCACCAGCCGATCGCCTGGTCGTACCTGTCGCGCTACCACAAGCGTTTTCCGAACGAGGGTCTGGATCCGTTGTGGAACCTGGGTCTCGCCGCCGATGCCACGCTCCGCGCGCGGCTCAAGGCCTACGGCTTCCGCTACGTCGTGTGGCACAAGTTCTCGGGCATGTTCGTCGGCGGTCGCGTCTCGACGGGCATGCTGGCGCAGCCCAACGGCCCACCGACGCCGCTCGGTCAGCACCCGATCTTCCGCGGCGCGTTCGGCGGGACGGCGCCGATCTACGAGGATCCGCTGGTGGTCGTCTTCGCGTTGGACTGATTTGTGGCGGCGGCGCCCTCTCAGGCGCCGCCGTGGGCAGCCCTTCAAGCCTCGGCGCTATTCAGCTGGCGCTGGGCGCGCCAGCTGGCGCCTCGGCGGCTGCCGTGTCGAGTCTTCACCGCACGGGCGGCGTCGCCTGGACAGGCCGCGGGGTCTCTCGCAGCGGGATCGCGATCGAGGGGCGCCCGCCCTTGGCGCTGTCGTAGGTCAGCGTCACTGAGCGGCCGCCGCGCACCAGATATTCGATGACCCGCGTGGTGCGACCGGGCAGGCCGTTGCGCACCAGGACGCGCGACAGGTCCCGCTGGTCGATCAGATCGGTTGCGCCCGCGCGGAAGCGATCGCGGACCCAGCCGGCGGCGACGATCGTCGATCCGGCGCCCTCGAGCCGGAGCAGATCGGGGCGGACGACGTTGTTGCGCTGCGCCTTGGCCAGGATCGTCGGGGTCAGGCGATCGTTGACGACCGGCACGCGCACGCGCCAGAGGTCGTCGCCGAGCGCCTCGACCGCGGGCGTGCCGAGCTGCACGAGCGGCATCTCGCCCGCCTGATAGAGGCTGAAGGCCATGTTGCGGTGGCACAGCTCTTCGTTCATGAAGCGCGGCGGCAGCCGGCCGAAGGTGTGGCGCCAGCCGCCGATCTCGATCGTGCCGAACGTCGGATGCGGAAACGGTGCCCACTCGACGAACTCCGCACCGAGCTCCAGCTTGTCGTCGAAGAACAGCCCCGACGCGCGCGGCGCGATCGGGCTGTCCGGCTTGCGCTGATCGTCCTTGAGGGCCTGGCTGTTGAAGTACTGGCCGCTGTTCCACAGCTCGTTCGAGAACGACACGATGCCCAGGTCGTCGTTGGTCCAGTCGATGAAGCCCCCGTGCACCGTGTAGAGCCCGCTCCAGATCACGAGGTAGCGGTAGTACGGCAGCATCCGTTCGCCGGTCTTGCCGAGCTCATCGTAGACGCGGACGTCCGCGACCGGATACTCGCCCTGTGACTCGGCGCCGGGTCCGCGCAGGATCATGCCGCCGGAGTTGTGGTACGACTGCACGCCGGCGACGTTGGGCCTGGCCTGGAGGAAGCGGCCTACTGCGCGCGCCTCCGGCAACTGGAACGGATAGTCCATCGACCCGTTCTGGACGTAGTTCGGCTGCCAGTCAGCGGCCCAGTTGCGGTTGGGATCGTAGCCGCCGGGCCCGTCCTCGTTCACCAGGCCGTCGCCGTCGTTGTCGAGGCCCTCGAAGCCGAGGATCACGTAGTCGCCCTTGGTGCCCGGGGGCGCCGGCTCCAGCAGCCGCCGATCCAGGCCGCTGATGCGGTGCGTCCCCTGGCCCGGCACGAAACGGCGCATCTGCTCGATGACGCCGTTGCCGTTGAGATCGTCGACGTCGTCCTCGTCGTCGACGCCGTCGTTGTCGCTGTCGACGGGGCGATGGCCCGAGCGCCCGCCCGCGTGCACCTTGAGAAAGTGCTCGCGGCCGTCAGGGTTGACGGTGGGCACCACGTAGAAGACGCGCTCGTCGACCAGCTGCTTGATGCGCGGCAGCCGATCGTAGTGCTCCATCAGGTACCAGATCGTGTAGAGGCAGACCTCGGCCCCCTGGATCTCGTTGCCGTGGACGTTGGCCTCGATGTACATCGCGGCCTTGGTCGCCTCGGCCCCGGTGTCCGGATTGCGGATCGTCATCACCTTGATGTCGCGGCCCTCGACGCTCGTGCCGATCGACGACAAGGTGAGGAACTTCGGGAACGCGCGCTGCAACCGCTCGAGATCGGCGACCAGCTCGTCGTAGCCGTGCCAGCGATTGACGTCGATGTGCGTCTTGAACGGCGGATCGGACGTCGCGAAGGCGCGCGGCGCCTGGGCTGCAGCAGGCGTGGCGACAGCGAGAAGCGCCGGCAGCATGGCCGCCGCCAGGGCCCGGTGGATGGAGCTCGCTCGAGGGAAGACGACTCCGGAGTCGACCTGACCGCGCCACATCACTCGCACCTCACGGTCTGCGAGGCGGTGCCGCCCTTCTGGGCCACCACCCGCACGGTCACCGACTGTCCGGGCCCGGCCCGGACGATCCATTCGAGCCGCTCGCGCCGGCCCGATCCGGCGATCGTCGGGAAGAACTGATTGTGCGCGGCCCCGGACACGATCGACGGCGGCTCGACGTCGATTTGGACCAGTGTCGGCTTCACCGCGCGCGCCACGATCGCGTGCTGCAGCGTGGTTGGCCAGCGGCCGCGGTTCTCGACCTCGGCGCGGATGCGATACAGCCCGCCGCCCAGACGCGTCGCCGTCAATGACGCGACCGCGACGCGCGGGACGTAGGTCGACAGCTCCACGAGGAAGCGGACGTGGGGCTCGACGAGCGGCGTTACGGCCGCCGGCGAGGGCACCGCGGCGAACGGACGCCAGCCGCCGATTTCGACCGCGCCGAGGGTCGCATGCTGGAAGGGCGCCCACGGGATGAACGCGTCCGCTCGCGACGCGCCGACCCAGGCGAGCAGACGGCTGTCATCGCCGTCGCCCGCCGCAGCTCCAGGACCCGCCGGCGGTGCGGCGGCCGGCGAGCCCGACGGCGACGACGGCCCCTCGCCCGGTGACGGAGGCCTGTCCGCCGACCCTCCCGGGCCGGGCACTGGAGCTGTGGCCGGCGGAACGTTGGCCGGCGCTCCGGGGGGCGTCCCGGCTGCCGCCCCAGGTGCCGGAAGCGTGGCGCCAGGTGTGGAAAACCCCGGGACACCAAACTGGAAGTAGGCCCACTCGTGGAGGGCGCCGGCGGCGCGGCGAGTCGGCGGCAGCTGCCGGATGCCGGTGATCTCTTTGTAGCGTTCGCTGACGTGCTTGAAGATCTCGAGGTCGGCGGTCTCGATCGACGTCGCCGGTCGGGTGGCGTTCGACGGCGGCGCCGGTGGCCGCGGCGCCGGCTGATCGAAGGCGTCGTCGAAGATGCCGCCCGGCTGGTACGGAACGGGTGGCGTGTCGCGGACGATGCCGACGGAAAGAGCGGCGGTGGTGGCCTCGTCGGCGAAGGCGGCGAGATCCATCGCCGGCGGCGTCCGGCTGCTGCCCCCGCCGACCACCGGCCCGCCGACCAGGGTGTCCGTGGCCCCGAAGGTGACGACGGCGGCGATGTTGCGCCGCGCCAGCACGTAGTCGAGCAGCGCCCGCGATTCCTCTTCGCTCACCATGAAGCGCCCGGCGCCCGGTGTGTAGGCCGGATACTGGTGCGGGAAGTTGCGATCCAGCTCGACGCCGCCGACGCCGTCCTCATTGACGAAGCCGTCGCCGTCGCTGTCCACACCTTCCCAGTACACCGCCCAGCCGCCGGCCTCGCCCTTCTGTGACTCGCCGCGCTTCATCAGCCGGGCGTCGTCGCGCGCCGGCGCGAACGGGCCGGCCGGATCCTTGACCCGCATCGTCGTGATCACGCCGTCGCCGTTCAGATCCTCCGGCGGATCCTCGTCGAGGCGGCCGTCGTTGTCGTCGTCGAACGGCGTCAGGTTGCCGCGACGCGGCGCGGCGAGCGGCGCGAAGGCCGCTTCGGTGCCGTCGGCGTCGAGGCGCGGCACCACGTAGAAGACGCACGCGGCGAGCTGGCGGCGGACACCCTCGTCGCCGGAGGTGAGCAGCGCGCGAGCGACACCGAGGGCCAAGGTGCTGCCGGCGACCTGATCGGCAGCCAGGTTGGCGACCAAGAGGATGCCCGGGCGAACGGCCACGGGGCTCGCGCCCGGCGCCGCGATCTCGAGCGACCAGAGACGCCGCCCGCCTGCGGTCTTGCCCATCTCTACGAGCGTCGCGGTCCCGGGATGGGCCGCGGCAAGCGCCTTGAGATCGGCCTCGAGCGCCGCGTGGGTCAGGTGACGGGCGCCTGGCACCGCTGGCGCCCTCGACGCGTCCTGCGCGGCGGCCTGCTCCGCGGATGGTTCGCCCCCGATCACGGCAAGCACGGCGACGACGACCAAAACCCCGACCAGTTGCCTCACAGAGGACCCGAGCATGAGTGTGAGGATACTCAAAGCCGAGCCGGTGTGAAATCTACGCCATGCCCCAAGGGCCAATGCAAACGGGCGGAGTGGGACCGTCGAACGAAGGCCCCGCCGCCAACGTCACAAGACGCAGTCTGGGGCGTGAGAGGATACGCGGAAGGCGCGCGGGCGCGGGGAGAACGGCTTATGTGGAAGTGGCTCAAACGCCTGGGACTGGTCGTTGTCGCGCTGCTCGTCGTGCTCGCGGTGCTCAGGTTCGGCTTCGGCCTGCACGTGTACATGGACGGCGACTTCCGGCCGCACCTTGCCTTCGGCCGGACGAGCGCCCACTACGACGCGCTCGAGGCCCAGCGGTCCGCGCAACGGGCCGCGACTCCGGCGCCAGGCGCGACCACGCCTGCCCCAGGTCCGGCGTCCGCGCCCGCCGCCAGCGCCGGCCCGACCGCCGCGGCGTCCGTCCCCGCCCAGAGCCCGACTCCGGCCAGGGATCCGGTAGCGTCCTGGACCGATTTTCGCGGCCCGGCCCGCGACGGCGTCTACCGTCAGCGGGCAGTCGCCGCGACGTGGCCGGCCGGCGGCCCCCGCCTCCTCTGGAAGCAGCCGATCGGTGAAGGCCACGCCTCGTTCGTGGTGGCACACGGCGTCGCCTACACGATCGAGCAGCGGCGCGATCGCGAGGTGGTCTCGGCCTACGACACGGCCACCGGTCGCGAACGCTGGACGAACCGCTGGGACGCGTTCTTCTCGGAATCGTTGGGCGGTGATGGTCCGCGGGCAACACCGACCTACGCCGACGGCATCCTCTACGCACTCGGCGCCGCCGGCGAGCTGCGCGCGCTGCGGGCCGACTCCGGCACCGTCGTCTGGCGGACCAACATCCTCCGCGACGCGGGCGCCGAGAACCTGCAATGGGGCATGTCGGCGTCGCCGCTGATCGTCGACGGCAAGGTGATCGTGCAGCCCGGCGGCCGCGGGGCGTCCATGGTCGCTTACGGCGTCTCGACCGGGCAGGTCGTGTGGAAGGCCCTCGACGACATGCAGGCCTACGTCTCGCCCGTGCTGGTGACGCTCGCCGGCCGGCAACAGATAGTCACAATCACCGGCAATCGCGCGATCGGCGTGTCGATCGACGACGGCTCGCTGCTGTGGAGCTATCCGTGGGCGACGGACAACGCGATCAACGTCGCGCAGCCGATCGTGCTCGGACCATCACGCCTGTTCCTGTCATCGGGCTACGGCAAGGGCGCGGCGGCGATCGAGATCGCCCCGGGCGGCGAGCGCTTCGACGTCACGACCCTGTGGCAGCACATCCGGATGAAGAACAAGCTGTCCAGCTCGGTGTTGCTCGATGGCCACATCTACGGCCTCGACGAAGGGATCCTGGCGTGCGTCGAGGCGGCGACCGGCCGTCTGGCGTGGAAGGGCGGCCGCTACGGCCACGGCCAGCTCCTGCTGGCCGGCAATCGCCTGCTGATCACGACCGAGACCGGCGAGCTGGCGCTGGTGCATGCGACACCGGCCGGCCACCAGGAGCTGGCGCGCGTGCCCGGCATAGAAGGTCGCACCTGGAACGTCCCGGCCATCGAGAACGGCATCCTGCTCGTCCGTAACGCCCGTGAGATGGCGGCATTCGACGTGCGCTGACTGCTACGATGCATCTATGGGCGTGGCCATCGGATCGCTCAAGCTCACCAACGTCTGGCGCGTGATCCGCGAGGTCGACCTCGACGCGATCCGCCGCGAGGCGCTGGCGTCGTTCGATCTCGCGATCCTCGGCGAGCCGGCGCTGGCCGAGCGGATGCGCGACGCGCTCAGCCCGGACGGCACGGCCGCGCCGCACCGCTTCATCCGCGTCAACCCGCCGGGCGGCGGACCGACCACGCCGACCGCCGTGATCGTAGTTGCCCCTCCGGGCCCCCGATCCGCCGATCTGGACAGCACGCTGCGCTTCCTGATCGATCGGGGGATCCCGCACGCGCTGGCGGTCGTCGAGCCGCTGTCGCCCGGGATCGCCGACGACGCGCTGGGCCGCACCGCGGCGGAAGCCGCCGCCGCGATCATCGCCACGGTGGGCGAAACGGATCGCCTGGCGCTGGCACACCAGCTCCCCGCCTTCCGCGCTCCGTTCTACGAGCTGGTGATCGAGGAGACTGCGCGGGCCAACGCTACGTTCGCGTTCACCTCGGGCCTCGCCGAAGTAGTGCCGCTGCTCACGGCGCCGTTGAACCTCGGCGACATGATCGTGCTGACCAAGAACCAGCTGCTCATGGGCTATCGCCTGGTGCTCGCCTCCGGTCGCGACGGTGAGCCCAAGCGCCTCATCGGCGAGATTCTGGGCGTGCTCGGCGGCGGGATGCTCTTCCGCCAGCTGGCGCGGCAACTGGTCGGCCTGATTCCGGTCGTCGGCATCGTCCCCAAAGTCGCCGTCGCGTACGGCGGCACGTGGGCGGTGGGCCGCGCCGTCGTCCTGTGGGTCACCGAAGGGCGCACGGCGACCAGCGAGACACTGCGCAGCTTCAGCCGCGAAGGCCTCGAGCGCGGCCGCAGCGTGGCCCGCGACATCGCCGGACGCGGCCGTGCCGGCGCCGTCAGGGCCAGCAGCCGCTGGGATCGCCTGCGGGCGCAGGTCCCCGGCCTGCGTCGCCGGAGCCGCACCGCGGCCGCCGCCGCCGCGGCCCAAGCGCCGGCGCTGCCGCCGGCCTTGCCGCCGGCGCTGCCGCCACCATTGCCGACCGACGTCGGGCACTAGCCAGCCGGCCGGATCTGCCCGATTCCGCGCGGGTTACGGCGCTCGCAGGGCCCGGCCGGCGCTGCCTCGGGCCGGCAAAGGCTGATACGATTGTGGGGTTCGGCAATGCCCACGATCATCCCCCTGACCCCCGCCGCCTCCACGCCAGAACCCCGCACCCCGAAGCCGTCGTGGCTGAAGGTGCGTGCCCCCGGCTCGCCCAGGTATCTCGAGCTGCAGGCCCTGATGAGCGGTCTCGGTCTGAACACGGTCTGCCAGGAAGCCCGCTGCCCGAACATCGGTGAGTGCTGGCACCACGGCACCGCGACGTTCATGATCCTCGGCGACGTCTGCACCCGCGCCTGCGGCTACTGCGCGGTGTCGCACGGCAAGCCGGCGACGCTCGATCTCGACGAGCCGGCGCGGGTCGCCGATGCCGTCAAGACGCTGAACCTGCAGTACGTGGTGATCACGTCGGTCGATCGCGACGACGTCGCCGACGGCGGCGCGTCGATCTTCGCCGAGACGATCCGGCGCACGCGCGCGGCGGTCCCGGCGATCCGCATCGAAGTGCTGATCCCGGACTTCCAGGGCCACGAGGCGCCGCTGCGCACCGTGCTCGACGCCGGCCCCGACGTGTTGAACCACAACACCGAAACGGTGCCGCGCCTCTACCGGATGGCCCGCTCGGGCGGCAAGTATCCGCGCACGCTGGAACTGCTGGCGCGGGCGCGCAGCTACGCGCCGCGCATCCCGACCAAGACCGGCCTGATGGTCGGCCTCGGCGAGACGCACGACGAGCTGGCCGAGACCCTGCGCGACCTGCGCGGCGTCGGCGTCGAGATCCTCACGATCGGCCAGTACCTCCGGCCGACCGGCTCGCACCTGCCGATGGTGCGCTACTACCACCCCGACGAGTTCGCCGAGCTCAAGCGGATCGCGCTGGCGATGGGCTTCGGCCACGTCGAATCGGGCCCGCTCGTCCGCAGCTCGTACCACGCCCACGAGCAGGCGGACGCGCTCGCCGCCGCGCGCGGGTGAGCCCGTACCCGGGATCGCTCGCGTCGCTGCATCGCGAGATCGTCGCGTGCACGCGCTGCGCGCGGTTGCGGGCGCACTGCGCCGACATCGCGGCGGTGAAGCGGGCCGCCTATCGCCACGAAGCGTACTGGGGCAAGCCGCTGCCCGGCTTCGGGGATCCGCAGGCGCGTGTCCTGGTCGTCGGCCTGGCCCCAGGCGCGCACGGCGCCAACCGCACCGGCCGGATGTTCACCGGCGACCGCTCCGGCCTGTTCCTGATGACGGCGATGCACGCAACCGGCTTCGCGACCCTCCCGATCTCGGAGTCGCAGCGCGACGGCCTCGAGCTGCGCGACGCCTGGATCACCGCCGCCGTGCGCTGCGCGCCGCCCGACAACAAGCCGACGCCGCAGGAGTTCGACGCCTGCCTGCCGTTCCTCGAGACGGAATGGGCGCACCTGCCGCGCACTTCGGTCGTCATTGCCCTCGGCAAGCTGGCCTGGGACGCGACCTGGCGCGTGCTCGCCGGCCGCGGCCAGGGCCTCAAGCCGCGTCCGGCGTTCGCCCACGGCGCGAGCGTCGGCGCCCCCGGGGGGCCGCGCGTCCTCGGCGCGTTTCATCCCAGCCAGCAGAACACCTTCACCGGCCGGCTGACGCCGGAGATGCTGGCGCGCGTCTTCCACGACGCCCGCGCCGCGCTGGTCTGACTCTACCCGTACCCTCTGGCTGCAGCGACGGCGGTCGTGGGCCGATTCCCAGGACGTGGCGACACAGGCCTGGCGGGGATGGGCTCTCACGGGCATGGTCCTGCTGGCCTCACTCGGAGCGAGCGGCGCCTGTCGCCGCGAGGTGCCGGCCTCCCGGGCGGCCCTCTCTGCGGCCGAGGTGGCCGCGCGAGGTCGCGCAGCGACCGTCATCGTCACGTCGGGCACCTGCCGCGGGTCGGGCTTCTTCGTGACGCCGACACTCCTGCTGACCAACGCTCACGTGCTGTGCGCCGAGACCGCCGAGGCCCGGATCGGCGAGCGGCCGGTGCCGGCGACCATCGTCGAGATCGACGACGAGCTCGACGTGGCGCTGCTGCGGACGGAGGGCGGCTCTGGCTCGCCCCTGCCCCTCGCCGATGCGCTCGGTGTCCGGGACGGCGATCAGGTCGCGGCCGCGGGCTTTCCCGCCGTTGCCGGCGAGGCGGTGACGGTGATTGCGGGTCGCGTCACCCGGCCGATGGCTTCCTTCTGGGGCGTCCTGCATATCGAGGCGGAACTGCCCCTCAGCCCCGGCAACAGCGGCGGCCCGCTGCTGGACGACCGCGGCAGGGTCGTCGGCATCATCAGCAAACGCCGCCTGCTGGGCCCGCGCAACTGGGCGCTGGCGGTGCCGATCAACTACGTGACCACGTGGCTCCCCGCCGGCGTTGGCGTGGCGAATCGCGACTGGGACGGCCGCGTCGTCGAGGCCGCGACCGCGGGCGCGCCGGATCTCGAGCGCTTCCGATCGGCGCTGCAGCGCCCCATGCTGCTCGGGGCCCACTACCTGCCGTCCACGCTGGAGGGCGCCGCGGCAGCACGACCGCTCCTGGTGTTCGTCGTGGCCGCGCCCGCCAGCGTCCACGAGCGCGTCTCGGAGCTGACGGTCCGATTGACCTGCGGGGATACGCGGCCGGCGCCGACCCGGTTGTCCGAGTGGCTGCCGATCGACCGCCCGCTCGAACGCACGATGCGTCTCGACGTGACGGCGCTTCGGCCGTTCCTCGCCTGGGCCCGCAAGGGCGCACACGCCGGCGGCCTGGTGCTGGCCACGGGCGATGCGGGCGCGATCGGCGAGCCGGCGGAGTGCCCGGGCCGCAGGCTCACCCTGCTCGAAGGCGAGACGATCAGCGACAGCATCGCGATCGAGTGAACCGCGCCTGAGCGCGCGGACGCCAACAAGACAACGTCAGAACGTGTCGGTCCGGAACGGCGAGGCCGGTAAGCCTTCCTTGTTGCGCAGGCTGACGATGGGATCGTCTTACAGCCATAACGAACGGCGACCGGCGCGGCAACCTCCGGACTCGAGACCAGGATCGAGTCGCCGTCGACAGCCGCCGTCGCCGGCTTGAACTCGCCGTCGACGCCAGCGACGAGAAAGCCGGAGCCCTTGGCGGTGTCGAGCGTCAGCCCGCCGCCGGCGTACCGGAAGCGGACGCGGACGCGGCCGCCTTCGATAGCCATCCCGTCGTAGAGCGGCCCGGCGTGGACCACCCGCTCGCCATATGCCACGGCCCGCGCGGCCAGCGCCAGGCGCCGCCCGACTTCCTGCTTGTTCAACGGATGGATGTCCTGCGGGTTGCCGATGTCGATCGCCGAGGCCATCGCGGTGTTGGGCAGGCCGAGCGTCAGCCGCTGCGCCTCGCGCACCTGCGCCCACCACGTCGCCCCCGGCGTCGGCGGGTTGGGCCGGAAGTTGGCGAGCTGCACGAAGAGGAACGGGAAATCGCCGCGGCCCCAGGCCCGGCGCCAGTCCTGGATCATCGCCGTCATCAGGCGCTGATAGTCCCAGGCGCGCAGGGCGTTCGTCTCGCCCTGATACCAGAGCACGCCGCGGATCGCGAACGGCGTGAGCGGGGCGACCATCGCGTTCCACAACGCGGCCGGGCGGTGCGGGTCGTCGGGCGCGCCGCGCGGAACGTTGACGCCGGGCACCGGCGGCTCGGTCGGATGCGCCTCGTTGAAGGCCCGGAGCGCCGGGCCGATCACGGGCTGCCGCCGATCGTGGGCGTAGCGGCCTGACGGGTACTCTGCCTCGAACCGGCGGTACTGCGACAGCAGCGGCTGCAGCGCCGGATCCTCCGCGAGCACGTCGCGGCGCGTCCACGCCTCGGCCGGCGTGCCGCCCCACGAGCTGTGGATGAACCCGATCGGGACGTTGCCGCGCGCGCGTTGCAGCTCGCGGGCGAAGAAGTAGCCGACCGCGGAGAAGTGCGTGACGCTCGCCGGCGTGGCGACCGCCCAGGTCGGGGCGTCGTCCATCGGCGTCACGTCGTCCTTCGGGTCGAGCGCGGTGACGCGCTTCACCGAGAACAGGCGGATGCGCGGGTGATCGCCGGCCGCGATTTCCTTCTCGGCGTCCTGCGCCTGGCGCACTTCCCACTGCATGTTGGACTGTCCCGAGCCGAGCCACACCTCACCGACGAGGACGTCGGTGCAGCGCACGGTCGCGGTGGCGCCGGCGACGACGAGCTCGTCCGGGCCGCCCACCGTTTCCGGCGCCAGCGTGACCCGCCAGCGTCCATCGCGATCGGCGGTCGTCGACACGCGCTGCGCCCGCAGCCGCACCTCGATGCGCTCGCCGGGCGCAGCCCAGCCCCAGACGCCGAGCGGCATCTGCTGCTGCAGCACCATGTGGTCGGAGAAGATCGCCGGCAGCCGCGGGTCCGCCGCAGCCGCCGTGGAAGTGAGGATGAGGAGCGCTGTCGCCAGCCAGGCTCGGAGCATGGCCGCGATTCTACTTTTGTTTGCGGCTGCGCTCTCACGCAGGGCGGCGCTCAGCGACGCGCGGGCTGGGCGGCCAGGGCCTTGTCGACGGCCGCGATGAACGCGTCGAGCGGCAGCGCGCCAACCAAAGGCGTGCCGTTGACGAAGAACGTCGGGGTGCCGTCGACGCCGACTTTCCCGGCTTCCTCCTGATCCCGGGCGAGCACGGCCTGCGCCTGGGGGCCGTCGAGATCGGCGATGAACTTCGCCCGATCGAGACCGAGCGCGCCGGCATACGCGAGCAGGGTCTCGCGGTCCATGGCGCGCTGGTTGGCGAAGATGCGGTCGTGCATCTCCCAGAACTTGCCCTGCTGGTGCGCCGCGTAGGAGGCGCGGTGCGCCAGCGGCGCGGCGGTGTGCCCTTCGATCGGGCTGTGCTTGAAGACCAGCCGCACCTTGCCGGCGTAGCGGTCGAGCAACTGCGTCAGGGTCGGGTTGACGCGGAAGCAGAAACCGCACTGGAAGTCCGAGAACTCGACGATGGTGACGGGCGCGTCGGCAGCGCCGCGGATCGGCGCTCCGGTCAGATCGAGGGCGGACGCCGTGAGTGGCGCCGGGCCCGAGCCGTCGCCGCCGGCCACCAGGTTCTTGATCAGGTTCGAGAGCACCGGCACCGGCGGCACACCGTTACCGCGCCGGCCGTTGATGAACAGCGTCAGCGGGCCGGCCGCGCCGATGGCTTTGGCTTCCAGCATGTCGCGGGCGACCACCGCGCGGTGGGTCCGCGCCTTCAGGGCCTCGGCGAAGGCGCCGGCGTCGAGCTTCAAGGTGCGGGCGTAGCCGGCCAACGACTCGGCGTCCAGCTTGCCGGGATTGGCGCCGATCAGATCGTGCATCTCCCAGAACTTGCCCTGCCGGCCGGCTTCGACCGCGGCTTCGTGGGCGATCAGGGCCCGGTCGTCGTCAGGATTGGGGTTGTGCTTGAAGACGAACTGGACGTCCTTCGGGAACTCGTCGCCAACGACCTTCAGAGCCGGCCCCAGCCCGGCGCAGGACGCGCAGGCGAAGTCGGAGAACACCAGGATGACGACGCGCGCGTCGGCCGCGCCGCGGACCGGCAAGCCGGGCGCTTGTGCGGCCGCCGCCGCGGGCGACTGGGCGGCCTGGCAGCCTACCGGACCAGCAAGAAGGGTCGCGAGCACGACGAACGGCAGAAGAAGGCGGTGGCGCATCCCTGCCAGTAGACCACAACGCCGCGGCTGAGAGGGCGGCCGCCAGACCAACGGCAGTCCATCTACTCCCGCAGCACCCGGACCGGATCGATGCGCAGCGCATGCAGGGCCGGACGCAGCGCGGCAAGGCCGGCGACGGCCAGCAGAGCGATGCACGGGGTCGCCGCGATCGCCGGGCTGGTCACCTGCACCTCGTAGACGAGGGCGCCGAGGGACCGCACCAGCAGCACGGCCCCGCCCCAGCCGACCAGCCCACCGACGCCCACCATCGCCAGCGCACCGGCCGTCGTCGTGCGCAGGACGTGCGCCGTACGGGCGCCGATCGCCAGGCGGATCCCGATCTCGCGCCGGCGCTGCACCACCGCATCGTCCAGCACACCGTAGAGGCCGACGGCGGCCAACAGCAGCGCCACGGCGGCGAAGAACGTGCCCAGCATGGACAGCAGGCGCTCGCGACGCGTCACCACCTCGATCAGCTCGTGCTGCGTCCGCACGGTGCTGACCAGGAGAGATGGCTGTCGCGCGGCGATGGTCCGGCGCAGCGTCGTCGCGAGAGCGGCCGGATCGGCCAGGCCGGTACGGACGACGAACGTCCCGCCCCAAACCTTCTCGGTTTGGCCCGTCGCGCCGACGGCGCGGAACGGGAGGAACGCCGTCGGCTGGATCGAGCCGCGCAGGTCGCGATACCGGACGTTGGCGACGACGCCCACGACGGTGAAGTGTCCGGGGACGTTGGTGCGATCGAAGGTCCGGCCGATCGGGTCGACGCCGGCGAAGTAGGCGTCGACGAACGCCTGGTTGACGATGGCGGATCCAGGCCGGGCATCGGCCGGCCCGAAGTCCCCGCCGGCGACGAGCGGCACGCGCATGGCGTCGAGCCAGCCGGGTGACACGGCCAAGAACGTCGACAGCGTGCGCTCCGGAGCGCCGCCGGCGACGGCGATGAAGCCATTGGACGAGCGGCCGCTGAGCAGCGGGTAGGCGGCCATGGCGACCCGCTCCACTCCAGGGACGCTGGCCAGAGCGGCGCTCGCGTCGTCCCAGGCGGCGAGCGGCTGGGGGCTACGGCTGAACACGTCCACCAGCACCACGCCGTCGGCGGAGAATCCCATCGGCTGGTGCGCGATGCGATCGAAGGTGCCGACGAACAAGGCCGCGAGCACGACGATCACGACGCAGAACGCCGACTGCACCGCGATGAGCACCGGCGCGAGTCGCCGCCGCCGATCGTCGGCGCCGCCGCGAATCGCCTGCATCGGCCGGATCGCCGCCGACCGCCAGGCTGGAGCCAGCCCGAACGAAGCCGTGGCGACGAGCGCGAGCAGGCCGGCGAACGCCGCGACGCGCCAGTCCGGCGCCAGGTCGAGCCGCACGGGGTGCGCGCCGCCGAGCAGCTGCAGCACGTAGCGGGTCGCCCCGGCCGCCAAGACCCAACCGATCACGGTGGCCAGCGCCGCGACGACCAGGCTCTCGATGACGATCATCTGCACCAGCCGTCGTCGCCCCGCACCAATCGCCGCACGGAGCGCCAGCTCTCCGCGCCGCGCCGCCGTGTGGGCCGCCTGCAGCTGGGCGAGGTTGAGGCAGGCGATGCCGAGCACGAGGGCCACGAGCAGACCGAGCGCGAGGAGCGGCCGCCGGTACTCCTGCTGGAGCCCCGACACGCCGGACGGCGCCGGGTCGATCTCCATCCGCTCGCTGAGAAAGCGCTGCACGAGCTCGGGACGGGTACCGCGCATGCCGCGCGATTTTTCCTCCCGGAACGCCACGAACACCGGCGTCAGCCGGTCGCGCAGCGACGCCGCTGACGCCCCGGGCTCGAGGTGGACCAGGATGCGGATCCAGCTGTCGCCGACCTCGGAGACCGATCGATTCATGGCGGTCGGCAGGAACACGTCCGTGATGGTGCCGGTCTCGGTGCCGGTGAACCCCGGTTGGACGACGCCGACGATGCGGAAAGCGGCACCACCGACCCTGAGGCTCCGGCCGACGGCTGCGGGGTCCCCGCCGAGGCGGCGCTGCCAGTAGTCGTACGCGATCAGCGCGACTGGATGCGCGCCGGCTGTGCGATCGTCCGCGTGGGTGAAGAGCCGGCCCGCCGCCGGGCGCAGCCCGAAGCGGGTGAAGAGGCCCCCGGAAACATATTGCACCGCCGCCATCTCGAGCTCGGCGTCGGCCCCGTAGGTGACGTCCAGCGGCTCGGCCGGCGACGCGGCCAGCAGCTCGGCGTGTGGTCGCGCCGCGTCACGCATCCGCACGAACAGGGGGTACTCGTAGGCGCCAATCCAGCGCGGCTGGCCATTGGCGTCCTGCGAGGCGTGCGAGACGGCGTGGAGCCGGTCGGCGCCGGCAATCGGCAGCGGGCGGAAGAGCAGGCTATCGGTGAGCTGAAAGGCCGCGAGGCACGCCCCCATCGCCAGCCCGAGCGAGGTGATCGCGGCAGCGGTGGTCAGCTTGCGGCGCAGCAGCTGTCGGCAGGCGTAGCAGGCGTCGTCGACGACCGAGGCCGGCCAGGACGCGCGGGCAGTGAGCACGCCCCCTTGGACGCAGGCGTCGCGTCGAACGTTGCCGCCCGCGTGCGGACGCCGCGACGCTACTTCTTCTTGGGGCGGAAGACGTGCGTGGCGTGGCCGAAGAAGCCTTCGGCCGATTCCATCACGGTCTCGGCGAGCGTCGGGTGGGCGTGGATGGTCATCGCGAGATCGGTCGCGACCGCGGCCATCTCCACCGCCAGCGTGCCCTCCGCGATCATCTCGCCGGCGCCGACGCCGACGATACCGACGCCGAGCACGCGCTCGGTCTTCGGGTCGAAGATGATCTTGGTGAGCCCGTCGGTGCGGCCGATCGACGTCGCCCGTCCGGACGCGCCCCACGGGAACTTGGCGACTTCGTGCGGAATGTTGTCCCGCTTGGCTTCCTGCTCGGTCAGGCCGCACCAGGCCAGCTCGGGATCGGTGAACACCACCGCGGGGATGGCGCGCGGCTCGTAGGCCACCTTGTGGCCGGCAATGGCCTCGACCGCGATCTTGGCCTCGTAGGTCGCCTTGTGCGCCAGCATCGGCTCGCCGGCGACGTCGCCGATCGCGTAAAGCGTCGGCTCGGCTGTCCGCCGCTGCGCGTCGACACCGATGAAGCCCTTGGCGTCGACCTGCACCTTGGTCGTCTCGATGCCGGGGATTTGCCCATTCGGGCGGCGGCCGATCGAGACCAGCACCTTCTCGTAGACCTTCTCGCTCGTGGTCCCGTCGCCGTGCTCGAAGTTGACCTTCACGCCGCCCGCGTCGTCGGCCATCTTGGCGACCTTGGTCTCGAGCATCACGGTCTCGCAGATCTGACCGATGCGCTCACCCAGGATCTTCACGAGATCGCGGTCGGCGCCCGGCAGCAGGCCCGGCAGCATCTCGACCACCGAGACCTTGGTGCCGAGCGCAGCGTAGACCGAGCCGAGCTCGAGGCCGATGTAGCCGCCGCCGATGACCAGCAGCGACTTCGGCACGCTCTTCAGCTCGAGCGCGCTGGTCGAGTCGAGCACGCGGTCGGCGCTGATCGTCAGGTTGGGCAGCGTCGCGGGCCGCGAGCCCGTCGCCAGGATGCCGACGTCGAACGTGATCGTCTCTTCCCCACCGGCGCCGAGCGCCACCGAGACGCTGGTCGGGCTGGTGATCGTGGCTCGGCCCTGCACGTAGCGGATCTTGCGCGAGCGCGTCAGCACGCCGGTGCCGCCGGTCATCTTGGAGACCACGCCGTCCTTGAACGCGCGCAGTTTGTCGAGGTTGATGCGCGGCGCCGCGAACTCGACGCCGAACTGTGAGGCGTGGCGTGCCTCTTCGAGCACCTTGG
Organism: Vicinamibacteraceae bacterium; assembly: GCA_031407765.1. Classification (GTDB taxonomy): domain Bacteria; phylum Acidobacteriota; class Vicinamibacteria; order Vicinamibacterales; family Vicinamibacteraceae; genus JBDSLU01. The sequence continues at coordinate 19,470 of JANOIR010000374.1, forward strand.
CGACGTGGAGCAGCGCCTTCGACGGGATGCAGCCGCGGTAGACGCAGACGCCGCCCGGGTTCTTCTCCTCGTCGATGAGGGTGACCTGCATGCCGAGATCGGCGGCCAGGAAGGCGGCGGGATAACCGCCGGGACCGGCGCCGATGACCGTGACGTGGGTGGGGTTCGCCATTGATCGGGTGGGTTCGCCGCCTACTCGAGCGCCAGCAGGAACGGATGCTCGAGCCGATCGACGATGTAGCGCAGGAAGCGGATGCCGTCGGCGCCGTCGACGATGCGGTGATCGTAGGACAGCGACAGCGGCAGCATCAGCCGCGGCACGAACTGCCCGTCCTGCCACACCGGCTCGATGCGCGAGCGCGACATGCCGAGGATCGCCGCCTCGGGCCGGTTGACGATCGGCGTGAACGACGTGCCGCCGATGCCGCCCAGGTTGGTGATGGTGAAGCAGCCGCCCTGCATCTCGTCGAGCGAGAGCTTGCCGGCGCGCGCCTTCTCGGCCAGCTGGCCGAGCTCGACCGCCAGCTCCAGGACGCCCTTCTTGTCGACGTCGCGGAGGACCGGCACCAGCAGCCCGCGATCGGTGTCGACGGCGACGCCGATGTGGACGTACTGCTTGAGGATCACCGATTCCCCGGCCATGTCGATCGACGCGTTGACCTGCGGGAAGGCCTTCAGCGCGGCGGCGGCGACCTTGAGGGCGACGGCGGTGACCGTCAGCTTGCCCTTCGACTGCGCCTCGAGGCCCTTGCCGAACTTCTGGCGCAGCGCCTCGAGATCGGTGACGTCGGCGTTCTCGTGCTGGGTGACGTGCGGCACGCCGGTCCACGAGGCGACCATGTGCTCGGCCGTCTTGCGCCGGATCGCGCGCATCGGCTGGCGATCGATGGGTCCCCACTTCGAGAAGTCGGGCAGGACCACTGCCGGCAGGCCCGCGCCGCCGGAGGCCGGACCGGCTGTGATGACCTGCTTGCCGTGCGCCAGCACGTCGTCGGCCGAGATGCGACCACCCGGGCCGGTGCCGCTGACGGCGTGGATGTCGAGCCCGAGCTGCCGCGCCAGGCGGCGGACCGACGGCGCGGCCGGAGCCGCGGGACGCGTGTCCGCGGCCGTCGCCGGCGGCGTCGCGGCAGTGGCGGCGGGGCGCGACCCGCGCGAGAAGTCGACGAGCTCGCCGGGCCCGCTGCCCTTCGGTTTCGTGTCCCCGGTCTTGCCGCCGAAGCTGGGCCCCGCCGCGGCGGGCGCCTGCGCGGGCGCGGCGGGCGCCGCGTCGGGCGCTGCGGCGGGCG
>JANOIR010000049.1:0-1870 GCA_031407765.1 Vicinamibacteraceae bacterium
GTACTACAAAGTGCCCGGCCTCTTCGGCGGCAGCAACCAGCAGTCCGAGCAGCACCTGCGCAAGTCGCTCACCTACGACGCGCAGAGCACCGCGAGCTGGTTCTTCCTCGCCGAGACGCTCGAAGACATGGGCCGCAAGGCGGATGCCCGCGCCGCGCTGCAGCGCGTCATCGACGCGCCGCTCAATCCCGACTGGGCGCCGGAGGATCGGCAGTGGAAGGCGCGCGCGAAATTGAAGCTCGCCAAGTACTAGTAGTGCCGCCCGCGTGCGGGCGCCGCGGCGCGCCCAGCGCCGCGCATAGCAGACCGCACGGCCGAAGGGCGGCCCGCGGCCGGGCGTGAGAGGCCGGCCGCCACCTAACGAACGCCTTCCGACGTCGTCACCCTGAAGGCGCGGAAGTTCTGGTAGGTGGCGCGGCCCTCGATCGAGCGCAGCCGATCGCCGGGCACGTTGCTGTAGGTCTCGCGCATCTCGACCGGGAGCAGCAGCCCGAGCGACGGTACGTCGCGGTAGGTCGCCTCGACCCGGATGCGAATGCCGGTCCCGCGCTCCTCGACGTGGAACGCGGTCTGACGCACGCTGCCGTCCGGGGCGATCCACAGCCGCCCGTTCGAGAACACGTCGTCGCGGCGCCCGGTCTGGATCAGCGTCGGCCCACGCTTCTCGCGGAACCGCACGATCGACGTCGCGACGCCGTCGAGGGTCTCGCTGCCGGCCAGCTCGAACTCGAAGCGCGCAATGTGCTGCGGGTGCAGGACGAACAGCGCCACCGTCGGGATGTTGACCGTGCGGCGCACGTTGCCCAGGTTGTAGCGGGCGCCCTCTTCGGTGATCTGGCGCAGCGTCGCCGGGGCCGGCGTGCCGCCCGACGTGAACAGCTGCATCGCGCGCGTGTCGCGGTCCTTCACCGGACGGCCGTCGACGGCGGCGACATCGCGGTACGGCACCAGCCACCCGGCGTCCGACTTGACCATCAGTAGGTCGGCCGCGATCTGCCGCCGCGCGGCGACGCCCGGTGTCCGGCGCCGTGACTCCTCCGGTCGCTCGCGCCAGCTCAGGGCCTCGGCGCGATCGATCAGCGGGCTGTCGACGATGGCCTGCACGTAGCGCTCCTCGGCCACCGTGGACACCGCCCGGGCGCCGTAGCCCTCGACGTAGGCGGTCGCCCGCGAGAGCAGCGCCTCGAGCAGCGCGGATCGCGGCGCGGCCGGGCTCGCCGCCGTCGTGACGCTCACCGGGGCATCCACGGATCCCGGCACGGCGACGATGTCGAACGTGCGCACAGCGTGCCCCACCGCCGCGCCGCCCTTCAGCAGGGACACCTCGGCGCGATACCGGCCAGCGGGCCAGCGCGCCGTGGGCAGGGTGGCGTCGAGTTCGCAGCCGGTGCCGACCTTGTCGCACGTGATCGCCATCGGGCCGTTGAAGCGGCTGACCTGCTCGTCGAGGTGGGTGACGTCGACGTTGGCGGAGATCCCGTCCATCGCCGCCGCTTGCGCGGCGTGCGCGAACACGTGGACCCCGACCGCGCGCTCGCCTTCCGGCGCGTCGACCAGGAGGATCGGCGCGGCGGAATCACCGGCGTCGCGGAACAGCAACGCGCCGCCGACGTGGAGGCCCTCCGCCGGGGCCGCGGTCACCTCGAAGGCATGCTCGACGCTGCCGAGGCGCCCCTCGGCGTCCTTGGCCGCGACCTTCAGGCGATAGCGGCCGGGACGAAGCCGCAGGGCCACGGTGTAGAGCGGCGTCACCGCATCCACTTCCTCGGTGTCGCCCAGGCGCCGGCCATTGTTGTCGAGAACCTCGTAGGCCAGACGGGTGCGGGCGTAGCGGCCGGTCAGGGCAGAGGCGCCGACCGCCGCGGCGAGC
>JANOIR010000467.1:0-2333 GCA_031407765.1 Vicinamibacteraceae bacterium
GACGTCGATGTCGCCGTCCAGCACGCGGTTGATGTCGCCGACTTGTTCCTTGGTGCGGTGGTCCTTCACCATCTGGTACGGGTGCAGGACGTAGCTGCGGATCTGGCTGCCGAAGGCGATGTCGCGCTTTTCGCCGCCGAGTTGCGCCAGCCTGGCCTCGGTCTCCTTCAACCGCATGTCGAACAGCCGCGACTTGAGAACCTTCATCGCCGACGCGCGGTTCTTGTGCTGCGACCGCTCGTTCTGGCAGGAGACGACGATGTTGGTCGGGATGTGGGTGATGCGGATGGCCGAGTCGGTGACGTTGACGTGCTGGCCGCCGGCGCCGCTCGAGCGGAAGGTGTCGACGCGGAGATCCTTCTCGTCGATCTCGACGTCGGCGTCCTCGGGAAGCTCCGGCCAGACGTAGAGCGAGGCGAACGACGTGTGCCGGCGGGCCGCCTGGTCGAACGGCGAGATGCGCACCAGGCGGTGCACGCCGGCCTCGGCCAGGAGCATGCCGTAGGCGAAGTCGCCGTTGATGGCGAGGGTCGCGCTCTTGATGCCGGCCTCGTCCCCGGGCTGCATGTCCATCACTTCGCGCTTGAAGCCGCGCCGCTCGCTCCAGCGCACGTACATGCGGAGGAGCATCTCGGCCCAGTCCTGCGACTCGGTGCCCCCGGCGCCGGGATGGATGGTGATGATGGCGTTGCTGCGGTCGTGCTCGCCGCCGAGCATCTTCTTGGTCTCGCCCGCGGCGACTTCGGCGCCGAGCTCGTCGAGCCCCTTGCCCAGGTCATCGGCCACCGCTTCACCGGCCTGCGCCCACTCGACGAGGACCGCCAGGTCGTCGACGCGGCGCTTGAGCGACTCGCTCATGCTGACGTCGTCCTCCAGTCGGCGGCGGCGCTGCAGCAGCTTCTGCGCGCCGGCCTGGTCCTTCCAGAAGTCGGGGTCCGACGCTTTCTGCTCTATCTTCTTGAGTTCTTCGGCTGGGCGGGCGGCGTCAAAGATAGCTCCGCAGATCGGAAGCTCGCTTGGCGAGATCCTGATACCGGCGGAGCTGCTCGTCGTGTTGGAGGGTGGCCATAATTCGAGGCGCGAGTCGCGAGGTGCGAGGCGCGGTTCTATCTTACCTTGCGGCGGGTGGCCAACAACGCGGCCAGGGTCAGGGCCACCGACAGCCACCCCACTACATTGCCGATGCGGACGTATATCGTCGAGTTCGTGAGGAACCGCAGGTCCTCGGCCATCACCGCGCTCTGGAACATGTTCGATCGCTGCATCACCCGTCCGTAGGGATCGACGAAACCACTGATGCCGGTATTGGCGGCGCGCGCCAGGTAGCGGCCGTTCTCGATCGCCCGCAGCGACGCCTGCTCCCAATGCTGGAAAGCCGCGGAGGACCAGCCGTACCACGCGTCGTTGGTGATCGTCGTAAGCAGCTCGCTGCCGCGCGTCGCGAACGATCGCATCAGGCCGGCGTAGATCACCTCGTAACAGATCGCGGTGCTGACCAGGTGTCCCCGCACCGGCAGCAGCGTGGCCTCGGTGCCGGGGACGAACGGGAACTCGAAGTCGACCAGCGGGCCGAGAAAAAACAGCAGGCGGCTGAACGGGACGTATTCGCCGAACGGCACCAGGTGGATCTTGCGGTAGACGGCCGCCGTCGAACCGTCCGGCCGGATCAGGTACGCGGCGTTGTACAGGCGGGGCGGAGCCGGAGCCGCCTTCGAGGCGGGCGCCAGCGTGACCGCTACCGTCTCAATCTGGTCGCTGCCGACCAGCAGCGTGACCTGCGCCTGGCGCGCCAGGCGGCGGATGAGATCACCCCGCCGCACGTCCTGTTCGTAGGGCAGCGGCGTCGCGGATTCCGGCCAGATGATGAACTGCGCGTGGCGCAGGATGGCCTCGCGGGTCATGCCGATGTAGCGATCCAGGATCGCATCCCCCATCGCCGGATCCCATTTCTGCTCTTGCGGAATGTTGCCCTGCAGCACGGCGACGCGAACGGGCGTGCCTTCGCTGGTCAGGGCATGCGTCCGGATTCGCAGCGTGCCCCAGATCGCGGTGCCGATCACGAGCAGCGCGACGACTCCGCACACCCGCCAGCGGCGCGGTGACGTGTCGAGCAGCGCGTACGCCGCCGCGGCGCTGACCGACGCGACGAGGGCCGAGAGGCCGTAGACACCGACCAGGCTGGCGAGTTGCGCAATCGGCAGGACCGTCGCCTGGCTGTACCCGAGCAGGTCCCACAGGAAGTCGAGCGGCGCGTAGGTGCGCGCCATTTCGGTCGCGACCCACACCGCCGGCGCCAGCAGCAGCGCCTGTTGCCCCAGCGCGCGCAGCAGGCG
>JANOIR010000478.1:0-13017 GCA_031407765.1 Vicinamibacteraceae bacterium
CCGAAGATCCCGCTCAGCGCCTCGGTCGTGACCAGCGCATCGACGATCCGCGTCACCGCCACGCCTCACACATCCAAGAAGACTGTCTCACGATCACCCTGGAGGCGCACGACGAAGGTCCACGTCACGCCGTCGCCAGCCGGACGCGCCATCAGCGTGGCTCGCCGATCCGCCGGCACGAGCGCGAGGATCGGGTCGCGATCGATCGCGGGATCGCCGTCGAAATAGACACGGGTCACGAGATGCCGCAGCAGGCCGCGCATGAACAGGCAGGCCGTGATGTGCGCCGCCTCATCGGGCGAGGACGCTCCTGGGCGGATCGTCTCGAAGCAGCAGACACCGTCCTCGGACGTGGCGAGCCGGCCGAAGCCGCTGAACGCCGGCACCGGGTCGGCCGGGCCCGCCGGCAGCGGCGGACGGACGCCGTTCGCATCGGCCTGCTGCAGCTCGACGAGTGCGTCGTTGACCGGCGCCCCGTCGCCGTCGAGGACCTGCACGCGCAGGCGGATTCGCTCACCCGGCACGCCGGGCGCGGCGACGACGCCGCACCTGTCGCTGGCTCCGGGGCCGACGTGGAAGAAGGGGCCGATGGTCTGGGACGCGCTGGCGATCAGCGGTGGCTCTTCCTGTCCTGGGGCGTTCATACGCGGCCCTCGAACGGCGTCGACTCGCGCCCGCGCAGCACGATGTCGAAGCCGTAGCCGAGCGCCCAGTTCGGCTCGGTGAGCGACAGCTCGAACCTCGAGACGAGGCGCTGCTGCGCTCGCGGATCGCGCACCGACTGGAACATCGGATCGTAGGCACAGAGCGGATCGTTCGGGAAGTACATCTGCGTCACGAGGCGCGTCGCGAGCGAGCGCCCGAACAGCGAGAAGTGGATGTGCGCCGGCCGCCAGGCGTTGTCGTGATTCCCCCACGGGTAGGCGCCGGGCTTGATCGTCACGAAGCGGTAGCGGCCCTCGGCGTCGGTGATCGTGCGTCCGGCGCCGCTGAAGTTCGGATCGATCGGCGCCGGGTGGTTGTCGCGCGCGTGGCGATATCGGCCGGCGGCGTTGCACTGCCACAGCTCGACGAGCGTGTGCGGCACCGGACGTCCATCCTCGTCGAGCACCCGCCCGGCGACGATGATCCGTTCGCCCTGCGGCTCGCCGGTGTGCTGGCGCGTCAGGTCGTTGTCGGTGTCGCCGATCGGCAGGTCGCCGTAGACCGGCGTCGCGAGGGCGGCGAAGCGCTCGGGGACGATGATCAGCGGCTGCGCCGGCGCCCGCTTCACCGTCGACTTGTAGGGCGGGTAGAGCAGGGGCGGCTGGCTGCCGGCTTCGAGCGCGTGGCGATCGGTCATGGCTGTTCTACTCGGCGGCGCCGACACCGTGCGCGGCGGCGGTGCGCGCGTGCAGGTCGCGCAGCACCTCCAGCTCGCGGGCGGTGGGCGCCGGGGTTTCCTCGACGTTCGCGGCGAACGCCACGGGCCAGCCGGTCTCCGCGGCGAGGCGCTCGCGGGTGACGCCCGGGTGCAGGCTCGTCACCTGCAGCTCCTTCGTCTCGACATGCGGGCGCATGATGCAGAGATCGCTCACCAGCAAGGCCGGGCCTTCCGTGGCCAGGCCGAGCGCGCGCCGCTCGCGGCCGGTCGGCCCGTGCCCGAGGGTGGTCACGAACGCGAGCCGATCCACGAAGGCGCGCCGCGAGTGTCGCATGACGATGAACGTCCGTCGACAGCAGGCGGCGATTTCGGGGGCCCCGCCGCCGCCGGGCAGCCGTACGGCCGGCCGGGCATAATCGCCGATGACCGTGCTGTTCAGGTTGCCGAAGCGATCGACCTGCGCCCCGCCCAGAAATCCGATCGTGATCCGGCCGCCCTGCAGCCAGTACTGGAACATCTCGGGCACCGAGACGGTCGTCAGCGCCGTCTCGCACAGCTCGCCGTCGCCGATTGAGAGCGGCAGCACCTCGGGACGCGCCTCGATCGTCCCCGATTCGTAGATCAGCCGCAGGCGTGGCGCGTGCGTGAGCCGCGCGAGGTTGCACGCTGCCGACGGCAGGCCGATCCCGACGAAGCACACATCGTCGTCGGTCAGGGCACGCGCGGCAGCTACCGTCATCATCTCGACCGCCGACCAGCTCATGGCCGCGCCTCCGCCGACGTGCCGATGACGTGCGCGTCCATCCAGGCCTGGAACACCGCGCGATGGCGCGAGATCGCGTCCCACTCGCGGTAGAACGCGTTGTCGCGTTCGTAGTAGCCGTGCGCGTAGGACGGTCGCGCGCCGCCGGGCGCGACGGCGACCGCGGTGATCGTCCACGAGGGCAGCACCACGGCGTTCAGGTTGCCGCGGGGCAGCGCGTCGACGATCTCCTCGACCGTGACCAGCGAGCGTCGCGCCGCCAGGATCGCCTCCTTCTGCACGCCGATGATCCCCTCGAGCAGCACGTTGCCTTGGCGATCGGCCTTCTGCGCGTGGATGACGGCGACGTCCGGCCGAAGCGCCGGCACCGCGGCGAGCCGCTCACCCGTGAACGGGCAGGCGACCGAGCGGATGCTCGGGTTGACGGTGGCGAGATCCGAGCCGGCGTAGCCACGAAAGAACGCCGAGGGCATGTTCGCCGCGCCGGCCGCGTAGGCGTGGGCCATCGCCGAGTGGCTGTGCTCCTCGATCGCGATCGGGCGCGGCCAGCCGCGCTCGACCGCATCACGCAGGCGGTGCAGCGAGCCGACGCCGGGGTTGCCGCCCCACGAGAAGATCAGCCGACGCGCCAGCCCCGCGCCAATCATCTGGTCGTAGAGCAAGTCCGGCGTCATGCGGATCAGCGTGAGCTCGCCGATGCCCTGGCGGATCACCTCGTGGCCGGCGGCGAACGGGATCAGATGGGTGAAGCCTTCCATGGCGACGGTGTCGCCCGGGCGGAACAGTCCGGCCACGGCCTCGCGCAGGCTCAAGATCTCGCTCATCGTCGACGCGGCGATTATCGCACAACCTGTCCGATTATCGATTGACTTGCCAGACGCCACCCCGTAATCTGGCCTCCCGTGACCCTCTCACGCCACTCCAGTCAGGCTCCGCCCGAGGTCGCGGACGCCGTGCAGACCCCGCCCGGGGACCCCGACTTCATGCTGTCGCTTGCGCGCGGGCTGGCCGCGATCCGCGCCTTCGGCGGCGGCGAGCCCCAGCTGTCCGTGGCGGACGTCGCGCGGCTGGCGGGCTTGTCACGCGCCTCGGCGCGGCGCTGCCTGCACACGCTGACGGTGCTGGGCTACGCGACCGTCGCCAACGGCCGCTACGAGCTGGCCCCGGCCATCCTCACGCTCGGCCAGGCCTACTTGTCGTCGATGAGCGTGGCGCGCGTGGCGCAGCCGGTGCTCGAGCGCGTCTCGGAGGAGCTCCACGAGTCGTCGTCGGTGGCGGTGCTCGACGGCGACGAAATCGTCTACGTCGCACGCGCGGCGGCGCGGCGAATCCTGGCGATCAGTCTCGCCGTGGGCAGCCGGCTGCCGGCGGCCTGCACGTCGATGGGCCGGGTCCTGCTGGCGGCCGCCGATGCCGACGATCGCGCCCGCTTCCTGCGGCGCGTGAAGCTGCCGCGCTACACGGCGCGGACGATCACCGACAAGGCGACGCTCGCCGCGGAGCTCGACGCGGTGCGCGCGCAAGGCTACGCCATCGTCGACCAGGAGCTGGAGCTGGGCCTGCGCTCGTGCGCCGTGCCGATCGCGCGGCGTGACGGCACCGTGGTTGCGGCGCTCAACGTCGGGGCGCACGCCGCACGCGCCGATGCGGCGACCCTGCGGCGCGACGTGATGCCGCTCCTGCGCAAGGCGGCCGAGGAGATCGGCGCCGCTCTCGACACGCCCCGCGAGCACCGTGAGGCAGCCGCCCGACTCGCATGATGACGACGACCGGCGGCCGCCCCGTCTACGTCTGCGATGCCGTGCGGACGCCGTTCGGCCGCTACGGCGGCGCCCTGGCCGCCGTCCGGACCGACGATCTCGCCGCCGAGCCGCTGCGCGCGCTGCAGGCGCGCAATCGCTCGGTCGACTGGGACGCGGTCGACGACGTGATCCTCGGCTGCGCGAACCAAGCCGGTGAGGACAACCGCAACGTCGCGCGGATGGCGTCGCTGCTGGCCGGGCTGCCCGAGCGCGTGCCCGGCGTGACTGTCAACCGGCTCTGCGCCTCGAGCCTGGACGCGTGCATCGCCGGCGCCCGCGCGATCGCCACCGGCGAACAGTCGCTGGTGATCGCCGGCGGCGTCGAGAGCATGTCGCGGGCCCCCTACGTGATGGCGAAGCCGCAGGCGGCCTACCCGCGCGACCTCGCCCTGGCGGACACCACCCTCGGCTGGCGCTTCGTGAATCCGCAGATGGAAGCCGGGTACGGCATCGACTCGATGGCCGAGACGGCCGAGCACGTCGCCGGCGAACACCGCGTGTGCCGCCAGGACCAGGATCGCTTCGCGCACCGCAGCCAAGAGCGAGCCGGCGCCGCCGCGGCGGCAGGGCGGTTTCGCGAGGAGATCGTCCCGATCGCGGTGCGGCAGCCCAAGGGACCGGCAATCGACGTGACGGCGGACGAGCACCCACGGCCGGGGACGACGCTCGAGATGCTCGCCCGGCTGAAGCCGATCGTCCGCCGGGATGGCACGGTGACCGCCGGCAATGCGTCCGGCATCAACGACGGCAGCTGCGCGCTGCTGCTGGCGTCCGAGGACGCCGTCCGGACCCACGGCCTGACGCCGCGCGCCCGATACGTTGCCTCGGCCGTTGCCGGTGTCGCGCCGCGCGTCATGGGCATCGGACCGGTGCCGGCGGTGCAGGCCCTGCTCGCGCGCACGCACCTGACGATCGAGCAGATGGACGTCATCGAGCTGAACGAGGCGTTCGCGGCACAGGCGCTGGCGGTGCTCCGCGCGCTCGGCGTGCCCGACGACGCCCCGCACGTGAACCCCAACGGCGGCGCGATCGCGATCGGGCATCCGCTCGGCGCGAGCGGCGCGCGCCTCGTCACCACTGCGATCGCACAGCTGGGACGCACGCGCGGCCGCTACGCCCTCTGCACGATGTGCGTCGGCGTCGGCCAGGGCGTGGCGCTGCTCCTCGAGCGCGCCTAGGAGCCCGTGATGAAAGTCCCCCTGCATTCGACGAGCGATGCATCCCGCGTGGCTGCGTTGCTCCTCCGTCGAATACAGCCGGTATTCTCCGTCGTCGCGCCTTGCCACGCGGGCGCCTCACTCGTCTCGGTGCGACGTGGGACTTCCACCACGGGCTCCTGACGCGACGACCATGGCTGCCGCAGAACGCATCGCCGTCGGGATCGCCGGTGGCTTCCCTTGGACCAACTACTGATGTTCGAGCTCGTTCGCACCCGCCGCGACGGCGACGTCCTGGTCGTCGAGATCGACAACCCGCCGGTGAACGCCCTGAGCCCTGGCGTGCCGGAGGGGTTGAGCGCGGCACTCGATCAGGCTGAAGATGACGCCGGCATTCGGGCTGTCGTCGTGCGCGGCGCGGGCCGGACGTTCGTCGCCGGCGCCGACATCTCGACGCTCGAGGACGCCGCGTGGGGCGACGCGTCGGCCGCGCCGGACTGGTCGGCGCTGCTGCGGCGCATCGAGGACTGCGGCACGCCGATCGTGATGGCGATCCATGGCACCGCACTCGGCGGCGGGCTGGAGCTGGCAATGGCCGGCCACTATCGCGTCGCCGACGCCGGCGCGCAGGTCGGTCAGCCCGAAGTGAATCTCGGCATCATCCCCGGGGCCGAAGGCACACAGCGGCTGCCCCGGCTCGCCGGCGTCGCCAAAGCGCTCGACATGTGCGTCACCGGGCGACCGATTGCCGCTGCGGACGCGCTTGCCGCCGGCATCGTGGACGAGATCGCCGACGGCGATCTCACTGCGTCGGCCGTGGCCTTCGCGCGACGCGCTGCCTCGGCCCGCGCGATGCATCCGAAGACGCGGGAGCGGACCGATCGGCTCGGCACGCCGGACGCCAACGGGCCGCTGTTCGCGGCGGCCCGTGAGCAGGCCGCCAAGATCCGACGCCACCAGATCGCGCCGCTGAAGGCGGTCGAGGCCATCGACGCCGCAACCACGCTGCCATTCGAAGCCGGGTGCCGCCGCGAGCGCGAACTCTTCTTCTCCTGCGTGCAGAGCGAGCAGGCGAAGGCGCTGATCCACGTGTTCTTCGCCGAGCGCACCGCCTCGAAGCCAGCCAGGGACTTGTCGAAGCTGACCGACGACACGAGCCGGGTCACACCCGCCGAGATCCGGACCGTCGCCATCGTCGGTGCCGGCACGATGGGCTCGGGCATCGCGATGGCCTGCGCCAACGCCGGGCTCGAGGTGCTGCTCACGGACGCGACCGAGGAGGCCCTCGCCGCCGGCGACGCGTCGATCCGGAAGAACTACGACATCACGATCGCGCGCGGCCGCCAGACGCCCGCGTCGGTCGCCGAGCGGCGGGCACGCATCCACCTGACGCCGCCGCAGGCGTTCGCGTCCCGCGCCGGCGAAGCGGATCTGGTGATCGAAGCCGTCTTCGAGGACCTCGCGCTCAAGCAGCGCGTGTTCCGCGAGCTCGACGCGGTCGCAAAGCCCGGCTGCATCCTCGCCACCAACACGTCGACGCTCGACATCGACGCCATTGCGGCGGCGACGTCACGCCCGTCGGCCGTGGTCGGCCTGCACTTCTTCAGCCCGGCGGCGGTGATGCGGCTGCTCGAGATCGTGCGCGGGCCGCGTACGGGGCTCGACGTGCTCGTCTCCGCGCTGGCATTCGCCAAGCGGATCCGCAAGCTTGGCGTCGCGGTCGGCAACGGCCCGGGGTTCGTCGGCAACCGGCTGATGTTCCCCTACATGTACGAGACCCAGTTCCACGTCGAGGAAGGCGCGACGCCGTGGCAGGTCGATCGCGCGCTGACCGACTTCGGCATGGCCATGGGGATGTTCGCGGTCGACGACATGGCCGGTCTCGACGTCGGCGCCCGCGTCAAGCAGGCGCTCGGCCACTTCGCCGATGCCCGCGAGCGCCGGCCGCTGGTGCACGAGCGGCTGGTCGCGATGGAGCGACTCGGGCAGAAGCGCGGCGCCGGCTGGTACCGCTACGACGAGCCGCGGACGCCGACGCCCGATCCGGAGGTCGAGGCGCTCATCCGATCGGTGGCGGCGGACGCCGGCATCCAGGCGCGCGCGATCGCCGACGACGAGATCGTCGACCGCGCGATCCTCGCGCTGGTGAACGAGGGGGCGCGGGCGCTCGAAGCCGGCGTCGCGGCGCGCGCGTCCGACATCGACGTGATCTACGTCAATGGCTACGGCTTCCCGGGATGGCGCGGCGGCCCGCTGTTCTATGCCGATCGCCGCGGCCTGGGCGAGGTGCTGGACCGGATCCGCGGCTTCCATCGCCAGCACGGCGAGCGGTGGCGGCCGGCGCCGCTGCTCGTCGATCTGGTGGCGCGCGGCGCGACCTTCCGCGAAGCGGATCGGGCGAGGAGGGGGTGACCGTGTCGCCGGCCTTCGACGGATGCACGCGATCGCCGCGGATGCTCGCGCCGGCGACCATCGTGTACGGGGTGGAGCCCTCGGCCCTGCTCATCGACGGCATCGAAAGGACGGCTTCATGACCGGCAGGCCCGCGACGATCCAGGCGCGCGACATGACGGCGATCGACGTGCACGTGCACCTCGAGGCGCCCGCCGACGGGACGGCCGCGGACCTCGCGGCGCGGAAGTACTTCGGCGAGAGCGGCGCCGATCGCGATCCCCATGGGCTGGCCGAGTACTATCGGTCGCGGCGCATGGCGTTCGTGGTGTTCTCGGTGGACGAGCGGCTCTCGGGCCGCCCGCAGCTCTCGAACGACGTCGTCGCCGACTTCGCGGCGGCGAACGCCGACGTCGCGATGGCCTTCGCCAGCATCGACCCCCACCGCGGCGCCGACGGCGTCGCCGAGGCGAAGCGCCTGGTGTCGGACGGGCGCGTCCGCGGCCTGAAGCTGCACCCGCCGCTCCAAGAGTTCGTGCCCAACGACAGGATCGCCTATCCGCTTTACGAGGTGTTCGCCGAGGCGAAGCTGCCGGTGCTGTTCCACACCGGCCACAGCGGCATCGGCACCGGCATGCCGGGCGGCGGCGGCGTCCGCCTGAAGTACGGCAACCCGATGCCGATCGACGACGTGGCCGTGGACTTCCCGGAGCTGCCGATCATCATGGCGCACCCGTCGTTCCCGTGGCAGGACGAGGCGATCTCGATCTGCCTGCACAAGCCGACCGTCTACATCGACCTGTCGGGGTGGTCGCCGAAGTACTTCTCGCCGACGCTCGTGCAGTACGCGAACACGCTGCTCAAGCACAAGGTGCTGTTCGGGTCGGACTATCCGCTGATCACGCCGGACCGCTGGCTCGCCGATCTCGAGAAGACGGCGATCCGCGAGGAGGTGCGGCCGCTGATCCTGCGCGAGAACGCGATCAGGTTGTTCGGGTTGCCGGCATAGCCGGCGCGGAGGAGGATCGGATGGGTGTCTGGAGAAGCGACGTCGTCGGCAGCCTGCTGCGGCCGGACTGGCTGCAGGACGCGCGCGCGCGCGTCGAGCGCGGCGATCTCACGCCGGCGGCGTTCAAGGGCATCGAGGATCGCGCTGTCGACGAGGCGGTCGCGCTGCAGGAGGCGGCCGGGCTCGACGTCATCACCGACGGGGAGATGCGCCGCTACGCGTTCTTCGGCCACCTGATCGAGGCGCTCGAGGGCTTCGACAAGGAGGGCGGCTGGTCGATCACCTTCCGCGACGCCGAAGGGCATGCCGCCCCGTTGAAGCGGCCTGTGGTGGTCGGGCGGCTGCAGTGGCGCCGCCAGATGAGCGTCGAGGAGTTCACCTACCTGCGCGGCCGGACGACGAAGCCGGTCAAGGTCACGCTGCTCAGCGCGCAGCAGGCGGCGGCCTACTACGATCCTGAGCGATCGAAGGACGCCTACGCCACGCGCGACGCCTATCTCGCCGACCTCGTCGATTTCACGCGCCGGGAGATCGCCGAGCTGGCGCGGCTCGGCTGCGAGTACATCCAGATCGATGCGCCGCAGTACGCGGCGCTGCTCGACGAGACGATGCGCGAGGGCTATCGCCAGCGGGGCAGCGATCCCGATCGCCTGCTCGACACCTGCATCGAGCTCGACAACGCGATCATCGCCGGGCATCCCGGCGTGACGTTCGGTATTCACATCTGCCGCGGCAACCACAAGAGCATGTTCTACGCCTCGGGCGGCTACGACCGGATCGCGGCGCAGATCTTCAGCCGGTCTCGCTTCCAGCGCTTCCTGCTCGAGTACGACGACGAACGATCGGGGACCTTCGAGCCGTTGCGCCACGTCCCTGACGACCGCGTCGTCGTGCTCGGCCTGGTCAGTTCGAAACGGGCCGACCTCGAGACCGCCGCCGAGCTCGAGCGACGCATCGCCGAGGCGTCCCGCTACGTCCCGCTCGATCGGCTCGCGATCAGCCCGCAGTGCGGCTTCGCGTCGACGCACGAGGGTAACCGCCTGAGTGCGGACGATCAGCGCCGCAAGCTCGAGCTCGTCGGCCGCGTCGCGCGCTCGGTCTGGAGCTAGGGCCCGCTGATCGGAGAGGACGCATGAGATCACTCGCGATTGCGTTGGTGCTGGTGTGCGCCGGGGCCGGCCGGGCCGCGGCCCAGACGACGACATTGCCGCCGGTGTCGCCGGCGGACCCCTGCGCGGCGCTGGCCACGCTGGAGCTGCCCGGTTACGCGTTGTCCGAGGTGAAGGCGCAGCGCGTGCCGGCCGGTCCGGCGCCAGTGGGCCCGGGCGCGCCGCCCGGAGGGACGCTGCCGGCGCACTGCCGCCTCGACGCAGTCATCGATCGCCGCACGGGAGTGGACGGCAAGCCGTATGGCATCGGCTTCGCGGTCGCGCTGCCCGACGAGTGGAACGGAAGGCTGCTGATGCAGGGCGGCGGCGGTCTCAACGGCCGCGTCTCGCCCCCGGTCGGTGCCACCGCCGCCGGCGACACGCCGGCGCTCGCCCGCGGCTTCGCGGTCGTGACGACCGATACCGGCCACAGCGGCGCGGGGTTCGACGCCAGCTTCATGCGCGATCAGCAGGCCGCGCTCGACTTCGCCTATGTCGCCGTCGGCCGCGTCGCGCTCGCCGCCAAGGCGGTGATCGCGCGCTTCTACGGCCGGCCTGCCTCGCGTGCCTACTTCTCCGGCTGCTCGACCGGCGGCCGCGAGGGCATGCTGATGACGCAGCGCTACCCGGGCTACTTCGACGGCGTCATTGCAGGCGCGCCGGCAATGCGCACCGGCCACTCGAACCTGGCGCTGCGGACAATGCGGGTCGCGTTCAACCGCATCACGCCGCGCGATGCCGCGGGCAAGCCGGAGGCCGCCGGTGCGTTCTCGGCCATCGATCGCCAGACCGTCGTCGATAGCCTGGTCGCCGCCTGCGACGGCCTCGACGGGGTCAAGGATTCCCTGATCTTCGACGTCCGCGGCTGCCGCTTCTCGCCGGCCGCGCTTGCCTGCAAGGGGGCCAAGGCCGACGGCTGCCTCTCGGCGCCGCAGGTCGCGGCGATCGAGCGGGCCTTCGCCGGACCGCGCGACACGACGGGCCATCAGGTGTACCCGCGGTACGCCTACGACACCGGCATCGCGGCTGCCGGCCCGGGGATCCCCGGCATCCTGATGCCCAATGCGGGTCCCCCCGTTCCGCCAGCGCCCGGCCTCGAGCAGGACATCGACGCCGAGGCGCGCACCGCCGCCAGCGCCATGCAGCAGCTGACCGACACGGCCACGTGGACGAACCTGAGCACGTTCGCCGGCCGCGGCGGCAAGGTGCTGTTCTTCCACGGCGTCAGCGATCCCTGGTTCTCCGCGATGGACACCGTCGAGTACTACGACCGGGTCGGCGCCGACAACGGCGGGGCCGATGCGGTGCGCGGCTGGAGCCGGCTGTTCCTCGCGCCGGCGATGGGACACTGCGGCGGCGGCCAGGGTGCCCTCGATCGTTTCGACCTGCTGACGCCGCTCGTCGACTGGGTCGAGAAGGGCGTCGCACCCGACGCCGTCACCGCAACCGGCCGCAGTACGCCGGGACGCAGCCGCCCGCTGTGCGCCTACCCGCAGCACGCACACTACAAGGGCGAAGGCGATCCCGAATCCGCGGCCAGCTTCGAGTGCCGGCCGTGACCGAGACCCGCGTCGACGCCGGGGGGGTGATCGACGCTGGGCGCGGCACCAGCTATCAGCGCTGGCTGGTCGCGCTGACCGCGCTGACGATCGCGTTCGACGGCATCGACAACCAGTTGATGGGTGTCGCGATCCCCACCGTGATGCGCGAGTGGAGCGTCCCGCGCAGTGCCTTTGCCCCAGTGATCTCGCTCGGCTATCTCGGCATGGTGGCTGGCGGAGCCATCGCGGGACTGGTCGGCGATCGGCTCGGGCGTCGGACGGCGCTCATCGGCAGCATGCTGATGTTCAGCCTGATGACGATGGCCGTGGCCGTGGTCGACGGGATCGCCGCCCTCGGGGTCCTGCGCTTCATGACCGGATTGGGGCTGGGAGGCGCCATTCCCAACGCGGCCGCGCTCGCCGGCGAGTACGTCCCGCTGCGGCACCGGCCGATCGCCGTAACCGTCACGATCGTCTGCGTGCCACTCGGCGCGACGATCGCCGGCCTGGCCGCGATCCCGGCGTTGCCCGCGATCGGGTGGCGCGCGCTCTTCCTGCTCGGCGGCGCGCTGCCGCTCGCCGCCGCGCTCGTCCTCCCGTGGCTCCTGCCCGAGTCGCCGCGCTTCCTGGCGCGGTTCCCGGGCCGGCGCGCCGAGCTGATCGCCACGCTGCGCCGCATGGGGTGCACGGTCGCCGACGACGCGACGTTCGCCGATCCCGCGGATGCGGGCGTCGCGCGGGCCTCGGTGCGCGAGCTGTTCACGCCCGAGCGGCGCAGCGACACCGTGTCGCTGTGGCTGGCGTTCTTTTCTTGCCTGCTGGCCGTGTACCTGGGCTTCAGCTGGATTCCCGCGATGCTGACCGCGGCCGGCTTCTCATCGACGTTGGCGAGCACCGGCATCGCCGCGTTCAACCTGGGCGGGGTGGTGGGCGCGCTGGCCGGCGGCGCGTGCATCACGCGCTGGGGATCGCGTGTGTCGATGCTCGTCCTGGCCGGGCTGGCCGTGGCGAGTGCCGGGACCTTGGCCGCGATGCCGCTGGCGGCGGCACCGGTCGCGCCGATCATCGCGATGCTGGCGCTCACCGGCGCACTGATCAACGGCGTGCAGACCACGATGTATGCGCTCGCCGTGCACGTCTATCCGGGGCCGATCCGCGCGACCGGGGTCGGCAGCGCCGTCTCGTTCGGGCGTATTGGCGCCGTGATCAGCGGCTACGTCGGCGCCTGGGCGCTCGAGTACCACGGCTCGCTGTCGTTCTTCGCCGTGATCGCGGCGGCGATGATCGCCTGCACGATCGCGCTGGCGGCAGTGCGCCGCCACGTGCCGGGCCGGACAGGGACGTAGACCAGATCGAGTCGTCGTGGAGAAGCATGGCTGACCCGTTGGCGACCGTCCCTTGCAATGCGCGCTCGGCCTGGAAGCGGCGAAGTGGCCGCGGCGGTGCTCCATGTCCGCCAGGCAGGCCAGGAGATGTCCCGGGCCTTCGGCGCCGCGCGCGTCGACCTGCCGTTCCTGATCGCCTCGCCGACCAAGCCAATGACCGCGTCGGCCGTGCTGTGGCTCCGCGATCGGCGCGAGCTGGCGCTGACCGATCCGGTGAAGAAATACCTGCCAGCGTTCCGCGGCGCCGAGCGCGACGCCGTCACCATCCGGCATCTGCTCACGCACACGTCGGGACTGCCGGACATGCTCCCGGAAAACACCGAGCTTCGCCGGCAGCACGCGCCTTTGTCGGAGTTCGTGGCTCGAACCTGTCGCACGCCCCTGCTCTTCCAACCCGGCGAGAAGGTCGGCTACCAGAGCATGGGCATCCTGCTGGCGGCGGCGATCGTCGAACAGGT
>JANOIR010000497.1:0-2727 GCA_031407765.1 Vicinamibacteraceae bacterium
GCCTGGATCGCCGCCTACAAGCCGCGCGCCAAGGCGGCGGGCGTGTCCGACAAGGCGATCGCAGCGGGCCTGTCCGGCGTGTCCTATGACCCGAACGTCATCCGCCTCGACCGCGGCCAGAAGTCGTTCAAGCTGTCGTTCGAGCAGTTCTATGCGCGGCGCGTATCGTCGTCGCTGATCTCGCGCGGAAAGCAACGCATGGCGGCCAACAAGGCGCTGCTCGACCGCATCGAGAAGCAATTCGGCGTACCGGGCGCGGTGCTGGTCTCGATCTGGGGCCTCGAAACCAACTACGGCGCGGACGGCGGCGGCAAGCTGTCGATCGTGCGCTCGCTGGCGACGCTGGCCTACGACTGCCGCCGCTCGGCGTTCTTCGAGAACGAGCTGACGGCGGCGTTGAAGATCATCGACCGCGGCGACATGAGCGCAGGCGAATTGGTTGGCGGCTGGGCCGGCGAAATCGGACAGGTGCAGTTCCTGCCGTCGTCGTACGTCAAGCACGCGGTCGATTTCGATGGCGACGGCCGGCGGAACTTGAAGTCGAGCGTGCCCGACATGCTGGCCTCGACGGCGAAGTTCCTCAAGTCCTACGGCTGGAAGGCGGGCCAGCCGTGGGGCCCCGGCACTGCGAACTACGCCGTCATCAAGGACTGGAACCGCGCCGAGGTCTATCAGAAGACCATCGCCGTGATGGCCGAGAAGATGGCCGGCGGGTGAGGGCGTCGCACCTTCGGTCATCCCGGCAACAAATGCCGGGATGACATTTGAACGTTCGCGAGCCCCCTACCCCCGCGCCGCCTTGGCGCCGGTCTCGAGATCGAGCGCCAAATCTTCGACCGCTTCCAGCCCGACCGAAAACCGGATCATGCCGTCGGAGATGCCGAGCTCGGCACGGGCTTCCGGCTTTAACCTTTGGTGCGTGGTCGTCGCCGGGTGGGTGACGAGGCTTTTGGTGTCGCCGAGGTTGTTCGAGATTTTCGCGATGCGCAGCGCATTGAGGAAACGGAACGCCGCGTCCTTGCCGCCCTCGACCTCGAACGTCACGATCTGGCCGCCGCCCGTCATCTGCCGTCGCACCAGCTCGTACTGCGGGTGATCCTCGCGGCCGCAGTAGATGACCTTCGACACGCCCGCGAGACCCGCGAGGTGATCGGCGAGCTTGGCCGCGGTGTCGCACTGCGCTTTGACGCGGATCGGCAGCGTCTCGAGCCCCTTCAGCATCACCCAGGCGTTGAACGGGCTGATCGCCGGTCCGGTCTGGCGCAGATAGTCGTGCAGATAGTCCTTCACGAACGCCTTCGACGCCAGCACCGCGCCACCGAGGCAGCGGCCTTGGCCGTCGATGTGCTTGGTCGCCGAGTAAACCACGACGTCGGCGCCATGCTGCAGCGGCTTTTGCAGCATCGGCGTGGCGAACACGTTGTCGACGATGACGATGGCGCCGATCGAGTGGGCGAGCTTCGACACCGCCGCGATATCGACCAGCTCGAGCGTCGGATTAGACGGCGTCTCGAAGAAGAAGGCACGCGTGTTGGGACGGATCGCGGCCTTCCAGGCGTCGAGGTTGCGGCCGTCGATCAGCGTCGATTGGATGCCGAAACGCGGGCACAGGTCCTCGACGATGTATCGGCAGGAGCCGAACAGCGCGCGCGCCGAAACGATGTGATCGCCGGCCTTGAGATAGGAGACGATGGAGGCGGTTACGGCCGCCATACCGGTGGCGGTGGCGCGGCTGTCCTCGGCGCCCTCCATCAACCGCACGCGCTCCTCGAACATCGATACGGTCGGGTTGGCGAAGCGCGAATACTGGAAACCGGGGCTCTTGTTCAGAAACCGCGCCTCCGCCTCCTCGGCATTGGCGTAGACGAAGCCCTGCGTCAGGAACAGCGCCTCCGAGGTCTCGCCGTATTGCGAGCGCAGCACGCCGCCGTGGACGAGCTGCGTCTCGGGCGACCAGCGGGCGGGATCGGAAAGCTTGTCGTGGTCATCGGCCATGTTGTCCCTCGTCGCGGTTCGGCAGGTCGTGCTGAAAGCACGCGCGTCCTAGCTGAAAGCGCGCGCGTCCTAAGCGACCGCCCGCCTCAAACAAAAACCCCCGGCCTCGCCTGCTTGCCCCGCATGAAAGCCGGGCGCAGGGAACCAGGGATCTGGATCGCGCACGGCCATTTTTAGCGAGTTGTTTTACGTGGCTGCAAGCCGGCCGGCCAAATCACCACGACGACTTCGGGCATGGGAACCACGACGTCGATTGGGCGCGGGAATACGCCGCGAGGGGGTTGGCGTCAAGGGGCGGTTGGTCTAGAGCGTATTTTCACGAGGGAGATCAAGATGGCCAAGGCTGCGGCGAAGAAACCGAGGAAACAGCGATCGCGCGTCGGCGAGCGGGCGGCATCGGGGATTGTACCGGCGCAGGCGATCCGCGCGCTGATCTCGTCGGGCCGCATCAAGCTCGCCGAGCCCATTCTTCCGGGACAGCTTCAGCCTGCCAGCCTCGATCTCCGCCTCGGTCCCGTGGCCTACCGCGTGCGCGCGAGCTTCCTGCCCGGCCCCGGCGCGTCGATCGAAGACAAGATGCAATCGATCAAGCTGCACGCCATCGACTTGAGCGAGGGCGCGGTGTTGGAGACCGGCTGCGTCTACATCGTGCCGCTGCTCGAAAGTCTGAAACTGGTGCCGGGCCTGTCGGCGGCAGCGAACCCCAAGAGTTCCACGGGCCGGCTCGACGTG
>JANOIR010000500.1:0-9220 GCA_031407765.1 Vicinamibacteraceae bacterium
GACGTCGAGCAGATCGGCCTGGAACTGCAGCAGCGCGTTGTTGACGCTGGCCCCGCCGTCGACGCGCAGCGCCGCCAGCTTCACCCCGGCGTCCTTCTCCATCAATGCCAGCACGTCGCGGCTCTGGTAAGCCATCGCGTCGACCGTGGCGCGCGCGATGTGGCCGACGG
Organism: Vicinamibacteraceae bacterium; assembly: GCA_031407765.1. Classification (GTDB taxonomy): domain Bacteria; phylum Acidobacteriota; class Vicinamibacteria; order Vicinamibacterales; family Vicinamibacteraceae; genus JBDSLU01. The sequence goes on from JANOIR010000500.1 coordinate 171, forward strand.
TGGTGTCGCGGGTCAGCCCGATGATGAGCCCGCGCGCGTAGGGATCCCAGTGCGGCGCGCCGAGGCCGACGAAGGCCGGCACGAGGTAGACGCCACCGGCGTCGGGCACCGACGTGGCGAGCTGCTCGATGTCGGCCGAGTTGACGATCGCCCGCAGCCCGTCGCGCATCCACTGCACCGCGGCGCCGGCGATGAACACCGCGCCCTCGAGCGCGTAGGTGACCTGGCCGCCGACCTGCCACGCGATCGTCGTCAGCAGGCCGCCGGCCGACGGGGTCGGCGTCGACCCGGTGTTCATCAGCAAGAAGCAGCCGGTGCCGTAGGTGTTCTTGGCCATGCCCGGCGTGAAGCAGGCCTGGCCGAACAGCGCGGCCTGCTGGTCGCCGGCGATGCCGGCAATGGGAATCGCCCCGCCGAGCAGCGTGGCGTCGGTCTCGCCGTAGACCTCGGACGAGGCCTTCACTGCCGGGAGCATCCGCCGCGGCACGCCGAGGATCCGCAGCAGCTCGTCGTCCCAGTCGAGCCGATGGATGTCGTACATCAGCGTGCGGCTGGCGTTGGTCACGTCGGTGACGTGCTGCTTGCCGCCGGTCAGACGCCAGATCAGGAACGAGTCGATGGTGCCGAACAGGATGTCGCCGCGCTCGGCGCGCGCGCGCAGGCCGGGCACCGTCTCGAGCAGGTGCGTGACCTTGGTGCCCGAGAAGTAGGCGTCGACGACCAGGCCGGTCTTGGCCCGGATCAGCGCCTCGTGGCCGTCGGCCTTCAGGCGATCGCAGATCGGCGCGCTGACGCGGCTCTGCCAGACGATGGCCGGCGCCACCGGCCGGCCGGTCTGGCGGTCCCACAGCACCGTCGTCTCGCGCTGGTTGGTGACGCCGATCGCCGCGATGTCAGTCGCCGCCACACCGGCCGTGCGCAGCACCTCGCGGGCCGTCTCGATCTGCGACGTCCAGATCGCCTCGGGATCGTGCTCGACGTCGCCGGGCTTCGGGAAGATCTGGGGAAACTCGCGTTGGGCGACGGCAATGGCGCGGCCGTCGCGGCCGAAGAGCATGGCGCGGCTCGACGTGGTGCCTTGGTCGAGCGCGAGTACATAGCGTTGGCTCAAATCATTCCTCCAGAAGACGACCGAATGTCGGGGCACCGGCGCGCGAGTTCAGGAACGCGGCGATCGTCAGGGCCATCAGCGCCGTGCCGATGATCCAGGTCGGCGTGGCGTACCAAGCGCCGAGGTCGGCGGTGAGGGTGTTCGCGATCAGCACCTGCCGGACGCTGAAGGCGGCCATGAACGGCAGCATGCCGTGGAAGTGCAAGGGCGCGATGATGAACGCCGAGATCGACGCGATCAGCACGAAGCCGATCGCGCCAGACCCGAAGCCGTCCTCGGAGGTGATGATCAGCGTCAGCACGACAGTCGTGGCGAGCGCCGCCAGCCACGGCCGGCGCAGCCGGCGGCGGAAGACGACGTACAACAGCGTGAGCAGCAGCGTGTTGAACAACGCGTTGCTGACGCCGGCGAGCAGCGACGCGCCGACGTAGCGCGGCGTCGTCAGTGCCCAGATGCCGGTGAAAGCGGGATCGATGGCGTCGCCACCGAACACGTGAAACGCGTACTCGATGAGGCCGGGATAGATCGCGCCGGCGACGCCGAAGGCCGTCCCGATCAGGACGTCGCGCCCGACCAGCGGATCGCGGAACGACCCGCCAAGCATGCGGCTCCATGAAATCAGGCTGGTCGGCCAGTTGCGACGGATCCACGGCTCGATGCCGAGGTAGGCGAGCCAGGCGATGGCGGACCGGAACAGCAGGTCGGCGCAGGCCTCGAAGAACTTGTCCTGCTCGATGCCGTAGTCCGGCACGTGGTGCGCCCCGACCAGCCACTGCGCCAGGCCCAGGACGAACAGGACCAGCGCGACGGTGGTGGCGCCGCGCCAGTCGCCCCGGCCGAGTACCACCATCCGCCGCGCGAGCAGCCCCGAGCCTATGACCAGGAACAGCACGAGCACGCTCTTGAAGGTGTCGAGCGCCCGCCCGAGGCCGCCCTCGATCGGCGGCGGCACGCGTCCGGGCTGGGTCCATGGGCCGACGGTCTGGACGAAGACGACCTTGCCGGCGAACGCGCCGGCCTCGAGGCGCAGCGGAGTCGAGCCGAGCTCGGGCAGCGTGCCCGTCCAGGCCGCCCGCGTGTCGGTTGCCACTGGCGGCGTCCACTCCGGCGTCGCCGGCGTGAACCGCACGCGCGGCCACCGCACCGCGTCGAACACGGGCTGCCAGTCCATCTCCGCAACCGGCGGTGGGGAGCCCGGTGTCCGCTGCGGCGGCACGGCGTGGAAGTCGAGGAGCGCGCCTGTGGCATCGACGTCGACATAGGTCATGCCGACCATCCGCATCGGCGGATCGGTGGGCGTCACCTGCGTCCACTCGGCCGTCGGCACGAGGAAGCGCGAACTGGTGCGATACCAGAGCCCGACGGCCGGGGCGCGTCCCGTCGCCAGCGGATCCCAGCGCGTGGCCGCCGGCTGCCGCCGGGCCCACGACAAGTAGCCCCGATCGTCGCGCAGTTGGCTCGCGCTGTCGGCGGGAACGTCGCGGTAGCCGAACCGGTCGAGCACCTGCCGCGCCCGATCCTCCAGCACCGCCGGCGGCAGATTCACCGGCATCAGACGGTAGAACGCCGTCGCCTGCCGCAGCGCGACGAGGCCGGCGAAGCAGACGACCACGAACACCAGCAGCGGCAACCCGGTCGTGAGCGGCACCGCTTCCATCCGCCCGGCAGCGGCGACCATCGCCGGGGACGGCGTCTCGCCGGCCGCCAGCGCCGCCGCCAGTGGATCGCCGCCGGGCAGCGCCGCCGAGACGGCCAGCGCGCTCGCCGGCCGCTCCGCGGGCTCGGGCGACAGGCAGCGCTGGATGACGCGCTCGACCGCGGGATCCAGCTCGCGGCCGGCACTCTGCGAGACGTGCACCCCTTCGTCGTGCTGGCGCAGCAGCTCGGCGATCGTGGTCGCGTCGAAGGCGCGCTTGCCGGTGTAGATCTCGAACAGCACGAGGCCGAGCGCGAAGATGTCGCTGCGCTCGCTGACGTCCCTGCCGGCGAGCTGCTCGGGCGCCATGTAGGCCGGCGTGCCGGAGCGGATGTCGGTGAAGCTGCCGGCCAGGCCCGCCAGGCCGAAGTCGGTGATCCGGACGCGGCCGTCCGCGTCGAGCATGATGTTGGCCGGCTTGAGGTCGCGGTGCAGCACGCCGAGGTCGTGCGCCGCAGCGAGGCCGGCGCAGATCTGGCGGGCGATCTCGGTGGCCCGCTCCTCCGGGAAGCGGCCGATGCGCTTCAGCAGCAGCGCGAGGTCCTCGCCGTCGACCAGCTCCATCGTCAGGAAGACGCGGCCGTGGTCCTCGCCGATGTCGTAGACGCGGCAGACGTTCCGGTGCGACACCTGGCGCGCGATGCGCACTTCGTGGTGGAACTGGGCGAGGCGCTGCGGATCCTCGGCGACGCCGGCCGGCAGGAACTTCAGCGCGACGCTCTGTCCGAGCCGCAGGTCCTCGGCGCGATAGACCTCTCCCATGCCGCCGCGACCAACGAGCCCCAGAATCCGGTAGCGGTCCGAGAGCAGCGTGCCGGGGGTCAGGGCCTCGCCGCTCGCCGGCGACGACGAGAGCCAGCCCGGACGCGACGCCGAGCCGGCGGACGGGTGCGACGCAGGCGCGCTGTTGCCCGACTGCAGCCCGGTCTCGGCGAGCGACGTTTCGTCCGACGGCGACGGCATCAGCGCATCTTACTTGTGCCGCACGCGTCCTGCGCCCGGCTCAGTCCTCGAGCAGGTGGCCGAACAGCGGCGCGCCGGCGCGCGACTGCACGAAGGCGAACAGCGCGACCGCGGTAAGGCCACCAACGACCAGCCACGTCGGCGGCGCGTACCAGGCGCCGAGGTCGGTCGTCAGGACGTTCGACTGCACCACGTTGTTCGTCCACCAGGCCACCGTGAACGGCAGCAGGCCGAAGCGGACGAGCGGCAGCAGCAACACCCCGGCCATCCCCAGCGCGATGAGGAAGCCGTGCCACGTGTCGGCGCGCCAGTCGTCCGACGCGATCAGCAGCGACAGGATGAGGGCGGCGGCAACCGATGCGATCAGCGGGACGCGCAGCAGCCGACGCAGCACGACGTACAGCATCGACAGCAGCACGCCGTTCAGCAGCGAGTTCGAAACGGTGGAGAGGACGCCGGCAATCACCCAGCGTGGCGTCGTCAGCGAGACGACCCCGTTGAACATCGGCCCCGGGGGCAGGCCGGTGATGGCGGCAACGACGTCGCGGGAGAGCACGACATAGATCGCCGTCGCGACGCCGAAGGCGACGCCCAGCAGCAGGTCGCGGCCGACCAGGGGATCGCGCAGGCTGCCGCCGAGCAGCCGGCTCCACGAAATCAGGCTGGTCGGCCAGTGGCGGCGCAGCCACGGCTCGATTCCGAGATACGCCAGCCAGACCAGCGCGGCCGGCAGCAGGGCCTCCGCGATCGCGTCGAGCAGCTCGTTCTGGTCGACGGCGTAGTCGCCGCTGTGGTGGGCCATCGCCAGCCACCGCACCACGTCGAGGACCAGGACGACCAGCGCGAGCCGCCAGGCGCCGGCGCGATCGCCCCGGCCGGCCATCACGTTGCGTCGCGCCAGCAGCGCCGAACCGCCGAAGAGCAGCGTGACGATCACCGCCTGGAACGTGCGCAGGGCCTTCTGGGCGCCGGCGGCGGGCGGCGTCGCGGCGCGAGTGGTCCGCGTCCACGGTCCGATGGCCTTCACGAAGACGATCTTGCCGGCAAAGGCGGCCGCCTCGAGCCGCATCGGCGTCGCCCCGAGCGCCGGCACGGTGCCGGTCCAGGCGGCGCGCGTGTCGGTGACGAGCGGCGGTGTCCACTCGGGCGTCGCGGCGGTGAAACGCTCACGCGGCCAGCCGACGGCATCGAAGACCATCTGCCAGTCGATCGGGGCGGCGGACGTCGGCCCGGGATGCTGGAGGGGCACGCGATAGAACTCGAAGAGGTAGCCCTTCGCGTCGACGTAGACGGTCGACATCCCCTCGACGCGCAGGGGTGGATCGGAATCCCGCGGCCGGGTGCCGTCCTCGATCGGTACGAGCGGCTCCGGGCTGGTGCGATACCAGTAGCCGAAGCCGGGCGTCCGACCGGATGCCAGCTCCTTCCACCGGTCGGCGTCCTGTCGCCGGCGGGCCCACGCGACGTAGTCGCCGCCCACATGGAACGAACCGAAACTGTCCGCGGGCGCCTCCGGATAGCCGAGCTTCGCGATCGCCGCGCGCGCCTGGTACTCGAGCACCGGCCCCGACAGATCGGCGGGAACGAAACGGTGGAAGGCGGCCCGGCCGCGCAAACCCACGAGGATCGCGAACCCGACGAGAACCACCGCGACGACGCTGAGGCCGACGCGCAACGGCACCGCTTCCTTGCGGCCCGCGGCGGCGACCATCGCGGGCGACGGCGTCTCGCCCGCAGCAAGGGCAGCGGCGAGCGGATCACCACCTGGCAGCGCGGCGGACACCGCAATCGCGTTCGGCGGACGCGCAGCGGGCTCGCGCTCCAGGCAGCGGAAGATCACGCGCTCGATGGTGGCGTCGAGCTGGAGGCCGCTCGTACGCGACAGCTGCACGCCTTCGTCGTGCTGGCGCAGAAGTTCGGCGATCGTCGACGCGTCGAAGGCGCGCTTGCCCGTGTAGATCTCGAACAGCACCAGACCGAGCGAGAAAAGGTCGCTGCGCTCGCTCACCTCGCGGCCGGCGAGCTGCTCCGGCGCCATGTAGGCCGGCGTCCCGGACCGGATGTCGGTGAAGCTGCCGGCGAGGCCCGCCAGCCCGAAATCGGTGATGCGGACGCGGCCGTCCGCGTCGAGCATGATGTTGGCCGGCTTGAGGTCGCGGTGCAGCACGCCGCACTCGTGCGCGGCGGCGAGGCCGGCGCAGATCTGGCGGGCGATCTCGGTGGCGCGCTCTTCCGGGAAGCGGCCGACCCGCTTCAACAGCGCGGCCAGATCCTCGCCGTCGACCAGCTCCATCGTCAGGAAGACGCGGCCGTGGTCCTCGCCGATGTCGTAGACGCGGCAGACGTTGCGGTGCGACACCTGGCGCGCGATGCGCACCTCGTGGTGGAACTGGGCGAGCCGCTGCGGATCGCCCGCCACCGCCGCCGGCAGGAACTTGAGGGCGACGTGCTGGCCGAGGCGGAGATCCTCGGCGCGATAGACTTCGCCCATGCCGCCCCGCCCGGCCAGACTGAGGATGCGGTAGCGCTCGGCCAGGAGGGTCCCCGGCGCCAGCGCCTCGAGCGCACCGCCCGGCCCCGACGACGACAGCCAGCCCGCGCGCGAGCCACTCTGACCGGAACCGGAGGCGGGTCCCGCGCTGCCCGATTGGAGGCCGGTCTCGGCGAGCGACGTCTCGTCGGGCGGGGACGGCATCAGCGCATCTTACTTGCGGCGTACGTGCAGCGCGGCGGTCGCCGGCACCAGTGGTCTGACCTCCGAGCGGTCTGGGCTATGCTGTCCGCGACGCATGCCTACGCTCTTCGCTGCCCAGCTCGCCCATCACGTCTTCTTCTGGCTCAAGAACCCCGACGCGATCGCCGATCGCGACGCCCTGATCGAGGGCGTGCGCGCCCTGGCGGCGATCCCCCAGATTCGCGCGCTGCACGTCGGCGTCCCGGCCGACGTCGAGCCGCGCCCGGTCGTCGACAGCAGCTACAGCGTCTCGGAGCTGATCTTCTTTGACACGATCGAGGACCAGAACACCTATCAGGCGCACCCGCTGCACCAGGCCTTCATCGCCCGCTTCTCGCCGCTGTGGGCCAAGGTCGTGGTCTACGACATCAGCGGCCGTTAACCACTACTTCTCGAAGACGACGTTGTCGACGAGCACCATGCCCTCCGCCGGCCGGCACGGCTCGCAGTAGGCCGTGACGTTCAGCGCGGTCAGCTTCTGGAGGATCTTCTTGGAATCCTCCTTGATCTCGACCCAGCGCGGCTGGGCCAGTGCGTTCAAGGCGACTTCGTAGGTGTTGAGTCCGGGCCGGACCTTGAAGCTCATTTGCGGGTACGTCTGCAGGTCGTTGCCGAGGCCGCGGCTGATCGCCTCGATGCGGATCATGTCCGCGCCCTTGGCGTAGAGCTGCAGGGTGATTTTCTTGTAGCCGCTGACGTCGTCGGTCTGTGGCTTGCCGTCGGCGTCGGCCCGTCCCTTGATCTCGATGCCGGCGCCGGCCCATTGGTTCGGCGCCATGAAGGCGAACTCGAACTTGCCCAGGTGGTTCGGGTCGTCGGGCTTGATCCGGACCAGTTCCGGCGAGTTGGCCCCGGGAGCGCCCTTGGCGGTGGTCCGGTGCATGTCGCTTTCCTGGTAGCTCGTCACCGTGATCGGCCCGCCGCGGGCGCTGAGCGCCTTGCCGGCGTCGACAACCTCGAAGTCGGCGTAGACGAGCTTCTCGGACCGCGGCGGCGATGGCGCCGGGTCATCGCCGCGTTGGGCAGCAGCGGGTGACGCGACGGCGACGACGAGGCCCGCCGCGAGGGCGACGATGACACGGGATCGCATACGACCTCCTCCGAAAGCGTAGTGGTGCAGCTCCTTCACCCGCGCCGGTGGGGGAACCGATCGCGGTCGCGCGCATCTTATCCACCTTCGCCGTCCGGTGTATCCCCGCACGGCTACGGCGGGACGAGCCCGCCTTCGCGGTGCTGTGCGATCCACGGCTACGGCGCGGCAGGCTCCGCGTTCGGCGCTGGGCAGATTTGCCTTTTCTTCGCCTGACCTCTAGGATGGCCGCATGGCCTCGCGTGAGACTCCGGGCCCGGCACTCCACGGACGCGGCACCGCGACGCAGCCGCCCAACCGCTTCGACCGCCTGCACGTTCAGGTAGAGCCGGACGCGCACCTCGATCCGCTGGCCGACGAGACGGCCCGCGACTCGCCCGTTGCGACGGAGTACTTCCGCGACGCGTCGAAGAGCATCATCTCGACCAACGACAGTCCGGACGTGCCCTTCTCGGCGAGCTTCAACCCGTATCGCGGCTGCGAGCACGGCTGCATCTACTGCTATGCGCGACCGACGCACGAATTCCTCGGCCTGTCGGCCGGCCTCGACTTCGAGACGCGGATCTTCGTGAAGGAGGATGCGCCGGAGCTGTTGCGGGCGGCCCTCTCCGCGCCGTCGTGGGAGTCGAAGGTGCTGGCGGTCAGCGGCGTCACCGACTGCTATCAGCCGATCGAGCGGACGCTGCGGCTGACACGCCGGTGCCTCGAGGTGCTGGCCGAGTTCCGCAACCCGGTCGGCGTCGTCACCAAGAACGCGCTCGTCGCGCGCGACGCCGACGTCCTCGCCGAGCTGGCGTCCGTTCGTTGCGCCAACGTCGCCCTCTCGGTGACGACGCTGGACGAGGGCCTGCGCCGGGCGCTCGAGCCGCGCACGTCGACCGCCGACCTGCGTCTCGACGCGGTGGCGCGCCTGAACGCCGCCGGCGTGCCGGCGGGCGTGATGGTGGCGCCGGTCATCCCCGGCCTGAACGATCACGAGATCCCGGCCATCCTCGCCCGCGCCGCGCAAGCCGGGGCCCGCTTCGCCGGCTACACGATGCTGCGGCTGCCGTACGCGGTGAAAGGACTGTTCGACGACTGGCTGGAGCGCCACGTGCCCGATCGCAAGGCGCACGTCCTGAGCCGCATCGAGGACGTCCGCGGCGGCAAGCTGAACGACGCCACCTACGGCACGCGGATGACCGGCACCGGCCCCGCCGCGGAGCTGATTGCCGCGCTGTTCAAAACCGCCCGCGCCCGCGCCGGCATCCCGTCGAGCGGCCCGCCGCTGCGCGTCGACGCCTTCCGGCGCAAGGGCCAGCTGGATCTGTTCTAGCAGCCCGTGGTGAAAGTCCCACGGCATTCGACGGGCGATGCATCCCGGCGCTCGGCGTTGCTCGTCGGTCGAATATTCCCGATATTCTTCCTCCTCGCGCCTTGATCGCCGGGCGCCTCGCCCGTCTCGGTGCGGCGCGGG
>JANOIR010000543.1:0-2325 GCA_031407765.1 Vicinamibacteraceae bacterium
GTCCAAACACTCACTTGTGCAGAGCTTCCCTAGCGCCAACCACCGTGCCCTTGAGCTTCGCAAAGATCCCAGGCGCTAGCTCGGGGTCTACGCGCATGAATGGGGTCGCGCAGATCGGGATGTCGAGGATTGTGCTCGAGAAACCACTCGATGAGTTCGTATCGACGGGGATCGTCCAACCGCTCCGGTTCAGCAGATAGCGCCCCCAAGAGGTTCTCTCTCGCCTCCTCGGACTCCGGGTTCCTCAGAACCTCAGATTCCAGCCATTCGAAGTCGTCTGCGTTCGGTACTTTCGCCACGTTGGGTTCCGCCTTCACTCTTGTCGCGGGCGGGTCTACGCCGGGCGCGGCCGCTTCACGCGGCGCGCGCCGGTGCGTAGTCCTCCTCTGCCAACGGCGTTTCCCCTAGTTCGCCAAGCAGCAGATTGAGCCGTTCAAGCGAGACCGCTCTTGGAGCTGTGATCTCTATCCCGACAGCTCGCCCGGTGGCGGCATAGTCGACGATCAGGAGTCCGTCCGGCGACCCAATCGTCTTCGCACTCTTCTCGCCGGTCGGGTGAGACAAGTGCAGATATGCGGCGAACGGCCGCCCCTTTCGGTAGGTCACCTGCAGCGACCGCTCAGTCATCACTCCACCTCGTAGACGGTCACGACCACGACCGACTTGGCGTCAACGTCGGGCTCGACGATCACTATCCAAGGCCGGCCATGCTGGCGGGTCTTGATCATGTAGCGCCCTTCGATACGTTGGGCTCGAACCCGCTCGCTCGTTCCAGCATAGCCCGCACGTCGACTTCGGTCACGCCGCGCTGTTCCATGCGCATTTCAGCGTGGCCGACGAACGAGAGCTCCCAGGTCCACCATTCTGGCAACGACGGCATCGATGCGCCGATCCTAGCATCCGAGTTCCGCCGGCCATCGCGAGCAGCCAGGGATCGAGAGTGTCGGCCAAGGGGGACAAGACAGGGGACAGAACCCCGGGGACGTATTGTCCCCCTCCAAGCCGCCGCCGGCGTGCGGCTGTGAACGGCCGGGCGGCGCATAGTCCACTGGCCAGCCTACGAGAACCCTCACACCCTCAGACAGTTGCCGCGCGCCGACGCCGGGGCTAAGCTCGGATCCATGGCCGGCGCTGTCATCTACGTCCGCGTCAGCACCAAGGAACAGACCGAGAACCTTAGTCTCTCGACCGCCGCTCGGCTAGATCAATGCGCCGCGCGCGATGGGCAAGAGCCTGATGCTCGACCCGGACCGCGCGCCGATCGTGCGACGCGTCTTCGAGGAGTACGCGACCGGCCGCTTCAGCAAGCAGCAGATCCTGGAGAAGGTGACGGCTTGGGGCCTGCGGAATCGACGTGGCGTGCCTCTGAGCTCGCAGGCGATCGGGATGCTGCTCCGCAATCAGCTGTACGCGGGCATCGTCGACGTGCCGGAGTATGGCGTCCGCAACAAGCGCGGCGACTTCGATCCGCTAATCAGCGAAGGGACCTTCTTCCGGTCTCAGGCGGTGCTTTCCGGGCGCGCGCCGACGCGCGCGCCGAAGCTTCGCAGTCATCCTGACTTCCCGCTCCGCGTGTTCGTGCGGTGCGAAACCTGCGGACGTGGCCTCACCGGCAGCTGGTCGAAGGGCCGGAGCGACTACTACGCCTATTACCACTGCCGGCCTGGCTGCCGCGGCGTGAACGTGACGAAGGCGAAGCTCGAAACGCTCTTCACCGACGAGCTAGGGCGACTGCAACCGACGCCGGGCTACATGCGGCTGCTGAAGGAATCAGTGCTCGGGATCTGGAAGGCACGCCAAGCGTCCATCCGCGCGGACCTGGCGCAGGCGCAGCGTACGGCCGACGCGATCCAGCAGAAGCTCGACCGTCTCGATGAGGCGTTCCTGTTCCAGCGCTCGATCGACATCGAGACCTACGACCGGCACGCCGAACGGCTGCGCGAGGAGCTCACGCTGGCGCGGATCGCCAAGCACTCCACGGAGCTCGACGAACTCGACGTGGAAGGCATCCTGGCGTTCGCGGAGCGGGTTCTGCCGCGCGCCGCGGATTTCTGGGTGCAGGTTCCGCTCGACCAGCGACAGCGGTTCCAACTGCTGTTCTTTCCGAAGGGGATATCGTTCGACGGGCGGCGGTTCGTTGGAACCGCGGCAACCGCGCCGGCTTTCAGCTACTTGCGAGAGATTCGCCCTGCGGGGGATGGGGTGGTGGACCTGACCGGGATCGAACCGGTGACCTCCTGAATGCCATTCAGGCGCGCTCCCAACTGCGCTACAGGCCCATCGGTAGGGGACGAACGAACATGTGATTCTAGCGCAGCCGTCCGG
>JANOIR010000546.1:0-1603 GCA_031407765.1 Vicinamibacteraceae bacterium
CGATCGCCGCCGGCACCATGACGAACCAGCTCGATGCGCGCCGCGCGCAGGTGTTGGAGCGCGCCTACGGCGAGAGTTTCCAGAAGCCCGATTCCGAGCAGGCGCCGTACTGGGACACCGTTTACCTGCAGCTTGCGGAGGCGATGTACTCAAGCCTGCTGGCGGAGACGCATCTTGAGTCGCAGTTCGAGGCCATCGACTGGCAGCACAACGCGGCCCTCGATCGCCGCTTCGGTGCCCTGTCGGCCGTGGTGGTGCAACTGGACGCCGAACTGCTGGCCGATCCGGTGCGCGGCCGCGCGCTAATCATCGAGACGGGCCGTGCGCTGCGCGGGCGTGGCCTGACGCAGGACACGACCTATCTTGGGTTCCGGGAGCATTTCACGGGCGGTGGCACGGACTCCAATCTCGGTTTCGCGTTCGACGCCGTTGGCAAGGCGGACCGGGGCAACGGCATCTACTACGACTGGGGCGGCACCGGCATGTCCGGCTTCAGCGAGGCGAAGCACTTCACCTCACCCACATCCCCCTACGGCGTGACGGGGGACGACACCTTCTACGTCGAGGGGCCGGCCGGCTCGCAAAGTCACCTCGTCGGCACCACGGGCACCAACGTGCTCGTCGCCACCGCGGGCGACGATCTCCTCTGGGCGCACGAGGGCGATGACGTGCTCGATGGCGGCGAGGGCGACGACACGCTCAAGGGCCTCGCCGGCGACGACGCCTACATCTTCCGGCGCGGCTCGGGACGGGATTACATCCAGGAGATCGACGGCACCGACACGGTGTTTTTCGGCTCCGGCATCCGGCGCGAGGACCTGGTCGTACAGCGCACGTGGGACGGCGGGTTCGAAATTCAGATCGCGGGCACGAACGACGTTCTACGCATCCCAGCGCCGCAAAGCTGGGTGCCTTCGCCGCAGGGCGGCAGCCTCGGCGCCTCGGAACAATCCACGAGCACCATCGAGCGCTTCATGTTCGACGACGGTACGCTGCTGCGCCTGCAGGACTTCGTGCAGCCCACCGAAGGCGACGACAACTTTGCGCCGCTGGAGGATCCCTTCGACGACAGCTTCGACCTGCTCGGGGGGAACGACCGGATCGACGGCAAGCGCGGCAACGACATGCTCTTCGGCGGCGCGGGCGACGACACGCTGATCGGCGGCGAGGGCAACGACGTCCTCGCGGGCGGCGCGGGCGACGACACGCTCTTCGCCACCAGCAATGACCCGCATTTCGCGGGCTTCTACAGTTGGGGCAGCTACCTGGGCATCGGCGCGGGCAATGGCAGCGACGAGTACCGCTTCGGCTTCGGCGACGGCCACGATGTGCTGACCGACCTCGACACGGCTGCGGGCAACCTGGACACCATCGCGCTTGGCGCGGGCGTGGCCCCGGAGGACGTGACGCTCTTTGCCGAGGGCAACGACATGGTGGTGCAGCTCTCCAGCGGCGACACGCTCACCGTGAAGGCGCAGTACCTGAATGCCGGCGTCAGCATCGAGCGCATCAGCTTCGCCGAGGGCACCGTCTGGAGCGGCGAGACCCTGTCCACGGTCACGCGCCTCGGCACGCCGGGGGAGGACGACCTGCAGGGGGCCAA
>JANOIR010000614.1:0-6338 GCA_031407765.1 Vicinamibacteraceae bacterium
TTATCCGGTCGTCGAAGCTGGTGAATCGGACGCCGTCGAAGCGGGCGATTCCGCCTCGCGTGCCGATCCACAGGTAGCCGTCTCGCGACTGGATGACAGTGAAGACGTAGTTTTGCGGGAGCCCGTCCGATTGCTGCCAGAGATCGACGATGTGCTGCCTGGACGCCGATTCTGGCTCGGCCGACGAGGCGGACGGCACACCGGCCGCAGCGATGAGCACGAACAGGAGCAGGATCCGCACCACTCATCGCTCCACGGAAGACACGGTCGTCTCCGTTCAGGCAACGCCGGCATTCGCAGTGACGCTGCGGCCCTGATGATACGCGCCTATCGGCGCTATGCTGTCGAGCGCCATGATTCGCAGAGCCGCTGTCCTCCTCCTCCTTGGCGGCTGCCTGCCGGCGGCCGTCGTCGCGCAAGCCCCCACGCCGACCGCGGCCCCGGTGACTGCCTCGAGCGGGGCGCCGGTCCGTGTCGCCATCGCCGGCCTGGTCCACGGCCATGTCACTGGCTTCATGCGCCAGATCAAGGACCGCGCCGAGATGGAATTGGTCGGCGTCTACGAGCCGGACGCCGGGCTGCGCGACGCGTTCCGGACGCGCTACGGCGTCGCCCCGGATCGGATGTTCGCGTCGCTCGACGAGCTCCTGGCGCGGGCGAAGCCGGAAGCCATCGCAGCCTTCTCTTCTACGCGCGACCATCGTCCGATCGTCGAGACCGCGGCCCGGCGCGGCGTGCACGTGATGGTGGAGAAGCCGCTGGCCGTGTCGGTCGCCGACGCCCGTGCGATCGAACGGGCGGCGACGCAGGGCCGCATCCACGTCATCACCAACTACGAGACTACGTGGTACCCCAGCCATCGCGCCATCTGGCAGCTGCTGAAGGAGCAGAAGGCCGGCGGTGCCCTGCGCAAGATCGTCGTGCTCGACGGCCACGAGGGACCGAAGGAGATCAACGTTCAGCCCGAGTTCCTCGCCTGGCTGCGCGATCCGGCGCAGAACGGCGCCGGGGCCCTCTTCGATTTCGGCTGCTCTGGCGCCAACCTGATGACGTGGCTGATGGACGGCCAGCGCCCGACGGCGGTGACCGCGGTGACGCAGCGCTTCAAGCCGGCGATTTATCCGAACGTCGACGACGAGGCGACCATCCTGGTCGAGTATCCGGGCGTCCAGGGCATCGCGCAGGCGTCGTGGAACTGGCCCTTCGGGCGCAAGGACCTGGAGGTCTATGCCGAGCGCGCCTATGCGGTCGCCACCGGACCGAACCGTGTCCGTACGCGACTGCCGGGCTCCCCCGAGACGACCGGCGCGTTGGCCGAGTGGCCGGCCGATGAACGCGACGCCATCGCCTACCTGACCGCGGTCGTTCGCGGCCGCCTCACGCCCTCGGGGCTCTCGGCGCTGGCCAACAACCTCATCGTCGTCGAGATCCTCGACGCCGCGCGCGAGTCGGCGAAGACGGGCAAGCGGGTCGTCATCAGCGGCCGGTGACGGGCTCCTACAGCCGCTCCGGCTGCCAGAGGTAGCGGTCGACCGTCTGGAGATAGGCCTGGGATCCGCCGGCGACGCGTATGCCGGCGGTGTGGTGTTCGAGCTGTCCGGCAAGGTAGCGCCGGACCGCCGGATCGCTCGCGTATCGACGGACGCGCTCCAGGTGCGTGGCGAGGACCAGCGACAGCGTCAGCTCGCCGGGCCCCGATTCGGCGGCATCGCCGGAACTGTCGGCGAACCACGCCGCTTCCGCCGCCGGCAGTCCGCTCCGAATTTCGGCCGCCTCCTCGAGCAACGCCCGACCTTCGTCTGGCGGTGCCAGCCTCGCCAGCCGCTCCAGGGTCAACGCGAGGAGCAGCGTGGCGTCGCCGTGCCGGTGGTAACCGGCGACCAGCCGGAGCGCGGCCAGCCGCTCGGTGTCGCTGGCCAGCGTGCACTCGCCGAGCAGCCGGTAAGCGAGGATCCGTTCCTCGCCGGCCTCGGCGACCGGCGGCCCGAACTGCGTCGCCTCGCGCCGGAGCTCCACGCCGCGGCTGGAACCAAGCTGCTCGTGGTAGTGGGCCAGCATCCAGACGCAGTCGAAGTCGATCCGCCCGCGGATCAGATCGTCGGCGTCGGCCAGGTCGAGCCCCCGGCAGAGCGAGGCCGCTTCTTCGGCGACTTCGAGTGCCGCGGCCGGCCCCAGCTCCCGGTCGAGCTGCGCCGCCAGCGAGAGGAGCCGCCGGATCAGGTCGTGCGCCGTCCAGTTCGCCAGGGTCCGCGCTTCGAGCAGCGCAATCCGTCCGAGCAGCGATCCGGGGCGCGGCAGATAGTCGTCGATCTGGGCGACGAAGGCCTGGTGGTCCCGGTAGGGGCGGTACCGCTGGTAGACGCTCGCCAGCCGATCGCCGTCCGCGGTCGATACGCCGCCGTCCGCCAGCAGGCGATCGAGGCGGGCCAGTTCGCACGCCGTCACCGGCAGCGCGAGGTTGCCATCGAGCCGGCCGTCGAGCGCGCGGCGCACCACCACGCCGGCGAGCGCGGCCCCCGACAGGCTCTCGCCGCAGCCGGGGGCCAGCAGGCCCGAGATCACCGCCCAACCGCCGCGGGGCTCGGCCTCGAGGCGCGCCACGTAGTGCGTGTGAGCCAGGGCCATGAAGGCGTCGCGATCGTCGGCGCCGTCCGCGGCGGGCGGTGACAGCGCCGCCACCATCACGTGCAGCGGTCGCCGCCACGTGTCCGTCTCGGCGGACCAGGCGTCCGCCGGCGCCGCCGCGTCCCGAGCGTCACTCGTGATGGAGCTCCAGATTTCCTTGGTGCTCGCGTACAGCCTTCGCGCCGCCGCGTCCGACAGCGCGCCGAGCTCCTGGATCGACGCTCCGGGGTGGAGCGGCTCCTGGCGATCGGACTCGCGGTCCAGGATCAGCAGGCGTCGCGGCGGCGCCGCCTCGAAGGTGTCGTCGATGGTGCCGGCGAGGTCGAGCCATCGGCGATCGCCCGCCTGCGGCGGCTCGTCGAGGATGAGGAGCGCCCCGGCCGGGCCGACCCGCCACGTCTCGAGCTCGGTCCAGGCGACGAACCCTGCCGACCACCCCTCACGCGCCAGCGCCACAGCGACTTCCGCCGCGAGGCGCGTCTTGCCGGTCCCTGCCGGACCGCGCAGGAACCGCACGCGCACAGGTCCGCCGTCGCGGGCCCAGTCGAGCAGCGCCTCCAGCTCGGCGTCCCGACCGATCAGCGGCGTTGCCCGCGCTCGCCAGGACAGCATCTCGAGCGCGGTGGGGTGGCGGGCCGCGTCGCCATGCGGTCGCCGCAGCGGCGCCGTCCACGGCACGCCGAGCTCGCCTGGGGCCGGCTCCGCCTGGCGATCCCCGCTCGAGCGGCGGTTGCCGAGGACCACGATCCATCCGCCGTCCGTGTGCGACGTGTGCATGCTGGTCCTGCGCTGCGCGACGATAGTCCGCGGCACAGGCCACCACAAGGGGCGAGTGGACTTCAAGGGCCTTCGACCGCGTGCGTCGGGCCGTGCAGACTGCCGCGGCCGCGGCGCCGCGGGTCAGCCGGTGACGTCCTTCGCTTCCAGCGTCAGGCCGGCGGAGAGGCTCTCGATCGACTCGCGCGCGGCGCGCAGGCTGGCGAGGCCGCGTGGGGTGACGCTGTAGTAGCGGCGCGCCCGGCCTCCGCGCTCGGCCAGCGGTTCGCCCAGGCGCGAGCGCAGCAAGCCTTTCTGCTCCAGGCGATCGAGGGTCGTGTAGAGCGCGCCGCGCGCGACCTGGCGCCGGCCGCGATCCTCGATCTCGCTGCGCACCGGCACGGCATAGGCGTCCTCGCCGAGCCGCAGCACGGCCAGCAGCACCAGATGTTCGAACTCGCCGAGATAGGTGTCCATGCGTGAGCTACTGGTTGCGCAGCGCGATCATCGGATCGACGCGCAGCGCTCGACGCGCCGGCACGACCGATGCGGCGACGGCGGCGAGCGCCAGCACCGCGGTGAAGACGACGAAGGTCAGGGCGTCGACGCGGATCGATCCGAACAGCGTCCGCTCCATGAGCGACCCGAGGGCATAGGCACCGGCGAGGCCGACGACCAGGCCAATGGCGGTCAGCCGCAGGCCGCGGCCCAGCGTCGTCGCAATGACCTCGCGCGGGCGCGCCCCGAGCGCGAGCCGCACGCCGATCTCGTGCGTCCGCTGGCGCACGGCGTAGGCCATGATCGCGTAGATGCCGACGCCGGCGAGGAGCAGCCCGACCAGGCCGAAGACCCCCATGAACGTCGCGGCGAAGGTCAGCCCGACCGCGCCTTCCGAGCGCACCTGGCGCAGGCTGCGGACCTCGTAGACCGGCTGGCCGGCGTCGCGCGCCAGCACCAGGTGGCGGCCAGCGGCGGCGAGCGGTGACGGATCGCCGGCGCCGCGCAGCAGCAGCACCATGTCGCTCGGCGCCGCCTGCGCGAACGGCACGTAGAACGTCGGCGCCATCTCGTTCATGAACCAGGTGTGGTGCACGTCCCTGGCGACGCCGACGACGGTGATCCAGCTGTCGTCGTCCGGCCCGTCGACCTTGAAGCGCCGGCCGATCGGATCCTCGCCCGTCCAGTAGCGCCGGGCCATGGTCTCGCTGACGATGGCGACGGGCATCGCGTCGGCCGTGTCGCCGTGGCCGAAGTCGCGGCCGCCGGTAAGGCGGATTCGCAGCGTCTCGAAGTACCCGGGAGTCGTGATCCGGAAGTCCGCGCTGCGGCGCTCGGCGGCATCGGCGACCGGGTGGCCTTCGACTTCGACCGCGTACGATGCGTTGCGCATCGACGCCGGCGCGACGTTGACCAGCGCCGCGCCCTCGATGCCGAGCGCGCCCCGCGCGTCCTCCACCAGCCCTTCGAAGAACGCACGCCGCTTGTCGGGCGTCTCGTAACGCGTGCCGAGCAGCGACACCCGCAGCGTCATCACGCCGTCCGGGTCGTAGCCGTCGTCGCGGAAGAGGACGGTGGTCGTGCCGCGCACGCTGAGCCCCGCGGCGATCAGCAGCGTCAGGGCCAGGGCGACCTCGACGACCACCATCGTGTGGCGCAGCCGATGCCGTCCGCCGCTGCCCGAGCCGCGGCCGCCGGTCTTGAGCGCGTCGTTCAGCGACACCTGCGATGCCCGCAGCGCCGGCAGCAGGCCGAACAGCACGGTGCTCGCCACGGCAAGGACGGCGAGCGCGCCGACGACGCGGAGATCGACGTCGACCTCCTCCCAGCCGCGGATGAAGCGCGCGATGTTCGGCGGCATCGCCGCGCGGCACGCCTGGAGCGCGGCCCAGGCCAGCGGGATCGCGCCGAGCGCGCCGGCCACGGCGAGCGTGAGGCTCTCGATCACCAGCAGACGGATGACCCGCCAGCGGCTGGCGCCGAGCGCGACGCGCAGCGCCAGCTCCTTCGATCGGTCGGCGGCGCGCACGATCAGCAAATTGGCGACGTTGACGCAGGCCAGGAGCAGGACCAGCAGCGTCGCCACCTGCTGCACGACCAGGAAGGCCCGGGCGCCGATGTCGACCACCGACGCGGCGAGCGGCATCACGTTGACGGTCCAGCCGCGGTTCGAGGTGGGAAACTGCTGCGCCAGCCGGGTCGCGGTGGCGGCGACCTCCGCCTGCACCTGTGCGGGTGACACGCCGTCGTGCAGGCGGCCGATCACCGACAGGTAGCGGCTCTGGCGGCGGGACAACGCGTCAGGCGTGAAGGCGAGCGGCGCCCATACGTCGCTTCCATAGGGGTAGTCGAACTTCGGCGGTGCGACGCCGACGATCAGGTGGGGCTCGCCGTCGAGCATCACCGTCCGGCCGACGACCCCGGAATCGGCCGCGAAGCGGCGCTGCCACAACGCGTCCGAGATCACCGCGACGCGATCGCGGCCCGGCTGCGCCTCGTCGGCGGCAAAGCCGCGCCCGGCTGTCACCCTCACGCCCATCGCCTGGAAGAACGCCGGGCTCACCTTGAATCCCTGTAGCCGCTCCGGCTCGGTCTTGCCGGCGATCGTCGCATCCCACCACGCGAGGGCGACGAGGTCGGCGCTCCGCACCTCGCGCTGCCAATCGACGAAGTCCGCCGGCGAGACCTCGCTGCGCTCGGCGATCGGCCCGGGCTCCGGGGCGGCGCCGAAGACCTGCACGAGCCGATCGATGTCGCGCAGCGGGAAGGGACGCAGTACGAGGCCGTCGACGAGCGCCAGCACGGTCGCGTTGGCGGCCAGGCCGACGGCCAGCGTCAGCACGACGATGAACGCGAAGGCCCGCTCGTGCGCCAGCAGGCGCGCGGCGAGGCGGAGGTCACGCCAGAGACCGGACATGGGGGAATCTCCTGGAAGCGGAAACGGGGACGGAGCCGGGCGT
>JANOIR010000058.1:0-9658 GCA_031407765.1 Vicinamibacteraceae bacterium
GCGGTCGACGATGACCGCCGCCAACGTGCCGCTGCGCGGGATCACCCCCGTGACGCTGCAGGTGCGCTACGACGCCCGGCTCGTCCAGGGGCGGATGCTCACCTTCGGCACCAACGAGATCGTCGTCGGCCGCGCCGCCGCGGCGACGTTCGTCGGCCTCTCGGTTGGCTCGCAGATCAAGACGGGCCAGGTGTCGTGGACCGTGGTCGGGATCTTCGAAGCGGGGGGCAGTGTCTCGGAAACCGAGTTGTGGGCCGACGCGCGTGTCGTCCAAGGCGCGTTCCGCCGCAACAACTCGTATCAGTCGGTGCTGGTCCGCCTCGAATCGCCCGCGCAGTTCACGACGATGAAGAACTGGTTGACGACGAATCCGCAGCTGAGCATCGACGTCCACGACGAATCGAAGTACTACAGCGACCACTCGCAGACGCTCACCTCGTTGATCCAGCAGGTCGGCGTCGTGATCGCGGTGCTAATGGGGTTCGCCGCGGTGTTCGGGGCGATCCTCACCATGTACACGGCGGTCTCCACCCGCACCCGCGAGATCGCGACGCTGCGGGCGCTGGGGTTCAACACCGCATCGGTGGTGATCTCGGTGCTCGTCGAGTCGTTGATGCTCGGCGCCATGGGTGGCCTCGCCGGCGGCATCCTGGCCTACGTCGCGTTCAACGGCTACCAGACGTCGACCATGAACTTCCAGACCTTCAGCCAGGTGGCCTTCGCCTTCGCCGTCACGCCGATGCTGCTGGCGCAGGGGCTGGCCTACGCGCTGATCATGGCCCTCGTCGGCGGTCTGCTGCCGGCGCTCAAGGCGGCCCGGCTGCCGATCGCGTCGGCCTTGCGCGAGCTGTGACGCAGCGGTGATGATGGGCTCTGCCCCAGCCGTCCCATCATGCCGCTGCGCGCGCACTTCGACTCCCTCGTTGCGGCGGTCTGGTTGTGCGCGGCCACGGTCGGGCTGGCCGGTGCCCCCCAATCGACTCCAGAGTCGTCCCATCGATTGACTCCGGAGTCGACTTCAACTTCGACTCCGGAGTCGTTTTTCACATCCACTCCGGAGTCGTCCCAGGCGGCGAAGCCGTCCCCCGCTGCGGCGAACCCGATCTCGAGCTGGACCTTCGACAGCGCGTCCGGTGTGCAGGTGCACCGCACCGGCGGACGCGAGGTGGTCGTGCGATGAAGTGGTGGCCGCAGCGCTGGCGGGCCGACAGCTGGGTCGCCGATCGCGAGCGCGCCGAGCGCTGGCGGCGCGGGCGTCGCCGCGTGAGCCGCGCCTTCGCGTTCCTCGGCCTGCTGCTGATCGGCGGGCCTGGCGTGTTCATCGGGATCATCTGCAGCGGCGGTGGCATCCAGCCGCCGCGCGACCTGATCGCGCCGTTTCCGATGCCGGCGCGCGATGAGTCGCTGACCTTCCTCGCCGTGCCGGAGCGGCTGGTGGTGGCGCAGGCCGACGAGTACGCTCGCCACCTGGCGCATGCCAGGCCGAGCGCCTTCCCGTACTTTTCCGCGGCGCGCGACTACTGGGGCGCGCTCAACACCGCCTGCGGCGTCACCACGCAGGAGTACGCGTTCAACGCCGGTCAGCAGATCACGCTTGGCGTGCTGGGCGCGGGACACACCGCCGAGCAGCTCGTGAAAGGCGCCTACGAGGGGACCATGGGCCGCCTCGTCGAGTGGCTGGCCACGACCGACACACCCGAGGATCGGTTCGCCGCCGAGACCGCAGGCGAGCTCGCCCGCTTCGAGCGCGGCGCCCCATGGCAGCAGTTCCCGTTCGGGGCGCGGCTGCAGCAACTGTGGGCGGCGACGCCCATGTGGGGCCCGCACCTCATCCGCAAGTGGGAGCGTCGCGTCGTCCTGAGTGCCGAGTACGGCGTGAAGGCGCTGTGCGCGTCCGCGGCGCGTCTGATTGCAGCGACGCCGGCCGACAAGGACACGGTGCGTCTGCACGCCTGGGTTGGTGGCGCGACGCCCGCGGCGCTGCAGGCGAACGGCGCCGAGATCGTATCCACCGTCGGCCCCGGATCGTTCATCGTCACGCTGCCACGCGGCGCGGCGTTCACCCGCAGCGTCGTCGGCCTGATCGGCGCCGGCGTGAAGGTGCTCGACGTCGCCGGCAACGACGAGATCGCGCTGACGGCGATCGTCAGGCAGCCCGGCGCGGCGGAGGAGGGGCCACCGGCGGGCCGGGTGCTCGCCTCGGATCCGCTCCTCACCGATCCGGTCGCGCGCCGGCTGACCGTGCGCACGCCGCTCTCGCGCCTGGCCGACGTGTCGGCGTGGCTGCAGCGGCGCGGCGCCGTCCTGGAGCAGTTTTACGACTATTGAGCCGGCGCGGGGCTGAACGTCGCAAATCAGTGCTTCGTCAGGCCCCGGCAGGCCGCTCGTTGTAAGGTAGACAGCTCGACACCATCTCGGAGGAGACACATCATGAAGCGTTCGACGTTCCTGGCGGCCACCATCGGCGCCGTCGTTCTCTCGTCCGGCCTCCTCGCCGGCGAGGTCACCAAGGCCGACCGCGACACGCTCGTGGCCCACCTGAAGAAGACCGAAGCGGCCTTCCTGAAGTCGATCGACGGCGTCAGCGACGCCCAGTGGGCCTGGAAGGCGGCGCCGGATCGCTGGTCGGTCGCCGAGACCTCCGAGCACATCACCAAGTCGGAGGACCTGCTGCGCGGCATGACCGAGGGGATGATGAAGACGCCTGCAACGCCCGAGATCATCGCCAAGACCAAGGGCAAGGAAGAGATGATCCTGAAGAACATTCCGGACCGGACGAAGAAGGCGACGGCGCCGGAGCCGCTCGTGCCGAAGGGCTCGTTCGCGTCGAAGGCGGCGTTGATCGAGGCGTTCAAGGCGGCGCGGGCCAAGACGCTGGCGATCGCGGGTGGCACCGCTGACCTGCGTGCCTACGCCCAGGCCGGGATGCCGATCGGCGAAGTGGACGCCTACCAGGCGGTCCTCTTCCTGAGCGCCCACACGGAGCGCCACACCAAGCAGATCGAGGAAGTGAAGACGACGGCCGGCTATCCGGCCAAGTAGCTCGCTGAACGCCCGCGGCCGCGCCAGGGCGCGCGGCCGCAAAACCAGAGGCATCCCCATGGCAAAGGTTGCAGCGGCGAAGAGCAAGGTGGCTGCGGCGAAGACCGTGCCCACCACGGGAAGCGTCACGGGGTTCCTCGACCGGGTGTCCGATCCCGCCCGCCGCGCGGATTGCGACACCCTCGTCGCGCTGATGACGAAGGCCACCGGCGAAGAGCCCCGCATGTGGGGCTCTTCGATCGTCGGCTTCGGCGACGTCTATTGCCCGGGCTCGGGCGGGCGTGTCAGCCATGCGCCGCGGCTCGGGTTCTCGCCGCGCAAGGCGGCCCTGAGCATCTACCTGATCGACGGCCTCCAGCAGCACGAGGCCGAGCTGGCGGCGCTCGGCCCGCACGACCGTGGCAAAGGCTGCCTGTACCTCTCGAACCTTGCCGATGTGAACCTCAAGGTGCTCGGCCGCATCCTCGCCGCATCGGTGAAGAACTCGAAGCGGATGTTTCCGGCGCTTCCTTGATCTCGCCGGGCCCCTCCACTATTGTTCGGGGCTCATGCATGTCTTGCTTCGTGCTTCCCTGACGGCGGTCGCCGTCGGCGGGCTCAGCCTCCTGCCGGCAAGGGTCTCGACCCAGGCGCCGCCGGCCGCCAGTGCGCCGGC
Organism: Vicinamibacteraceae bacterium; assembly: GCA_031407765.1. Taxonomy (GTDB): domain Bacteria; phylum Acidobacteriota; class Vicinamibacteria; order Vicinamibacterales; family Vicinamibacteraceae; genus JBDSLU01. The sequence goes on from JANOIR010000058.1 coordinate 3,698, forward strand.
CGCCACTGCGCCGGCCGCCGCTCCGCAGGCGGCTACCGCACCGGCCGCCGCCGCGCCCTACCAGGACCTCTCGCTCGACTTCAACGCGCGGGCCAAGGATCTCGTCGGCCGACTGACGCTCGACGAGAAGATAGCCCAGCTCATGAACGACGCCCCGGCGGTGCCGCGCCTGGGGGTTCCCGCCTACAACTGGTGGAACGAAGCACTGCACGGCGTCGCCCGCGCTGGGACGGCGACCGTCTTCCCGCAGGCGATCGGGATGGCGGCGTCGTTCGACACCGCGCTGATGACCCGCGTGGCGACGGCGATCGGCGACGAAGGACGCGCCAAGCATCACGAGTTCGTGCGCCGCGGCGAGCGCGGCATCTACCGTGGCCTGACCTTCTGGTCTCCGAACATCAACATCTTCCGCGACCCGCGCTGGGGCCGCGGCCAGGAGACCTACGGCGAGGATCCGTACCTGACCGCGCGCATGGGCGTCGCGTTCGTCAAGGCGCTGCAGGGCGACGATCCGAAGTACTGGAAGACGGCGGCGACCGCCAAGCACTACGTCGTCCACAGCGGGCCCGAGGCCGATCGCCACACCTTCGACGTCAGCCCGAGCGAGCGCGACCTCTACGAGACCTACCTGCCGGCGTTCCAGGCGCTGGTGCAGGAGGCGAAGGTGGCGTCGGTGATGGGCGCCTACAACCGCGTCCACGGCGAATCGGCGTCGGCGAGCCCGCGGATGCTCGGCCAGATCCTGCGCCGCGACTGGGGCTTCGACGGTTACGTCGTCTCGGACTGTGGCGCCATCGACGACATCTTCAAGGGGCACAAGATCGTGGCCACGGCGGAGGCCGCCGCCGCGCTGGCGGTGAAGGAAGGCTGCGACCTCGAGTGCGGCACGATCTACCGATCGCTCAAGGGCGCGGTGGAGCAGGGCCTGATCGCCGAGAAGGACATCGACGTCGCGGTGACGCGCCTGTTCTTCGTCCGCTTCAAGCTCGGCATGTTCGATCCGCCGGAGCGCGTGGCCTACGCGCGGACGCCGTTCAGCGTCAACGAATCGCCGGCGCACGATCACCTCGCGCGCGAGATGGCGCAGGCATCCGTGGTGCTGTTGAAGAACACCGGCGTGCTGCCGCTCGCCGCCAACACGAAGACGATCGCCGTCGTCGGCCCCAATGCCGACGAGGTGATGACGCTGGTCGGCAACTACTACGGCACGCCGTCGAAGCCGGTAACGCTGGTGCAGGGCATCCGCAACGCCGTGCCGGCGGCGAAGGTGATCTATGCCCGCGGCGTCGATCTCGTCGAGGGCCGCCAGGATCCGCGGGCGGTGCCGCCGATTCCCGCGCAGTTCCTGCGTCCCGCGGCTGGCTCGACCGAGAACGGCCTCAAGGGCGAGTATTTCAAGGGCCGCGAGCTGCAGGGGACACCCGTCGTCACGCGCGTCGATCGCGCCGTCAACTTCCGATGGGATCGCCTCAGCCCGACGACCGAGCTCGTGCTCCAGGGTCAGATGTCCGCCGGGCAGGCGCTCGGCAACGACGAGTTCTCGATCCGCTGGACCGGGCAGATCGTCGCGCCGGTCACGGGAAAGTACGAGCTGACCGTGACCGCGGACGACGGCTTCCGCCTCGACGTCGCCGGCACGCGCGTCCTCGACGAATGGACGCCGACACCACGCGCCCGCGCCCGCAGCGTGATGCTCGACTTCGAGGCCGGCAAGGCCTACGACGTGAAGCTCGAGTACTTCGAGAACATCCGCGACGCCGAGGTGCGACTGAACTGGCGACAGCCCGGCGCGCAGGATCCCTACGAGGAGGCGCTCGCCGCCGCGCGCGCCGCCGACGTCGTCGTCTTCGCTGGCGGCTTGAACGGCGAGGTCGAGGGCGAGGAGATGCCGGTGATCTACCCGGGCTTCGCCGGTGGCGACCGCACGGAGATCGCCCTGCCGAAGACGCAGCAGAAGCTGCTCGAGGCGATCCACGCCACCGGCAAGCCGGTGGTGCTGGTGCTGATGACCGGCTCGGCGCTCGCCGTCGAATGGGCCAAGGCCAACCTGCCGGCCGTGCTCGTCGCCTGGTATCCGGGCCAGCAGGGCGGCAACGCGGTTGCCGACGTGCTGTTAGGCAAGGTCAACCCGTCCGGCCGCCTGCCGGTGACGTTCTACAAGTCGGTCGCCGACCTGCCGCCCTTCGCCGACTACGCGATGAAGAACCGCACCTACCGGTACTTCACCGGCGAGCCGCTCTACGCGTTCGGACACGGCCTGTCGTATACACGCTTCGACTACACAGGGATGAGGATCGGGCCGGCGGCTGGGTCGGGGGCGGAGGCGTTCGATGTTTCCTTCGACGTCCAGAACACCGGCACCCGGACCGGGCACGAGGTGCCGCAGCTCTACGTGCGCGCCCTGGACTCCGGCCGGCCGATGCCCCTGCGTGAGCTGCGCGGGTTCACGCGCATTCGCCTGGCGCCGGGTGCGCGGCAGCGCGTATCCTTCCGCGTCACACCGCAGGACCTGGCGCACTACGACGAGACGGCGAAACGTTTCGTCACCGCGCCAGGCGAGTATGAGATGGCGGCCGGCCGCTCCAGCGCCGACCTGCCCGTGTCCGCCCGAGTGCGGGTGCCCTAATCGTGCTCGGAGCAAGCTCCGAGCAAGCTCCGAGCTCGGGTGGGGAGAGATTGCATGATCTGCTACGGCTCGCGACTGATTCCGATCCTGGCGCTGGCGGCGTCCCCCGTGCTGGCTCAGCAACCCGCCGCCCCGGCATCGATGCCGGCACCGGTACCCGCCACTGCCACGCAGCCTGCGGCCAGGCCGCCGCAGCGGCCGCCGGTGCAGTCGCCGGTGGTCCAGGGCGACAAGACGACGTTCGCCATCTACGCGCCGAAGGCGACCGAGGTAAAGCTGTCGAGCGGGGAGATCGACCGCGCCGTGCCAGGGCCGGGCAAAGCGTTCACCAAAGACGACGCCGGCCTCTGGACGCTGACCGTATCGGCGCTGCCGCCGGGGATCTACGAGTACGCCATCGTCGTCGACGGCGTCTCGATGGCCGACCCGTCGAGCCCGAACGTCGTCGGCAATGTCCGCGGTGCGCGCGGGACGGTGGAGGTGCCCGGTCCCTCCGGCCAGCCGCGTCATGACGAGTGGCGGCCGATCGCGCACGGCAGCCTGACGCAGCACTGGTACGACTCGAAGGTGACACAGACCCGCCGCAGCATCCACGTCTACACGCCGCCTGGCTACAGCACGTCGACGAAGAAGTATCCGGTGCTCTACCTGCTGCACGGGTCCGGCGACAACGATGCGCACTGGGCCGCCCTCGGCCGCGCCAACGTGATCGCCGACAACCTGCTCGCCGACGGCAAGATGGTGCCGATGATCATCGTGATGACCGATGGCCACGCCTATCGGCCGCAGCAGGGCGAACAGGGCGGCCGCGAGAAGGCCCTCAAGATGTTCGAGGACGACCTCCTCACCGAGGTGCAGCCGCTGGTCGAGAAGACCTACCGCGCCGAGACGACGCGCACCCGCCGCGCCCTCGCCGGTCTGTCGATGGGCGGCGGCCAGACGCTCAACGTCGGCCTGGGCCACCCGGATCGGTACGCCTACCTCGGGGCGTTCAGCGCCGCGACCGGCGGAGCCGAGGCGCACGTGCAGGCGCTGGCGAAGAGCGCCGCTGCCTTCAACAAGGACTCGCGGCTGTTCTGGATCCGCATCGGCAAGGACGATTTCCTGCTGCAGCAGAACCGCGCCCTCGTCGAGTCGCTCACGAAGGCCGGCCTCACGCACGTCTACGAGGAAGTCGACGGCGCCCACATGTGGGGCGTCTGGCGCCAGGCGCTCGCCGACTTCCTGCCGAAGCTGTTCAAGCCCGCCGGCGCGACCAAGCCCGCCGGCGCGACGCCATCGGCCCCCGCGCCCTCCGCGGCGCAGGCCGCACGCTGACGCTGAAGCGTCAGCTCGGTAGCGGCGGCCATCGTGGCAGCTTCGCGCCGGGCTGACGCCTGTGCTCGACCGCCATCGCCGCCATCTCGATCAGGTCGCTGGTATCGGGTTCTTCGCGCGCGGCCTGCAAGGCGGCGTCGACCCGGTCGTCGCCAAGCTGGGCCAGCACGAAGATCGCTTCCTCGCGCGTCTCCGTGTCCGCGTCGTCGAGACGCTCGACCAGCGCGAGGCGGAGATCCTCTGTATCTTCGCGGTCGAAACCACTCAGACCGGATGTGGCCAGCCGCCGCACGTCGACGTCGGTATCGCGGGTGAGGGCGATCAGCGTCGGGATGACGCCTGGCCCGGTCAGATCACACAAGCTGCGCGCGAGCGCGACCCGGACTTCCTGGGCCGGGTGGCTCGCGACGCGACAGAGAGTCGCGGTGTCGTCCGCGGCCAGGGGACCGAGGGCGCGCGCTGCTGCCGCGACCACGGGCGGATCGGGATCGTCGAGCAGCCGAAGCAGGAACGGCTCCGATTCTCTGGCGAACGGAAACTCCGCCTCGTATCCCAGTTCGCCGAGGACATTGGCGCCGAGTTCCCGAAGCGGCGCTTGGGGCGAACGGCACCACGCGGCGGCCGCCTCGAAGACGTCACGCGTGCCACGCTCGTGGAGCGCGTAGATCAGGTCCCAGAGCCGCCGATCGTCCGGAGGCGTGGCGGTTGCCGCGTCTGCGGCATCGGCGAGCAAGGAAGTGGTGGAGGGAGTCGCGCGATCCATGGCGCCTCCGCATTAGCAAACGGCCTGCCGTGCGCGTCCGCCGCCGAATCGCTCAATGAAACATGCGATCCGCGACGGCTGGTCGTAGGGTCGACGAGGAAATTGGGACGCGCTCGCTTCGACGGACGTCAGTTGCTGCGATCGTTGCCGGGCTGCCGGCGGCCTGCAACCGCTTGCTCGAACACTGACTGGCTGCCACGCCGCTGCAGCGCGCGGACGAGCGCCCAGGACTCGTCGCGATCGTGCTCGGGGTCGGTCCGTCTGCTGAGCGGTGCGTGGCACCGCGAAGCGAACGCCCGGCCCAACATACGTGGACCGGGCGCTCACCCTGCGGCTGCGTGGCCGCCCACCTACGAGGGATTCGTCGCAACGCGGCGCGAGCTGCGCCGGGCGCCCGACACGGGACCGGTTGGCGAGGCGTGGCTGTCCTGCATCGCCTGGGTCAGGAGCCGTCTGGCTTCATCAGGACGTGCCACCTCGATGATCAGGCGCGAATACCAGTGTCCGTGCAGCGTCAGCACGATCGCTGCGTGCGGCTGCGCGACATCCCAGAAGCTCCACCCACCATCTTTGCGGAACGTACCGGCCGTGATGACGCCGGGCATCGACGTGCCGGCGATGCGCCAGCCCGCCGACCGCGGAACGGTTTCGGAGCCATCCACGGCGACGATGTCCTGCACTGGCACGACTATGCGCGACTTCAATGCCCAGAGCTTGTGCAGGCCCGTGATCCGGAAGGTCGCGACGCCATCTTCGATGTCGATGCTCACCATTTTCGCTGCGTTCCTCTGCTATCTAAACGGCAACGGAGCTGCCGTTGTACAGCACCGCCGCGGTGATGCCGGGACGCAGAAACGCCCGGCTCCAGATGATCTGGAGCCGGGCGCGTGCGGCTCAGGGGCCGCGCCGTGCCGCCAGGGGCGGCAGCGGAGAAGATTGCTTCAACAAACAATCAGAGGTTGAGCTGCATCACGGTGTTCGAGACCGCCGTGCCACCGAGCACGAGGCAGTTCGCCGTGATGTCCTGCTTGCCACCGGCAACGCGCTCCAGGTCGGAGTCCGACAGCTCGCCCTCGGCGGCCGCGTACGGAATCACCACGTGAACGGTGTCCGCCGTGTCGGCCACGGCCTTGACCGTCATCGCGCCCAGCTGGGTGTTCAGCTGCTTCTCGATGGTGCCCTTCGGGTTGCTCAGGAGGGCCGCACGATACTTCGGGTTCTCCGAAGCGAACTTGCCAACGAGGTCCTGGATCTG
>JANOIR010000083.1:0-17052 GCA_031407765.1 Vicinamibacteraceae bacterium
AGCGTCGACAGCGAGCCACCGCGGACGAGCGCGGTCGCGGCGTCGATGTCGGGCGCGATGAACCGATCTTCGAACATCGGCGGGCAGGCCTGGCGCAGCAACCGGTGCGCGGCTTCGAGCGGCGGCGAGCTCGTCAACGGGCGCAGGAACTCGATGCCCTGCGCCGCAGCCAGCCACTCGATGCCGAGGATGTGCGCGACGTTGTCGATCATCGGCTGCAGCCGGCGCGCCGCGAAAGTAGCCATCGAGACATGGTCTTCCTGGTTCGCGCTCGTCGGCAGGCTGTCGACGCTGGCCGGGTGGGCGAGCGACTTGTTCTCGCTCGCCAGCGCCGCCGCGGTCACGTGCGCGATCATGAAACCGCTGTTCAGGCCGGCGTTGGCGGTCAGGAACGGCGGCAGCCGCGACACGTTGCTGTCGATGAGCATCGCGATCCGGCGTTCGGCGATCGCGCCGACCTCGGCGATCGCGTTGGCCATCGCGTCGCAGGCCAGCGCGATCGGCTCGGCGTGGAAGTTGCCGCCCGAGATCAGCACGCCGTGGTCCGCTGAACCGCCGCCCGCAGCTGCGAAGACGAGCGGGTTGTCGGTGACGGCGTTGGCCTCGCGCAGCAGCACCAGCGCGGCATGGCGCAGCTGGTCGAGGCAGGCGCCGACGACCTGCGGCTGACAGCGCAGGCAATAAGGATCCTGGACCCGGTCGTCGCCCACGAGGTGACTCTGTCGAATCGCGCTGCCGGCCAGCAGGCTGCGGTAGTACTGCGCGACGTCGATCTGTCCCGGCTGGCCGCGCAGCGCATGGATCCGCGGGTCGAACGGCCCGTCGCTGCCGCGCGCGGCGTCGACGGTCAGCGCGCCGATTACGAGGGCCGATTCGAGCACCGGCTCGAACGAGAACAGCGCGTGCAGCGCGAGCGCGGTGCTGGTCTGCGTGCCGTTGATCAGGGCCAGGCCTTCCTTCGGGCTCAGCACCAGCGGCGCGATGCCGGCCTCGCGCAGCACGTCGGCGGCCGGCCGTCCACCGGCTCTGGTTCCGACTCCGACTCCGACTCCGGCGCCGGCTCCGGCTCCGGTCTCGAGGAACTCGCCTTCGCCGAGCAGCGCCAGCGTCATGTGCGCCAGCGGCGCCAGGTCGCCGGACGCGCCGACGCTGCCCTGGCTCGGCACGTAGGGCACGAGGCCGGCGTTGTGCACCGCGAGCAGGCTGTCGATGACGGCGGGACGCACCCCCGAGTGGCCGCGCGCCAGGCTCGCCGCCTTGGTCGCGAGCATCAGCCGTACGACCGCCGGCGCCAGCGGCGGGCCGACCCCGACGCTGTGCGATCGGATCAGGTTCAGCTGCAGCGTGGCGAGGTCGGCTTCGCTGATGCGCGTGCTCGCCAGCTTGCCGAAGCCGGTGTTGACGCCGTAGACCGCGGTGTCGCCTTCGGCGGCGCGGCGCACGACCTCAGCGCTGGCGGTGATTGCCGGCAGCGCCTTCGCGTCGATCCGGAGCTGCCGACCGCCGGTATGCAGGGCCTGCAGGTCGTCGAGCGTCAGGGCTCCAGGCCGCAGCAGCATCAACGCCCCACCATCGGCAGGTTCAGCCCGTGCTGCTGGGCGCAGTCGCGGGCGACGTCGTAGCCGGCGTCGGCGTGACGCATGACGCCGCTGGCGGGGTCGTTCCACAGCACGCGTTCGAGGCGTTTCGCGGCCGCGTCGCTGCCGTCGCAGACGATGACGACGCCGGCATGCTGCGAATACCCCATGCCGACGCCGCCGCCGTGGTGGAAGCTGACCCACGTGGCGCCGCCGGCTGTGTTGAGCAGCGCGTTGAGCAGCGGCCAGTCGCTGACGGCGTCGCTGCCGTCCTTCATCGCTTCGGTCTCGCGGTTCGGCGACGCGACCGAGCCGCTGTCGAGGTGATCGCGGCCGATCACGATCGGCGCCTTCAGCTCGCCCGACTTCACCATCTCGTTGAACGCAAGGCCAGCGCGGTGGCGGTCGCCGAGGCCGATCCAGCAGATGCGCGCCGGCAGGCCCTGGAAGGCGATGCGTTCACCGGCCATATCGAGCCAACGGTGCAAATGCGTGTCGTCGGGGAACAGTTCCTTCATCTTCGTGTCGGTCTTGCGAATGTCCTTCGCGTCGCCGGACAGCGCGACCCAGCGGAATGGGCCAACACCGCGGCAGAACAGCGGTCTGATGTAGGCCGGCACGAAGCCGGGGATGTCGAACGCATTCCCGATGCCGGCGTCGAACGCGACCTGGCGGATGTTGTTGCCGTAGTCGACCGTCGGCACGCCCATCTTCTGGAACGCGAGCATCGCCTGCACGTGCACGGCGCAGCCGGCGGCGGCCGCGTCGCGCAGCTCGGCGTGCCGGGCCGGCTCGGCCTGCGCGGCGAGCCAGCGCTCGACGCTCCAGCCGGGCGGCAGGTAACCGTTGATCAGGTCGTGCGCGCTGGTCTGGTCCGTGACGAGGTCGGGCCTGATGCCGCGTCGCACCAGCTCAGGCAGGATCTCGGCGGCGTTGCCGAGGAGGCCGATCGAACGTGCCTGCTTTGCCGCGGTGCAGGTCGTGACGCGCGCCAGCGCCTCGTCGAGGCTGCTTGCCTGTTCGTCGAGGTAGCGGCTGCGCAGCCGGAAGTCGATCCGGCGCTGCTGGCACTCGATGGTCAGCGAGACCGCGCCAGCGAAGGTCGCGGCCAGCGGCTGCGCGCCGCCCATCCCGCCGAGGCCGGCGGTCAGGATCCAGCGCCCGGCCAGACTCCCGCCGTAGTGCTGCCGGCCCGCTTCGACGAAGGTCTCGTAGGTGCCCTGGACGATGCCCTGGCTGCCGATGTAGATCCACGAGCCGGCGGTCATCTGGCCGTACATCATCAGGCCCTTGCGATCGAGCTCGTTGAAGTGGTCCCAGGTCGCCCACTTCGGCACCAGGTTCGAGTTCGCGATCAGCACCCGCGGCGCGTCGGCGTGGGTCCGGAACACGCCGACCGGCTTGCCGCTCTGGATCAGCAGCGTCTCGTCGGGCCGCAGCGCCCGCAACGCGTCGAGGATTGCGTCGAAGCAGTCCCAGTTGCGCGCCGCTTTGCCGATGCCGCCGTAGACCACGAGTGCGTCGGGGTTCTCGGCCACCTCGGGATCGAGGTTGTTCTGGATCATCCGGTAGGCGGCCTCGATCAGCCAGTCGGCGCAGCTGATCTCCGTGCCGCGTGGCGCGCGCACGGGTCGCGGATGGGCCAGGCGGGCGTCGGCGGGGAAGTCGTTCATGGTGTCAAGGTGGCTTGCTGGGCCAGGGGTTGCCGGACAAGGGCCATGCTACTCTCCCATCCGCTGTTCGCGCACCGCCGCACGGGCGCACGTCGGCAGCGTCCCGGCATGAAGACCTTGTGGCGACATGCGCACCTCGTCACGCTCGCCGCGAGCGGGTATGGCGAGATCGACAGCGGCGCGCTGCTCACCGAGGACGACCGCATCGCCTGGGTCGGCGCCGACAACGCGGTGCCGCAGCACCTCCAGGTCGACGCCGAACACGATCTCGAGGGCGCGCTCGTCACGCCGGGGTTGGTCGACTGCCACACGCACCTGGTCTACGCCGGCGATCGCGCACGCGAGTTTGAACAGCGCCTCCACGGCGCGAGCTACGAAGAGATCGCCCACGCCGGCGGCGGCATCCTCAGCACCGTTGCGGCGACCCGAGCGGCCAGCGACGCGTCGCTATTCGCCGGCGCGCTGCACCGGACGCGCACGCTGATCGCCGCGGGCGTGACGACGCTCGAGGTCAAGTCCGGCTACGGCCTGTCGCTCGAGCACGAGGCGCGCTGTCTGCGCGTCGCGCGCCGGCTCGGCGCCGAACTTCCGGTGACGCTCAAGACGACCTGCCTGGCCGCGCATGCCGTGCCGCCGGAGTTCGACGGCCGCGCCGACGACTACATCGACGCCGTCTGCGGCTGGCTGCCGGTGCTGCACGCCGAGGGCCTGGTCGACGCCGTCGACGCCTTCTGCGAGACCATCGCCTTCACGCCGGCGCAGACGCGGCGCGTCTTCGACGCCGCCCGCGCGCTCGGGTTGCCGATCAAGGTGCACGCCGAACAGCTCAGCGACCAGGGCGGTGCCGCGCTCGCCGCCGGCTACGGGGCCCTGAGCTGCGACCACCTCGAATGGCTGTCGGCGGGCGGCATCGCCGCGATGGAGCAGAGCGGCAGCGTCGCCGTGCTGCTGCCCGGCGCGTTCTACTTCCTGCGCGAGACGAAGCTGCCGCCGGTGCAAGCGCTGCGAGACGCCGGCGTGCCGATCGCGATCGCGAGCGACCACAACCCCGGCTCGAGCCCGGGGCTGTCGTTGCTGCTGATGCTGAACATGGCCTGCACGCTGTTCCGCCTCACACCCGAGGAGGCGCTGCGCGGCGCCAGCGTGAACGGCGCGCGGGCCCTCGGGCTGCACGACCGGGGCAGGCTGGCCGCCGGCCAGCGCGCCGACGTCGCGGTCTGGGCGCTCGACCATCCCGCCGAGCTCGCCTACTGGTTCGGCCACAACCCGTGCCGGCGCGTTATCGTCGGCGGGTGCGAGAGAGGGTCAGCGTGACCGGAGCCGTCTATACGTTGCACCGCGGCACCGCGCCGCTGCTCGTCAGCGTGCCCCATGTCGGCAGCGAGATCCCGAACGACATCGCAGCGGATCTGCTGCCGCGGGCGCTGCAGTCCGAAGACGCCGACTGGCATCTCGACCGCCTCTACGCGTTCGCCAAGGACATCGGCGCCAGCCTGCTGGTGCCGCGGTTCGCGCGGTATGTCGTCGACCTCAACCGGCCGGCCGACAACACGCCGATGTACCCCGGCGCCAACAACACCGAGCTGTGCCCGACGCGGTTCTTCAGCGGCGAGCCGCTGTACCGCGACGGCCGGACGCCCGACGACGCCGAGGTGGCGCGGCGTGTCGCCGCCTACTGGCGGCCCTATCACGACGCGATCGCCGGGGAACTCGAGCGGCTGCGCGCCGGACACGGCCGAGCGATGCTGCTCGACGGCCACAGCATCCAGGCCGAGCTGCCCTGGCTGTTCGAGGGCCGCCTGCCGGATCTGAACCTCGGCACCGCCGGCGGCGCCAGTTGCGCGCCGGCCTTACGCGATCGGCTCGCCAGCGTGCTGGCCGCGCACACCGCGCACGGCCACGTCGTCGACGGGCGCTTCAAAGGCGGCTACATCACGCGCCACTACGGCCGGCCGGCAGAAGGCATCCACGCGGTTCAAATGGAGATGTGCTGGCACTGCTACCTGAAGCCGCCCCACGACTACGACGACACGCGTGCCGCCGCGGTGGTGCCGGTGCTGCGGTCGCTGGCCGAGAACTTGATCGGATGGCAGCCATGAGCCAGCGCTTGTGGGCACCACGTGCCTGGCTCAGTGGGCGCTGGCGCGACCGTGTCCTGCTCGGCGTCGGCGACGACGGCTGTTGGGCCGAGGTCGTGCCCGATGTCGCCGCGCCCGAAGACGCCGAGACGATCGCCGGCCCGGTGCTCCCCGGCCTGGTCGACGCGCACAGCCATGCCTTCCAGCGCGCCTTCGCCGGCCTCGCCGAACGCCGCGACACGGCGCTCGACGACTTCTGGTCCTGGCGCGACCGCATGTACGGCGTCGCGCTGCGGATCACGCCCGCGCAGCTGCACGCGATCGCGGCGCACCTGTACGTCGAGCTGCTCGCGGGCGGCTACACCCAGGTGTGTGAGTTCCACTACTTGCAGCACGACTTGGACGGCAGCCGCTACGCCGACCCGACGGCGATGTCACAGGCGCTCGCCGACGCGGCCGACGACGCCGGCATCGGCCTGACGCTGCTGCCGGTGCTGTACGAACGCGCCGGCTTCACGGCGCCGGCGCTGCGGCCAGACCAGCGTCGCTTCGCGACCGGCGTCGCCGACGTGCTGGCGCTGCAGGACGCGGTGCGGCGTCCGCTCGTCAACGCCGGCGTCGCTATCCACTCGCTGCGCGCGGCCCGGCCCGAGTCGATCCTCGCGCTGGCCGAACGCAGCGCCGGACCACTGCACATCCACGTCGCCGAACAGACCGCCGAGGTCGATGACTGCCTTGCCGCCACCGGCTGCCGGCCGATCGAGTGGCTTGCGCGTCATGCGCCGCTGGACGCCCGCTGGCAGCTGGTGCATGCGACGCACAGCGTGCCGGCCGAGATCGATGCCGTCGCCGTACGCGGCGCCGGCGTCATCGTCTGCCCCGGCACCGAAGCCAATCTCGGCGACGGCCTCGCCGATCTCCCCGGCTGGCTGGCCGCCGGCGTGCCACTGGCTTTGGGCTCGGACAGCCAGGTCACGCGCGCCTGGCCCGAGGAGCTGCGCTGGCTCGAATACGGCCAGCGCCTCGGCCTCCGCCGGCGCAACGTGTCGGCGGCGCCGGGCGTCGAGCTGTCGACCGCGGCGAGACTGTTCGAGCGCGTGAGCGCCGGCGGCGCCGCGGCGGCAGGCTTTGCGCGCTGGGGCCTGCAGCCCGGTGCCCGCGCCGACCTGCTCGTGCTCGACCCGCGCGACGCAGCGCTGCGCGGCCTGCCCGCCGATCATCTGCTCGACGGCGTCGTCTTCGCCGCGCCAGCGCGGCCCTTCGCGCGGGTGATGGTCGCCGGCCGCTGGCGCGCGCAGTACGACGAAGGCATCGCGGCGCGCTTCGACGCCGCGATGCAGGCGCTGTGGACGCCGGTGCAACCCAGTTGAAACGGGACGTAAGGACTGATAAGAGAGTGGCAATGAGAAATCTGAGCCGCGCATTCATCGTCTTGATCGCGGTGCCCGCCGGCCTCGGCGCGCGCCAATCGCCGAAGCCTGAAGTCGGCGTTGGCGGAAACCCAACCATCGTTCAGCAGCCCTGCCCAGTTCCGGGGATCAAGGTTGCGTGCGCAACGGTCTGGGTCTCCTCTAGAGGCGAGCTCGAGCTGAACGGCAAGCCCGGGGACCTCGGGAGAGTTGACACGGCCTTCCTGGAACTGGCGAAAAGGCACGGCGTCGTGGTGTACGCCCGAGAGGCGGCACGAGACGTGCCGCATCCAGTAGTCCTGAAGGTCATGGACTTGATTGGGAAGCACGAGTTGCCTGTGAGCATGAGCACGAAACGTGACTTCTCTGACGTGTTGGGCCCTGATGGACGACCCAAACCGCGTACCGCCGGCTAGCCTCCTAGCTTCATGTGCTTGTCCATCGAAGCGATAAGCCCGGCTGCGGATCGCGCGACTCTTGAGGCTGCGGCTGTCGAAGCGTCGGCAGCCGGCCTGCGTGTCGATGTTGGGCAGGCATTTCGGCGGCCCTGGGCGAAGGAGCAGCCGGTGCGAGCGAAAATCTCGGAAGAGGGTGGGTGCGCCTGCAGCCTCTTGAGTGATAGCGCCGACTGGGACGCCGACACATGGTCGATGCGTCCCGAGGTGTGTGATCGCCTGGCGGCGACGCTTACGGTGCTCGCCACGCGAGGTCCGAGAGACCTGTTCGTCGAGGCGCTCTGGGCCGGCGACACCGCGCGCGAGACAGTGGCAGTGACTCCACGAGAGCTCGCCGAGATCGCGAAGTCTGGAAAACTACGGACTCACACTCGATATGCCGTAAAGGCCGACGACGCGAGCTGACGCGCCCGCAGTGCAAGAACGGGGCGCCGAAGCGGGCAGGCGACTTGCGAAGGCGGTCAGAATCGCCAGGCGAGGCCGCCGCGGACGGGCCCGAACCCGCCGGCGTCCGGCTCGCCGGCTCGGCTCTGAAACATGAGCCGAAGGTCCGCGAACGCACTCAGGTGTTCGGTCAGGAGCACACTGCCGCCGAAGCCGGGGAACACCAGCGTGACCGTGTGCGAGACGCGGTCCGGGAAGAACTCGTTCACGTTCGGGCGCGACACCCCGCGGCCGACGCCGGCGATCACGTATGGCGAGATGCGTTTGTAGGTGACAGGCACGTAGCGGAACTCGCCGCTGACGAACCTGGTGGTGGCGCCGCGGGTCGCCGAATAGCCGTCCTCGAAGAGCGTCACGTCGGTCGGCACATAGCTGCGTTCGGCGTTGACCACGACCCCGAAGCGCTTCCCGAACGAGACACCGAGCGAGACCGATTGGGCGTCGCCGCCATCACCGATGTGCGAGCCGATCGCTCCCTGGACACTGACGCCGATGCCGGTTTCCTGGCCTGCCGCGGCCGCGGGCCAGACGAATGACAGCACCGTGATCGCAAACAGCAGCCTGACCTGCATGAAAGCCGTTCTCTTCATATTCAGGAATGCGAACCAAGCCGTCCCGCCGGCTCACGGCGTCAGCGCGGATCCGCCAGTTTGTGACGAAAGCGGGACCGGACTACACGACGCCAGCGCGCTCGAGGATCGCCTGCAGCGTCGCCTGGGTGCGGACCAGCGGCAGGTTGCTGATGTAGAACGCCCGGGCGCCTTCCTCGACCAGCGCGCGGATCGTCCGGGCGCAGATGTCGATCGGGGTGTCGCCGGCGGCGAACTCCGCGGTCAGCCCTGCCGCCGGCACCGGCATGAAGTCGCCGAGGATCTTCAGCGTCTTCGGGTTGGCGCTCCGGTAGTAGAAGACACCAAACACGCCGGGGATCGGCAGGCCCCGCCGCGCCGCTTCGCCGACGAAGGCGCCGACCTTGGCCCGATCGTGGTGCGAGACGATCTGCGTCAGGTAGAAATCAGCGGTGGCGTTCGGGTCGAGCAGGTAGCCGACCTGCAACGCCGGCGCGTGGTGCGGGTTGGCCCATCCGCCCAGCCGCAGCTCCGGCTCCACCGCCCGGATCGCCTTGCGCAGTTGCCAGGCGTGCTCGACGCAGCGCGGCGCGCCGACCGCCTTGTCGCCACCGAGCACGACCAGTCCCTGGAAACCGTGCTGACGGGCGCGCCCGGCATAGGCCAGGCAGAAGTCGAGCGGGTGCTTCGAGGTGAGGAACGGGACGATACGCGAGCGGTCGACGTCCTGCCCGAGGTTGGCGACGAGGTGGCGAAGGTTGTCCTCCTCCTGCGCGCCGACTGCGCTGTCGGTCAGGCAGACGAAGGTGTCGCGGCGGGTAAGCGCGCGGACGGCGTGATACGTGTCGATCCACGCCCCCATGCCGGCGTGCGTGTCCAGTTCGGCGCGCGGCGGGCGCAGCTCCGCCGCGATGACGACGCGCTCGCTGCTGGCGCCGTCCTGCTGCAGTGCCTCGAGGAAGCCGGCCCGCATGCCAGCCGAATCGTGAAGGATGGCGGCGCTCAGTTCTGCTTCACCTTGTAGCCAGCGGGCACGTCGAAGGCCGCCGCGTCGACGTCGCCGGTCTCGATCTTGGTCACGACGTGGTTGGCGTCGAACTTGAAGAACTTGGCCATCATCGCCGCCGGCCCCTCACCCTTCAGCTCGGCGTGCAGGTTCTGGTCGAGCGCGATGCCGGCCGCGGCCATCGTCTTCTGGAAGTTGGCCATGCCCTTGGCCATCGCGGCGCCTGGGCCCTGGGCGGAGCGCGGGTCGCCCAGGATGAAGCCTTTCTCGGCGACCGCCGTGTAGAGGCGCACGTAGTCGGCGTAGCCGGGGGCGTCCTTGCTCAGGCAGGCCGGGCCGCTCATCACCAGCGCCATCTGCAGCTCGGGGCCGCCCATGCTGAAGGGCACTTCGACCGACACCTGGTGCACCTTGCACGTCATGCCGGCGATGGTCTTGGTCTCGGCGGTCGGGGTGACGCTGGCTTTGACCTCGCCGGTCGTCGTCTTGCTGAGGACCTCCTGCAGCTTCGCCGTCGGCATGATCGTCGCCTCGCGCTTCTTGACGTCGATGGTGATCATCCGCTGCCCCTCGATGTCGAGGATCAGTCCCGTTTCCTTGTCGCCCTGCACCGAGTCGATCCGCATCCGGTTGCCCTTGATGCGGGTCGTCTGTGTCCCGGCCAGATCGCCCACCATCGGCGCCTTGCCGCTGGTGGTCGCCGTCACGGTGACGTCCGCGGCTGCCGGCGCGGCGAAAAGACAGGCGAGCACGAAGGGAAGAGCCGTCGATCGCATGGAAAATCCTCCGGAAGTCATGGCCTCGCACCCCAGCCCATCCGGGCCAGGATGCCCGACGTAAGTATAGCGAAGTGCGTGGGTTAAGGGTTTCGTCCGCGGCTGGCGCACAATGGGAGAGTTCCCCGGTGTGAGACGGCGCGATGGCTGATGCTCGGTTCGGTGTTCGCCCCCTGTCGATGGAAACCCATGCCGATACACGGGCCCTCGAACTGGCGCGAGAGGGCGAGGCGCGATTCCGCCTCCTCGTCGAGCACAGTTCCGACGGCTTGTACCTTATCGCGCCGGACGGTCACGTCAGCTATGCCAGCCCGCCGGTCGAGCGGCTCCTCGGCTTCGATCGGCGTGATCTCACCGGCCGCCACTTCCTCGACTACCTGCACCCCGACGATCGCGATCACGCCGGCTGGTTCTTCGCCGACGTCCTGAGCAAGCCCGGCGTCGCCCTCCGGGCCAGGTATCGCTGCCTGCACCACGACGGCGAGTTCCGTCACCTCGAAGCGGTGGGCGTCAACCGTCTGGCCGACGCCGAGGTTGCCGCCGTCGTCGTCAACTTCCGCGACGTCACCGAGCGCCGCCGCGCCGAGCAGGCGCTGGTCGAGAGCGAAGATCGCTTCCGCGCCGTGTTCGAGTCGGCGCTGGTCGGCATCGTCCGCCTCGATCCGGCCGGCCGCATCGCCGACGCCAACCGCGCCATCGTCGAGATGTTCGGCTACCAGCTCGAGGAGCTGCGTGGCCGCCTCGTCACCGATTACATCCACGAGGACGAGCGCGAGCAGGCCCAGCGCGACTGGCGCGAGCTGGCCGAGGGCGGCATCGAGCACTCCCGTGCCGAGCGGCGGATCGTCCGCCGCGACGGCCAGCCGGTGTGGGTCACCCTCACCGCGTCGATGGTCCGCGACGCGCAGGGGCATCCACGCTTCGCCGTGGCGATGCTCGAGAACATCACCGAGCGCAAGCAGACCGAGGCGGCGCTCCAGGAGACGAACCGGCGGCTGGCCGGCTGGGTGTCCGAGCTCGAGGAGCGCCGGCGCGAGATCGCGCTCCTCAGCGAGATGGGCGACCTCCTGCGCGCCTGCCGCAGCGTCGATGAGGCCTACGGCGTCGTCGAGCCGATGGCGCGGCAGCTGTTTCCCGAGGAATCTGGCGCGATCAGCGTGATCGGCGCCGGCAGCGGCCTGGTCGAGACCGTCGCGGCCTGGGGCCCGGTGCACTCGACGTCGATCTTCTCGACCGACGACTGCTGGGCGCTGCGCCGCGGCCGGCCGCACACCGTCGATCATGGCGAGCGCGGCCTGGTCTGCAAGCACGCCGGCGAGCTCGGCGCCTCGGCCAGCATTTGCGTGCCGCTCCTGGCCCAGGGCGAGCTGCTCGGCGTGCTCCACCTCAAGGTCGGCGCGCACGGCCGCACGTTCGACACCCGCTTCCGCTTCGTCATGACCGTCGCCGAGCACGTCAGCCTGGCCATCGCCAACCTGAAGCTGCGCGAGACGCTGCGCAGCCAGTCGATCCGCGATCCGCTGACCGGGCTCTTCAACCGGCGCTACATGGAGGAGTCGCTCGAGCGCGAGATGCGCCGGGCCGCGCGCGGCCACCATCCGGTCGGCATCATCATGCTCGACCTCGACGACTTCAAGGGATTCAACGACACGCACGGCCACGACGCCGGCGACACGCTGCTGCGGATCACCGCGACGACGCTGCAGCGCAGCGTCCGCGCCGAAGACATCGCCTGCCGCTACGGCGGTGAGGAGTTCGCGCTGATCCTGCCCGAGGCCTCGCTGGTCGACTCCGTCTCACGCGCCGAGGCGATCTGCGAATCGGTGCGGGCGCTGGCGATCGAGCACCGGCGGCAGCAGGTCACCGGGATCACGATCTCGGCGGGTGTCGCCGTCTATCCCGAGCATGGCCCCACCGGCCACGCCGTGCTGCGAGCTGCCGACGCCGCGCTCTACCAGGCCAAGGTCGCCGGCCGCGACTGCGTCTTCGTGAACCGCGGCGGCCTGTTCGTCCCCTCGGCCGGCCTCGAGCGCCCCGAAGCGTAGGTTCGGGGCGCCACCTCCCGCGCGGTCGCCAGGGCCAGCGACTACAATGCCGCCATGCCCACGCTGACGTTCCACGGGGCGGCCCGCACCGTGACCGGCTCGAAGTACCTGCTCGAGGTGGACGGGCGCAGGATCCTCGTCGATTGCGGGCAGTTCCAGGGGCGCAAAGATCTGCGCCTGCTGAACTGGACCCAATTCCCCTTCGATCCCAAGACGCTCGATGCGGTCGTCCTGACGCACGCGCACCTCGATCATTCGGGCCTGCTGCCGCGCCTCGTTGCCAGCGGCTACAAGGGCCGCATCTACTGCACCCCGGGGACGTTGGAGCTGTGCGGCCTGGTGCTGCCCGACGCCGGCCGGATCCAGGAAGAAGACGCCAAGCAGGCCAACCGGCATGGCTACTCCAGGCACGCGCCGGCCCAGCCGTTGTTCACCGAGAACGACGCGCTGCGCGCCCTGACGCTGCTCCAGCCGATCGGCTACCAGAAGCGCTTCGACCTCGGCGCCGGAATGAGCTTCGACTTCCTGCCCGCCGGCCACCTGCTCGGCTCCGCCTACGTCCGGATCCACGCCAAGAGCGGCATCGTCCTGTTCGGCGGCGACCTCGGGCGCTACGGCCGGCCGGTCCTGCCGGATCCGCACCCGGTGGAGCAGGCGGACGTGCTGCTCCTCGAATCGACCTATGGCGATCGCCTGCATCCGGCCGACGACGACGGTGAGCGGCTGGCGGAGGTGATCCGCACGACGATCGATCGCCGCGGCAAGGTGATCGTGCCGTCGTTCGCGATCGGGCGCGTCGAGGAGGTCCTCTACTGGGTCAAGCGGCTCGAGGAAGAAGGGCGCATCCCGGTCGTCCCCGTCTACGTGGACAGCCCGATGGCGCTCGAGGCGCTGAACTTCTACTCCAAGCGGACCGACGAGCTCGACGACGAGATGAGCAAGCGCGGACGCGCTGTCCGGATCTTCGCGACGAAGCGCTTCACCGTGACGCGATCGGCGCAGGAGTCGAAGCAGATCACCGCCTCGAAGCTGCCGTCGATCGTCATCTCGTCGGCCGGCATGGCGACCGGCGGCCGCGTCCTGCACCATCTCGCCGACGGCCTGCCGGACAAGCGCAACACCGTGGTGTTCGTCGGCTTCCAGGCCGAGGGCACGCGCGGCCGGGATCTGGTGAACGGCGCCACCGAGGTCAAGATCCATGGTCGATCGATCCCGGTGAACGCCACGGTGGTGCGTCTCGACGGGATGTCGGCGCACGCCGACCAGGGCGAGATCGTGCGCTGGCTTCGCGGCTTCAAGACGGCGCCGACCACGACGTATCTGGTGCACGGCGAGCCGGCCTCGATGGAGGCGCTCAAGGCCACCATCGGCAGCGCCATGGGCTGGCACGTGGAGATACCGCAGATGAACGAGACGGTGCAGGTGCTCGGATGACGATGCCCGCGACCTCGGCCACCACGGAGCGGCCGTACCTGCTCGAGAGGGTCGGCGAGGCTGCGGTCGTGCAGTACTACGCCGACGGCTTCGAGGCGCTGCCGGTGGCGACGAAGATCCTGGCCTGGCACCTCTATGAAGCGGCGCTCGCCGGCCGCGATATCTACTGCGACCAGCGCTACCGCCACAACCTGGCGCTGCGGGCCACGCTCGAGGGGCTGGTCCGCCACGCCGCCGCACTGCCCGACGAGAGCCGGTTGGCCATCGTTCGCTACGCCAAGCTGGTGTGGATCCACACCGGGCCGTACCACTCGATGACGGCGCGCAAGTTCGTCATCGACCTGCCGCGCGAGGCCTTCACCGCGGCGGTGCGCACCGCCGCGGCGGCCGGTGCCCGGTTTCCGCTGCGCGACGGTGAGACCGTCGACGGCCTGGTCGATCGGCTGGCGCCGGTGCTCTTCGATGCGGCGTTCGAGCCGATGGTCACCAGCAAGAATCCGTCGGCGGGGCACGACATCCTGACCGCCAGCGCCAACAACCTCTATGCCGGCGTGACGCTGGCCGATCTCGACGGCTTCACCGAGCGCTACGAGTTGAACGCGCGGCTGGTCAAGACCGACGCCGGGCTGGTCGAGGAGGTCTACCGCGTCGGCGGGCGCTACGACGCCGCGATCCGTCGCATCGTCGGCCACCTCGAGGATGCGATCCCGCTGGCGCCGGCGGCGTGCGCCGAGGCGCTGCGCGCGCTGGTGCGCTTCTATCGCACCGGCGAGATCGAGGATCGCCGCGCCTATGACATCGCCTGGGTCGCCGATCGCGACTCGCCGGTCGACACCATCAACGGCTTCGTCGAGGTCTACATGGACGCGCGCGGCTGCAAAGGTGCGTGGGAAGCCGTGGTGTCGTACGTCAACGAAGGCAAGACCCGGCAGTGCCAGCTGATCGCCGACGCCGCCCAGTGGTTCGAGGATCGGATGCCGTGGGATCCGAAGTATCGCAAGCCGCAGGTGACCGGCGTCTCGGCGCGCGCCATCGACGTCGTCGTCGAGGCCGGTGATTCGGCGCCGATGACGCCGATCGGCATCAACCTGCCCAACGACCAGGCGATCCGCGAGGTCTACGGCAGCAAGTCCGTGTCGCTCTCGAACATCTTCGAGGCCTACAACAAGTCGACGCCGGCGTCGCTCCGCCAGGAGTTCTCGTGGTCGCCGGACGAAGCGGCCCGGGCCGAGCAGTGGGGCGACTTCGCCGCCGAGCTCTCGACCAACCTGCACGAGATCATCGGCCACGGATCGGGGCTGGTCGAGCCCGAGGTATCCGACGACTCGAGCAATCGCTTGCGCGAGCAGTACTCGACCCTCGAGGAGACGCGGGCCGACCTGGTGGCGCTCTATTTCGTCGCCGATCCGCAGATGGTCGCGCTCGGCCTGGTCGAGGCCGACGATCACCGTGAGATCGTCCTGGCCGAGTACGAAGGCTACGCCCGCAACGCGATCGTGCAGCTGCGCCGCGTCCGCGAGGGCACCACGCTCGAGGAAGATCACATGCGCAATCGCCAGGCGATCGTGCACTGGCTGATGGCGCACACCACCGCGATCGAGCGCCGCGTCCGCAGCGGCAAGACCTACTACGTGATGGTCGACGCCGGGGCGTTCCGCGACGGGGTCGGGCGGATGCTGGCAGAGATCCAGCGGATCAAGGCGCAGGCCGACTACGCCGCCGCGGCGGCGCTGTTCGAGGCGCACGGCACGCACTTCGAGGCGTCGCTGCGCGACGAAGTCCTGGCCCGGACCGACGCGCTCGACCTGGCCGCCTACGCCGGCTTCGTCCAGCCCGAGCTCGAGCCGGTGCGCGACACCAGCGGCGCGATCACCGACGTGCGCATCACCTACCCGTGCGATTTCACCGCCCAGATGCTGCGCTACGCCGACCGCTACGCGACGCTGACACCCTGACCGGGCCATGGCCGAGGTCGTAGCCACCCAGCGCCCTGTCACGCCCGCCGCCGAAGATCAGGCCATCGACTACGTGCTGCGCCTCGGGCGCGCGCTGCACGCCTACGGCTACGCCTCGCCGGCGCTCGAACGGGCGCTGATGACGGCGTCGACGCGGCTCGGCCTGGTTGGCCACTTCTTCTCGACGCCGACGTCGCTCATGGTCGCGTTCGGGACCGGCTCGGCCCAGCGAACCTTCCTGACCCGCGTCGAGCCAGGCGGTCTCAGCCTCGGCAAGCTCGCCGACATCGACGCCAGCGCCCGCGGTATCGTCGGCGGCACGCTGTCGCCGGCCGAGGCGCTGGCGCGCATCGAGGCGGTCGAGCGCGCGCCGGTGCCCTTCGGCCCGGCCCTCGAGACGCTGGCGTCGGGCATCGCGTCGGGTACGGCGTGCCGCCTCCTCGGCGGCGGCGCCGAGGACGTCGGCGTGGCCACCGGCCTCGGCGTCCTCGTCGGCCTGCTGGGGCTGGCCGCCAGCCGGCTGCAGCTGCGGCAGGGCATCTTCGAGCTGGTGGCGGCGGCGATCGTCTCGGCGACGGCCTATGTCGCGGCGGTCGCCGGCTTCGGCGCCTCACCGTCGATCTCGACCATCGCCGGGCTGATCATCGTGCTCCCCGGCTTCTCGCTGACGATCGCGATGACCGAGCTGGCGGCCCGGCACCTGGTGTCGGGCACGGCGCGGCTCGCCGGCGCCTTCATGCTGTTCCTCGCGATCACCTTCGGCGTCGCCGTCGGCCGCCAGCTCGCGACCTCGGCGCTGGGGTCGGCCGCGCTCGTGCCGGCGGCTCCGCTGCCCGAGTGGACGCTGTGGGCGGCGGTCTTCGCCACGCCGGTCGCGGTGACCGTGCTGCTTCAGGGTCGCGGCCGCGACATGCCGTGGATCGTGCTGGCGAGCCTCGCCGGGTTCCTCGGCGGGCGCGTCGGCACCGCGCTCCTCGGCCCATCGCTCGGCGCCTGCCTCGGCGCCCTGAGCGTCGGCCTCGCCGCGCACGCCTATGAGCGCTGGCGCAGCCGTCCTGCACTGGTGGCGCTGGTGCCCGGCGTCCTGTTGCTGGTCCCTGGCAGCAGCGGATTCCGCAGCCTGGCGCTCTTGATGGACCAGCAGGTCGTCGGCGGCGTCGACGCCGCCTTCACGACGCTGCTCACCGCGGCGTCACTCGTCGCTGGCCTGCTCCTGGCGGAGATGATCGCCGAGATGCCCCCACGGGTCCGGGGCTAGCGGAAACACCTCTCGCCCTCGAGTGGTGACCTGGAACGGCAAGGACGTCCAGCCGAGCGCCACGATCTCCAGGGGCGCGCTACACTCGTCGCTAGGTTGCTACTCGCTCGCCCGTGCCATGGTCGCCTACGCCGTCATCAAGTTTGTCGCCTTTACTTCGGCGTCTACGCCCCGCTGAAGGCATCGCCGGGCGGTTCTGCGTTGGCCGTTGCCTCTGCTAGGATTTGGCAAGCCATTCCGACTATGCGAGACCGACGGCTGGTCATGGTGGCCTGCGCAGCCATCATCGTCCTTGCGGCTCTACTTTCGGTCCTCGTCGGACTTGGCTACAGGCGCTCGTCGGCCGCGGCCGCCGCAGGCGACGATGTCTGCG
>JANOIR010000087.1:0-2420 GCA_031407765.1 Vicinamibacteraceae bacterium
CGAGCCGCCCGATGCGGCGTTCGGCGCCGCCCTGCTCGACGAACGGGTAAATCGACCAGAAGCGCTTCACAGCCTATTATGTGTTCGCGGCCGGCTTCTCACGGCCGGCCGCAGGCCGCCCATTGGGCGTGCCGGCTGCGATTCGTCGACGCGCTTATCCGAGGCGGTCGAAGAAGCCAGCGCTCTCGACGTCCGGGACGACGATGCGCCGGTAGGCGGCGAGCGTGTGGCCGCCGGTGTCGAGGTCGTGCGCCTCGCGACGGCGGCTTTCGAGCGTCGATTCGAGGTCGGTCAGGAACGCGCGGTCGGCCTGCATCAGCCGCTGGATCAACGTCTGGACCTCGATGACCCTGGCGTCGGCGGCAGCGTAGCCGGGACAGCGGCGGGCGCGATCGGGATCGGTGCGCAGGCGATCGCGAAGCGGCGCGATGCGCGCTTCCGTGGCGGCGAGGTCGTGCATCAGGGCAGCCCGGCGGGTGGCGAGCGCCCCGAGCGGCAGCAGCTCGTCACGGGCCCATGCGGCGCGTTGTTCGGCGGCGAGCGCCTCGACCTGCTGGAGGAGGGCGATCTCGGCGTCGAGGCCGGCGGTGTAGGCGAGGACAACCTCGTCGAACGTCATCGGGCTCCTGGTGAGGGTCCGGTCCTGATCGGGCCCTTAGGCCGCCGGCGTCGCGACCTGCGCCCACGCATCGCGGAGCGGCGTCAGCAGGCGCATCACGTCACGGATGGGTGCGCTCGAGCGCTGGACGTTGGCGTCGACCAGGCGATCGTGCATGTGGGCGTAGAGGGCGTCGAGCTGGCGGGCGACGTCGCCCCCGTCCTGGAGGTTCAGCGTGTTCTGGAGCTCGGCGACGATGGCGAAGGCGCGGCTCATTGCCACGGCCTTGGCGGGCATGTCGCCCGCGTCCATCGCGGTGGCCGCCTGATCGCAGAAGCGCAGCGCGCCGTCGTAGAGCATCACCACGAGCTCGATCGGGGAGCGCGATTGCACGTGGGTCTGGTAGTAGGCTTCGGCGCCGCGGGCCATCGTCTGAATCATGGGAATCGTGAACTCGGACTCAGACTCTGGTCCCTAAGACCCCCCCAGCGAGGTCAGCTGGCCGAGCGAGTTGTTCAACTGCTTGATGGCCAAATCGGCAGCGGTGAACTCCCGCTGCAATGTCTCGCGGCGGGCGGCCAGCCGGCGCTCCATGTCGATGAGGCGTTCGCCGATGCGCGAGACCTGGGTGGTCAGCCGGGTCTGGGCCATCGGGAGGAAGCCGCCGGCCGAGGTGTAGCCGGCAATCGTCGTCGCCAGCTCACTGAAGGCGCCGCCCACGCCGCCTGTGCCGCGGAACAGGTTCTGGACGCCGGCCGGGTCGCGGTCGAGTGCCGCGTCGAACGCCGCCTCGTTGAACTCGAGCTGGCCGGTACGGGTGAACCCGAGGCCGACCTGCGAGATCGCCGTGAAGACACCGGTCACCGTCCGCTCGGTGTTGAGGACGCGGGCCAGCTGCGAGCGCAGGTCACGGACGAGCGGGTCGCGGCCGATGCTGGCCGGGTTCTTCTCCTTGGCCGCCAGCTGCTGGTCGTCGATGAAGGCCACGACGTCGTTGTAGGCGCCCTTGAGCTTGTTGACCAGTTCCTTGATCGAGGTGCGATCACCGGTGATGGTGAGGACGATGGGGCTGGTCGGTGCCGCGGTCTTGCTCAGCTCGACGGTGCTCTGCGGCACGACACCTTCGATGGTGTTGGTCGCCGTCGAGAAGGCGATGCCGTTGACGGTGCCCACGGCGTTCGAGGCGTCCTGGGCGTTGGTGGCCGCGAACGCGACGCCGGAGCCGCCGGAGAGGCCGTTCGTGATGGCGAAGGTGTTGGCCGCGCCGGTCTGCTGGCCGGTCAGCGCGATCTGGAAGGTGCCACCGTTCTGGACCACCGAGGCGCTGACGCCGATGTTCGCCGTGCCGTTGATTGCGTCGGCGAGGCCGTCGAGGGTCACGTCGCCCGCGAGGGTGACGGCGACGCCGCCGATGGTCAGCGTGCCGGCGCTCGCGACGATGGTCGAGTTGCGGTCGGTGTGGGCGCTCGACGTGCCGGTGACCTGGGCCTTGGCGAGGCTGGACACGACGATCGAATAGCTGCCCCGGGGCGTCGTGCTGCCGACCTGGACTTTTGCCGCGGTCGGATCGGAGACGGTCGCGCTGCGGCCGTCGAAGGCGTTGGCCGCGGTGAGCGACGCGACGGCGCTCTCGAGGCTGGCGAGCTTGGTGGCGAACGTCGTGAAGAACGTCTTCTGGTTGGTGAGGTCGGTCTGATGCTTCGTCAGCTGAGTGACGGGAATCCGCTCCTGAGACATCAGGGCGTTCAAGACCGAGCTGAAATCGATGTTGTTGAAGCCGCTCAGGGTGATTGGCGAACTCATGACGCGCTCCTTTGGCCGG